>CALMVQ010000203.1 GCA_937873135.1 uncultured Scytonema sp. | reverse complement strand
TTTCTTTTTCTTTATGAGTGCCTTTTAACTTTTAACTTTTGCCAAGTTCTGTCATGTGAGGAATCTCTTTTCTTGAACGTTATATTTGTTTGCATGACTTTAATTTAGGAGACTAATTCAAAGGAGTCATCTAATCAAGGTCTATATTTTAAGCAACACAACGATCATTGATTGGTTAATCCAAGGTACAGCTTGTCAATCAAAGTTAAGTTCAAGTTCACATCAAACCTTCTGTTGGTCATGACATTCTGACCACCTGTAAACTTTTTATTTAGATGCACACAAGTTAACACAAATAAAGATCAGTAGGTAGCCCTGAATAAAGGTAAAAATATGTATTGGAGGTACGGTTTAGAAGAATGAAAATTGTCACATGTCATTCCTCAGTATGGCGACTGATTCCGTTGCTGGAAGCCTCTGGCAACGTACAGATGGCAATTGACTGCTGGTTGCTAGAACAGCAAAAGTTGGGGCATTCCCCAACATTGCGGTTTTACACTTGGTCGCCACCTGCCATTTCTCTGGGCTATCATCAACACAAATACCCGGAACATTGGCAGCATCTGTTTTGGCTTGAAAAGAAAGTGGAGTTAGTACGGCGGCCCACAGGGGGTAGAGCGGTGCTACACCAAGGAGATTTAACTTACGCACTTGTCGTCTCTGGACTCACTGGTAGTCGTGTTCAGATATACCAAAAAATTTGTGAGTTTTTGATTCAAGGGTGGCGATCGCTTGGCGTAGATTTGCACTACGGTACAACTGGAAGCGGCTACATCCACAACCCGAACTGTTTTGGCACGGCGACTGGTGCAGATTTAATTTTGCCAAACGGTAGCAAACTCATCGGCAGCGCCCAACTGCGACGAGGCGAAACAATTCTGCAACACGGTTCCATCTGCTTGGAACCAGATATAGATTTGTTTACACAAGTTTTTGGTCCGGCATCACATCCAACCCCGCAACTTCCTCAACATCTGGATATTGAGAAGATTATTGATGCTTTGATTGCAGCAGCAAGTCATTGTTTTGGTATCCAGTTAGAGGTAAAACCGCTTTCTGATGATGAGTGGGAAGCGATTTTGGCAAGGTAAGGCATATTGGTGTGTTACTTTCTTAGAAGACCGATGTTTCGCCCAATCAGTTCCAATACCAGCATTGTTAATCAGCCCAGTGATACCTTCCGTTACAAAGAATATTCCAAGTTAGCAATTGATCGTTTGATACTAATCAAACAAGCTAAACGTTTAGGGTTTACGCTCACAGAAATTCATCAATTAATTCGTGATTTTGAGTCAGATAAACTCACCGATGAAGAGAAAAAATACCTGCTTAAGAAAAAGATAGAATCGATTGATGAAAAAATTACAGAGCTAAAAATATTGAGGTCATATCTCTTGGATAAAATCAATCTCTAAGCGCAAGTAATATTATATCCAATACTTTTGGGTTACTCTCCTTGCGATCTGTCACCCACTCTACTAAAATCAGTATTTTAGCTGGTTTGTACCAGTACAATTCGTGTACTAGGTAAAAACCTAACTCCCTCTTTCTTGAGGTTTACACAGGCTTACAACTATCCCAAAAATCGAGATGCATCTACATTCCCATACTCTTTTTGCGTACTAACGCAAATGGAGGTAATGTACAAATAAGGTCAATGCTATTATCAGGAATACCTGCCATTAAATCTAAGCTATTACTTAAGTAAGCTTACTCAAACTTTGTCTTGTAGTAAGGGTTGCAATTCAGTTACACAAGATGCCAAAATAACAATATGATAGCACCAACGTACTTTAATTAAAGACAGTAATATTCATCAAAGCACAAATTTTCCAATGTTTTCAAAATTTTTGAAGATGACCTCCTAACATTATTTTTTTACTATCAATGAGATTTATCCAGAAGAAACTGTCAAAGAATCAACGGCGACGTCGGTATCCAATCATTCATATTAAGATTCACGATGGACAGTTTAAAATCCAGGGCTTAGGTAGGTGGTATTCCTACTGGCGCGATCCTTATCATTTAATGTTGACAATTCCCTGGAATGGGTTTTTAGGGATAATTGCTCTATTTTATTTAATGACCAATGCCATATTTGGCTTAGCTTACCTCGCTGGAGGAGATTGTATTGCCCACGCCAAACCAGGAGCTTTTCTAGATTGCTTTTTTTTTAGCGTGCAAACTCTAGCGACTATTGGCTATGGTGATATGTACCCTAAAACAGTATATGCCAATGCCGTTGTCACATTGGAAGCGATAACAGGTATCGTGGGAGTTGCCGTGCTGACTGGTTTATCCTTTGCGCGTTTCTCCAGACCGACTGCTCGTGTCATCTTTAGCGATGTAGCAGTTATAGCACCCTATGATGGGGTACCTTCCTTGATATTTCGCACAGCAAATAAACGCGGTAACCAAATTCTCGAGGCGCAGTTGCGAGTGTACTTGATGCGTGATGATGTGACTGCTGAAGGGCGTTTCATCCGTCGGATCTACGATCTCGAATTACTGAGAAACCAAACACCTACCTTTTCACTGAGTTGGGCAGCTATACATCCAATTAATGAGTCCAGTCCTTTATATGGAATGACACCAGAATCCTTAATTGCCACGAAAACTACGATTGAGATTTCTTTAAGTGGAGTTGATGAAACAGTTCTACAGCTTATCAATGCTCGGCATACATACAGTGCCCAGCAAATATTGTGGAACACCAGATTTGTCGATATCTTCCACCGTACTGGTGATGGACACCGCTACATAGACTACAACTACTTTCACAACGTGGAGCCATTGGAGTCAGGAGATTGACTCAAGCATCTTCTTGGGGCAGTGTTTCTACTGGTTTAACGACAACACGACCGTTTTCCACTACAGTGCAGTTTTGTGAAGTGCTTTTACTACAGTCAACCGAGGTATGAGCAAACTGCTGGTGGTGGCGAATATTCTGCTCCTGCTGTTGGTGAAGACTTACTGCACAACAGGCGGCGTTTACAAACGACATATTTGGTACTTTGAGCTATATTTCTATTATCCCTCAAAACACGGTTTTAATGAGGAAATTATTAAGAAAGCTTATAAAAAAAACACAAAATGTTAAGCAGTCAGTTCTGAAGGGCATTTTTTAACCGAAGGCGACACAATTTGAAATTTAGTAAAAGAAGCGCGGAAATAAAGCTACCACGCAAAATTACTGTAAAGCCTGCAAGTCAAGCTTTGTTGATTTTTAACTAGTCTGCGCTCTTGGCACGGGTAGTCGTTTCAAGTCGGCGGTTTAGTAAATTAAGCTTAAGAGCATTTTTTGCGTAAGTCCTGTACTTTATTAATTTTCTTTACTTACTTTGAATTTGTATAATCTAAATCATTATTCTTTCACTTGTTTAAGAAAGCCGCTGGTAATAGGAAAAAGTTAAAATCAAGCAAGTAACTAACTCAAAACTATACTTTAGCACTAAAAATTAAAATCTTTTTGACTGAATACCAAATTGATAAATATGGATCGTCGTAAATTTATCAGATATGCAACTTTAGCAGGATCTAGCTTTACCTTTGCTAGCTGTTCATCAAGAAAATTTCATCCACAAAGTGAGGTGTTAACGCCTGCATCACCTGTAGTGGAACAAGAACCTCTCAAGGTAGGGTTTGTTTATTTGGGATCTGTGGGCGATTTTGGGTGGACTTATGCCCATGATTTAGGTCGCAGAGAAATGGAGGAAAATCTTCAGGAAAAGGTGAAAACAACTTTTGTCGAAAATGTCAACGAAGGTGGCGAAGCTGAAAGGGTGATTCGCCAACTTGCATTAGATGGAAACAAGTTAATTTTCACAACTGCCTTGAGTTATATGAATCAAACAATTAAAGTTGCACAAGCCTTTCCTGATGTTTTCTTTGAAAACTGTAGTGGATACAAACGCGCAGCTAATGTTGGTACTTATTTAGGACGTTTTGAAGAACCACAATACTTAATCGGCATGATTGCTGGTAAGATGACGAAATCAAATGTCATTGGTTTTGTCGGAACATATCGCATTCCCAAAGTTATTAGGGGGATCGATGCATTTACTCAAGGATTGCAATCAACAAATTCCGAGGCAAAAGTCAAGGTTGTTTGGATACAAGGTTGGTACAATCCAGCGAAAGAAAGAGAAGCAGCACAAGCTTTGGTAAATTTGGGTGCTGATGTGCTGACGCAGGATACCGACTCTGTAGCTGTTGTCCAACTAGCGGAGGAAAAAGGTATTTATGCTTTTGGACATAATACAGACATGAGTAATTATGGTCCAAAAGCGCACTTAACATCGGTTGTTAATAAATGGGGCAAATTTTATATCAACCAAGCTTTAGCTGTTATCAATGGGACATGGAAGTCTGGAGATATTTGGGATGGTATTAGTCAAGAAATGGTGGATATTTCTCCACTCAATCCCGTGATTCCCCAAGATGTTCAACAACTGGCGATGGCAAAGCGTGAGGAATTTGTTCAAGGTACCGCACACCCCTTCGATGGTCCGGTAAAAGATCAAAGTGGTAAGGTTCGAGTACCAAAAGGTCAAGTGTTGAGCGATCGCGAACAATTAGCAATAAATTGGTATGTAGAAGGCATTGAAGGATCCATTGCGAAGCGAACATCATAGCATGTTGGTTGAAGACTCCCACGGCTTATAGCCTTTGTCATTACCAACATCTTTTAAGGTTATCCTGCATGTGCATACAATCGATTTTTTAGATCGAACTTAGGTTGTTAAAAAGGAAAAAATATTGAGAATACAACTTTTTTATTGAGAATAAAAGTTATTTATTCTCAATAAACAACTTCTGTTATGCTACTTGCGTATATAATCAGATAAATGAACATGACTAAGGGTTGTCCAAAGAGTTTCTGGTTCAAAGAAAACGGAATAATCTACACTCCTCTCTATATGGTCATTACCACTCATTATTATGATTTTAGTTTTGATTGATTACAGAAGATAGGTATGATACTAATAACAGTTTGAGTAAGTAAGCAAATACCTTGGTCAATCGACCAAGGTATCTTTCTTTCCCCTCAGGTTAAATGACAATAATTTTTAGTTGATCTGAGCGTCACTCTTAAAACTTTTGTAGTCGAGCTATTCTATTTGAGTAATACGCCCGGTCTCACTATACATTTCATTGACAAGATACAAAATTTATGCTAAAAGACAGGCGTTCGATGGCTACGCCCGGTGCAGGCATCGCCATCGAACTGACAAAGGCTATGGCTCAGACAAACTGGCAATATAATCGGCCTCCGATTTTTGCATTTCATCCACCATCTGTTTGCTACGACGTAGATAGGCAACAAACAGCAAAATTGAAAATGCGATAATTACTAAACCTATTAAACCACCAGAAAAGGTGTCATAGAAACCATGTAATACAGCACAAATTGCTATACCAATAAAGATAATAGGTCCTTGTCTAGATGGGTTGATTGCTGCTAGCCCCAAAAAGTAACCAACAATGCCTGCCCAAATAGCGTGATTCAATGGTAAAGAGACAAACCTGATGGTATTACTAAGTATATAAATGCCAAAATTACTTTGCCCTGCTACTAAATCTACAGCATATCGAAAGGAATAATTAACACCTTCTGCGATCGCAAATCCCAATCCTGAGACAGATCCATAAAAAGCTGCAGTTAGTGGATCTTTTAATTTACCAGGACGTAGCAGAAATAGATAAACTGGCATTGCCTTACATGATTCCTCCAATACACCGACTCCTAGCACGAAGCCAACAATACGCGGAATTAACCCTTCCTCATGAGCTACAGTGTAAAGAATGCTGAAGGGAGGAACTGTTTGAACAACTAAAAGTAGTGGAATACCTACAAAAGAAGTGAATAAAACGCATTTGAGCGTATTAACCCAGGAAAACTGTGCAGGCTTAAGTAAGTTATATAGCACTACTCCCCAGATAGAACAATAGTAAATCCCTAATATCCAAGATATTTGCTCAAGACCCCCCGTAATAGCAATAAATCTCACCAGCAGAGGGAATAGACCAAAATATAGTAGGAGTCTAACAGTATTACTATTATACAACTCTGAACTAAGAGCATCTTTATATGGGACAACAGAGGAGAACTTGAATTTCCGTAAAGTTGCTAAAAATACCGATCTTTGTGATTGCTGTTTTACTGTTGAGACTTGCGTAATATTACTTTGATGGCTAAATTCAAATTCTTGACACCAATCAGGAAATTCCTCTCCTATCTTTCGCCCGTAAACTTTGACATTCTTGATGAATTCAAGTTTCAACCCGAGCAATTCTCGGTATATCTTTGGTACTGAAATTGTTTTATCTGGAACCTGTATTGACTCTAGTATAATCTGTAAGCAATTATTTTTCAGGCTGACTTTTACAGTAATATGGTCCTGCTGTATCGATTGGTTTAAGATGGTTGTAATTGCGACTATATTACCTTGACTAGCAAGCAGCTTGAGGTTAAGCTGCTTTTTCGGATTTTCTAGATGAGAAATATCTGACTTTTCTGGCTTATTGACGTCTAAATTAAACGGTTGTGTTTCTCCTAATTTAAACTCTTCAATCCAATTTGGATAAACCTCACTTATCCGTTGTCCATAAAATTTGACCTTTTTAATCTGCTTAGCTCCTAAGTTGTTCATTTCCTTAAGGAGAAAAGTAACCAAAGGTTGTCGATCTAGAACTTGACTAGATTTTAGCCATAAATGCAAGCAATCATCCTGAAGCATGGCTTCTACTGTGACACCTTTTGGTTGTAAAGAAAGGTTCAATAAAGATGCAATAGCTTCTACATTTCCCTGTTTAGCAAGTTCCAAAATATTTTCTGGCGTCATAAGTAGTTAAACATAAGAGTTAAAAGATTAACATTTTACTTTATAAATTTACTTTTTACCAGTAAAAATTATCTTAGCAAATTTTTAAATATAGTGGGTTTCGTGATTTTGATGGTGGATTATATTACACCACATTTTCATACCGAACTTATGTTGGAAGTTTCCACGAATATAACTCATTCTATTAAAATCGGCTGTATAGCAATCCCTATAGGAGTCGTGAAAATATAAGTAAGGAAACGAACCGCCCTGACGCTCGGAGCGCGTAGCGTCTCCCCTTGGGAGAAGACTCGCTAACGGGTGACGCTCCAGTAGGAGCGTCCGCTACGCCTAGCTTGCTTAGAGAGGAGGGGTACGTCGTTCAAGGCAGCGTCTCCCTTTGGGAGAAGATCGCGCTCCGCTAACACCAGTCGCCTACACCGGGAAAACGCATCATGCGCGCTGGTTCACCAAGAACGCCTAACTGCGTTCGCGCAGCGTCTGGTGCTACTGAGAAGAGAAGGACGCAAAGGCAAGAAAGAAGAAAGAGATATATAATTTTCATGCTCTGATGCGCGGACAGCTATATACAGGATTATTATTTTAATTAAAAAAACTTGTTATAGTTATTAACGCTTAACACCATTCAGAGATGCTGCTATGCTCTTATGCTTATAGATATGGGGCGGAAACTTGGAAGCGTTGTGGCTCTGGCTTGTGCATGTCAAAAAAAATTTTTAATAAAATGCAGAGACGCCATGATTGAAGCTTCTCTACTGAAGTTTTTATTGATACCTCTTCCCTTGTGTTCTCTACCTTCCTTTATAAGGATAGTTAAGTATTTGTAGACAAAAACTTCGTCTCAGCTAAATCATCTCAAACTCTATATTATGACTCTTAAGAAAATCATGAGTGAAATGATCCACCACATTTGTATCACTCAATTCTAAATTATAAAAATCTACAACCTCATGCTCAAAATATGGTCCTGCGTGCCAAGTCCCCACTTCTAACTTAATAAAGCAATTTCCCGGAATGCGGAAAGCCGCAATGTCTTCTACAAAAGGTTCATCCATATCATTATTCGGAGGACAAACTGCCATCAGCCAGTCCTTTCCTTGTAAAGAACCCAGACATTGAGTACATTGCATATGACGAGTGATATTATGAAATTTATGCCCTCGACGATGCAGTTGCATGATATAAAAGCGGGGAGTACCTTTGTCAAGTACTAATTGAGCATCTTCTACACAAAAAGGTTTACCATCTTGACCGGGAGAAATCACTTGTCCGTAGCGATGAAAGTTTTCTGGACTTATCCATTCTGCCCGTAATTTTTGCACTGTTTTGAATGTATTCATTTCTGTAGGGACGGGTTTAACGAGATCTCGTGTCGCCTCAGATATTATAAATGTTAAACCTGCCCTTAGCAATGACTTCTGACTTTTTCTATAAAAAGGAACTTACTTTAATTCCAGCATTTCCTTGGTAATAAGTGACTTGGGTATAATTGAAGCTTGTTTTTCTAAATCGGCTGGTTTTGTATACAACCAAGCCCAAGCAATTAAAACTGCCTGAAGAGGAAGTCTAATAACATGTACCCAAGGTGAATTTGGTATATGGTCAATTTTAATTAGATTTACTGCCATATAAATATTGGATGGGTAAACAGCAATAAAAAGAGCAATTAAGCCCCATGCAGTTGCTTGACTAACTGGCGGGACTAATAATCCTATACCACCGAGAATTTCATAAAAGCCACTAAGATAAACCAATCCGTAAGGATAGAGAAGTTGGGGCGGGACAATTCTCGCATATTGATCTGGAACGGTAAAGTGCGTTATTCCAAGTATGATGATCGCTACGGCAAGGATGACACGGAAGAGTTCTTTGAAATTGATATTGTTCATCTGTATATTTTAGTCCATTCCTTTAGTTTCTTAGCCTGATGCTACTCCGTCTTCAGTCAATAGTCAGAAAAATGTCATAAAGGTGAAAAAATCGAGTTGTTGATAGGGGAAGTGAGTTGATAGCGAATTGCTACTCCCGAACCTTAATTTTCTTGGCGCTCTTGGCACGAGCAGTCGCGTGACTGTCGGCAAAGCCTTTCGCCAGTCGCCTAGATCCGTGACGTAGAAATAGCATTGCCAGACACTCACAATCGCCCACAACGGTCTCGCAAGTTCAGCACTATGGTCGGCTTAAGCCGTTGCCAAGGGCATCGCAATCCGCACAAATGTGATTCTGTTTACCTCTTTTTTACGGATATGTATCGAGCCACATGTAGGACATTGCATGGGAATTAACCTTAATTCATACCGCCATTATGCAACACCCACTGGGGCTAGTTTTTTCTATGTGGTTCATAGTTAAATTTTAGCGATCGCTCGTTGTCTGGGAGGAAAGTTTTAGAACCAAGCAACAGTTTTCCGAAATCGCCAGCGCCCAGGTGGTAGTAATTATCAGAGTGCTGAATTATAAATAACTTCTATAAATAACCAGGGGAATATAGCCCCACAAAAGGAGAGCGATACTGTGTCAAGAGAAATTCAACCGGATCAAGACAAGGTTTGGTTTAACTTGGGCGTTGAACTTTTAAACAAAAGATGCTTTGATGAGGCTCTTGAAGCGTTTGAGCGAGCCAATGAACTAAAACCTGGCAACTATGAAGTCTGGGTTAATCAGAGCTGGGCGCTGTTAAATTTAGGACGCTTTGATGAGGCTCTGGCGGCTTGCGATCTTGCACTGGTATTCCAACCCAACTTTCATGGAGCTTGGTGCAATCGAGGTATTGCTTTAAGGCTTTCAGGACGTAACCTTGAAGCACTCGAAGCGTTTGAACAAGCCTTGAAACTCATGCCTGATTTGCATGAAGCTTGGGAAAATCGAGGTTTGACGTTATTAACTTTAGAGCGTTTTGAAGAGGCGCTTGCTAATCTCGATCATGCTGTTAAATTAAAATCTGATGACTCTGGCGCTTGGTATTTTCGCAGCATTGCTTTATTAAATTTAGAACGCTATGAAGATGCTCTTGCTAGCACCGAGCAATCCCTGAAACTTAAAGGCGACTTGAGCGCAGCCTGGCAGAATCGGGGGTGTGCTTTGGATGAATTGGGGCGCTATGATGAAGCAATAGCTTCTTATGATAAAGCGATTGAATTTCAAAGAGATAACTTTGATGCTTGGTATAACCGAGGTAATTTATTGATAGACTTGGAACGCTTTGAAGAGGCGATCACTTCCTACGAGCGCGCGATTGAATTCCAGGATGATTTTCCCCAAGCTTGGTGTAATCGGGGTATTGCTTTAATGAATTTGGGGCGCTTTGAAGAAGCACTGACTAGCATCGACCGCTCCCTTAAATTTCAAAGAGATTTACCCGAAGCCTTGTATAACCGAGCCAATACACTGTTAACTCTCAAACGCTATCAAGAAGCTCTCACCAGCTATGATCAATATGACAAAATCCGTCCAGACGACTCCGCCACTTTTTATGGTAAGGCTTGCTGTTATGCCCAATTGCTTCATGTAGAGCAAGCAATCTTTAACCTGCAACAAGCTATCAATCTGAGTCCTAACCAATACCAAGATATGGCGAAAACTGACTCAAATTTTGATAAGATTCGTTCAAATGAACAATTTCAGGCGTTGATCAAGTCGTTGTAAGATGCGAATCCTGTACGCCAACGCTGGGTACTTTATGCAGTAGATGGGTAAAAATTATTCATAAATTGGAGAAATGCTGCGATCGGCTGTAATTGATCCGTGTGGAATAATTCAAAGTAAGGGCGATAATTACGAACACCGTCCCAGATAAGTACTCACGCAAAATAAATTGTATATTACGGGACTTAAACAAAAATTAAACCCAAATGAAGCCCAAACTGGCGATAGGCGCGGCGAATACGTCACGATTATGGCTCAACCAATCAAAAAATCGACTCATACATAGCTGTTCTAAAAGCCTCTAAAGCTTCAGTAAAAGTGTTCAAAGGTTTATTCGCCCACCTTCATCTCAGACCCCCAGGCGATACAGCTTAAGCCGTGGCCTTCTCTTCGAGAGGCTTCGCCAACGGCATCGCAAAAGTTTTCGGTCTACTGATTTTGGGTAGTTTGCTGGATGTTAGCCTCCAAAGCAGCAATAGTATTATTCTGAGCAGCTACCGTTTCACCCACATTGACAAACAGTGTTTCTAGGCGGGTTAAGCGTTCCTCGATGGTTGGTGGTTGTCCTGCGTTGGTCATTTGCTTTCTTCCTTTTTCTCTTCTACTGCTTTTTCAAGAAGTAGCGAAACTATTCATCATCGATTTAATGAGGAGTTTCAAGCTTCCCTGACTACCATATTCAAGGACAGCACGGTGGGTGACTATCCGGTAATTATTGATACTCAAGCTTTCACTGCGTTCAAACAACGTGACACTGAGCCTGTAGGATATAATATAACATACATCCGTCTCACAGCCATCCATGAGCTATTGCATTAATCCGAATTGTCTTAAGCCACAAAATACTGGAGAAGCAATATTTTGCCTAGGTTGTGGCTCTGAGTTACTTCTGCAGGGATGCTATCAAGTCACTCGTCTACTGAGTAACCCAAAGAAGCCTAGTGGTTTTGGTACTATTTATGAAGTTAATCATAATGGCTTGCTGAAAATTTTGAAGGTGCTGCACAACCAACATCCTAAGGCAATTGAACTGTTTCGACAAGAAGCACAAGTTTTGCAGCGACTGAATCATCCTGGTATTCCCAAAGTAGAGAAAGACGGATATTTTATATGTACATTCCGAGATAACCTTCTCGTACACTGTCTAGTCATGGAAAAAATTGAGGGAATGAATTTAGAGGAATGGCTAGAAGAAAGAAACAATGAACCAATTGTTGAAAGCGTGACAATAAATTGGTTAAAACAACTAGTAGAAATCTTGCATGAAGTTCATCAACAGCAGTATTTCCATCGGGATATTAAACCAGCAAATATTATGTTAAGACCCGATGGACAGCTAGCATTAATTGACTTTGGTACAGCACGGGAAGTTACTCAGACTTTCATGCAGAAAATAGCGGGGCAGCAAATTACAGGCATTGTGTCGGTAGGTTACACACCTTTAGAACAAAGTAATGGCAAAGCTGTGCCCCAATCAGATTTTTTTGCTTTGGGACGCACCTTTGTGTATTTGCTGACAGGTAAGCATCCCAGCGTCTTTCCTAATGACAGCTATACTGGTGAATTAATTTGGCGGGATAATGCTATTTTAATTTCTCGCGCATTGGCAGATTTAATTGATTACTTGATGAAGTCTTTTCCTGGAAATCGACCTCAAAATACTCAAGAAATATTGCAGCGCTTAGATGAAATTGAGAAGAATACACATTTATCTAGTTCTACAACTCAGCTTACTGACAGTACTACAGTTATCTCGCCCAAAAAATTACCAGATAAATATAAAATGTTTCTTGCTGGTGGCGTAATTTTAATTTTGGGAAGTACAAGTTTATACTATGCGTTTCATCACTCGTCACCTCTATCATCTCATTGTACTTATGTGGTTGCCGATCCAGACGATCCGTCCTTGAATGTACGAGTTGGTCCAGGAACTAACGAAAAAATCATCCAGCCATTAAAAAATGGAACACGTTTATCTGTTGTGAATGTTGTAGATGGAGACAAAGGTTGGCTTCAGATTGATTCTCCAGTTAAAGGTTGGGTGGCTGGAAATCGTACAAAAAAAACCTGTAATCCTAGCCATTAGTGAAGGTAGCCCGGTTGAGCGATCGCTAATATTAATATGTTGACTCTTGTACCAAAAGAAATCATTAGTCAACTGAAAGCACCTCCCGACAACATCCCGAAGGCTCACAGTTTGAGTAGTATCATGTCCGTCAAATCACTCATAATTACTGAACCCCACCCCAGTTATGACCAGCACTGGTGGTTTAATCTCTAATGTTGCGTTAGAAGCAGAATTAGCAGGAATATTAGAATTTGATAGAATTTTTACTTTGCTCAATGCTAGAATAATCGCTGAATCATGACAGTTTTTGCGTATCAATTATTCATTCTTGGGGCGGAGAGAGTGAGTTACCAAGTAGACCTGAATCACGATTTTTTATGCATTTGGGCGTAAGCTCGTGTGACAATCCTTTGGTATAGAATTTATTCCCAACACGAGTGTAAGATTTCCGATGGAATTTCTTGTCCTCCTCTCCCTGAACGGTAGGTAATATAAAGGGCACCGAAGGAAGTAATTCTTTGTTCGCATCACTCGGTAGTTCAAAGTACCGTAAAATAAAGAAGGTTCGACTGACAGCTGAACTGAGTGACAATGGCAATAATGACTAAAGCTAAGATTTTTATTGATGGGGAAGCAGGAACCACAGGCTTGCAGATTCACTCACGCCTCAACCAACGAGATGATATTGAGTTAGTGAGTCTTGAGGTAGCTAAGCGTAAAGATTCGACTGAACGCGCAAAACTGATCAACGCCGTTGACGTTGCTATTCTTTGTTTGCCAGACGATGCAGCCCGTGAAGCTGTTAGCTTCGTCACTAAAGAGGAGGTGAAGATCCTTGATGCTAGTACAGCCCATAGAACAACTCAGGGCTGGGTATATGGCTTTCCCGAAATGAATCCAGGGCAGCGAGAGAAAATCGCTAGCGCCCAGTTTGTTAGCGTTCCAGGCTGTTACCCTACAGGATTTTTAGCATGTATTCGTCCGCTAATTGCCACGGGACTTCTGCCTCTTCACTTTCCGATCACAATCAATGCAGTATCGGGCTACTCTGGTGGTGGGAAGAATCTGATCAATAAGTACGAGACTTTCCACTCTGAGCAATCTGGAGCAAGCTCTTATCCCTATGGGATTTATGGAACGCAGTTTGGGCACAAACACGTTAAGGAAATGCATTACTTCTCAGGATTAGCGTCACCGCCGATGTTTGTACCAGCAGTGGGTGATTTTGAGCAGGGGATGCTGGTACAAGTGCCGTTGCCACTGTGGACTTTGGATAATCCGCTCCCAGGTGAAGTCATTCATAGGGCGATCGCGGATTACTACCAAGGTGAAAAATTTGTGCAGGTTGCTCCCTTCCAAGATCCCACCCTGTTACGAGATGGAACGTTCCTAGATGCAATGGCAATGAACGGCACCAATGTTGTTCAAATCTTCGTATTTGCTAATGATACAACTCAAGAAGCCCTACTCGTTGCTCGCCTCGACAATCTAGGTAAAGGCGCATCAGGTGCCGCAGTACAAAACCTAAACATCATGCTGGGTGTTCCAGAAACTTTGGGATTAGAAGTATGCAAGCCTATAAGCTAAACGCAACAATTGATGAATCAGGAAACTTAGTTATTGATTGGACTTTGGACAAAAAGAAACTGGTTCGCGATTCATACTCGCGAATTAAAAAACTAGGCATCAGAAATCACCCCAGTTATTTTACAAAAAATTGTCGTTGAGGTAAGGCAGCTATGCTGAGGGTTGGGCTTTTACCTAGAAAAATCTGCCAGCCTCCGGAAAAATCGCCCCATGAAAAGTTGTTCTTTTTGTATACCAGTTGACAATTGGGGCGATTTTTCCGCTTCAACGTTGGCTCTAAACCCCTTACTTGTAATGAGGCTGGCAGATTTTTCCGGGTTTGGTGAGACGGTACATTTTTTGGTACTTAGTTCCCCTCATCAACAAAAGACACTTTGTCGTTGATATTTGGATCTCCCTAAGAGCGAAATTAATACGCTTTCTTGACAATTTTTGTCCCAAGTCAAATAAGTAATATCACCAGAAGACATGGATTTTTATATGACTTTATCTACTGGAATTTTTGGAGATGTCTAATCCAACAAACTATCCATCGGCAAATACTCTTTGAGTGTTTCGGCTTCAGCAGCTTTGATGATCGGAATGGAGAGCGGGGTTGTGTTTGCTCCTGTAAACAACTGTTCTATTTGATCAAGAGAAGGTAAATTACCGCATAGTAGCACCTGATCGTGAACTTGTAGTTTAATGCCCAGATCGGGAAGGCGGATAAATTTCCCATCTCTCCTGATTGCCTGTACTTGTACCCCATGTATATTGCTAATATCCAAATCTGCTAAAGTTAGATCAAGTACGGGACAATCGGGATTGAGTTTTACCCATTGACAAGCACTGTGTTCTCCAGGAATCACAGCCTTACCTATTGCGAATTCATCTAAAGCTGCGAGTTCTTCATCCGATCCCACGACTAATAAGCGATCGCCATCTTCCAACCTTTTCCCCATATCCGGGTAATCTATTTCTTCACCACTGGCGCGGCGAATTGCCATCAAACTCACTCCTGTTAAATAGCGCATATCGGCTTCTTCTAACGTCATGCCAATCAGGGGTGAACCAGTTGGGAGAGGATACCAACGCCCATTCAAATCTTGAGTTGCTTGCCGTAAATCACGGGATACCTCGGATGCCGTTTGTTCCGGGCGCAAATCTAAATAATGCCGATTGCGAATTTGCTGCACTTCTTGTTGCACTATAGCTGGTGACAAGCCGACATTTGTGAGTATGTGGGTTGACATTTCCAAACTTGCCTCAAACTCTGGTTGCACGACTTCTTTTGCTCCCAGTTGGTAAAGCGCCTCAATATGTTTGTCGTTTTTGGCACGCACAACCACGTTGAGTTCGGGGAACAATTCCAAGGCGCGTTTGAGACAAACACGAGCACTCATGGGATCGGGGAGTGCGATCGCTAATGCTCGTGCATTGTTTACCCCAGCAGTATCTAAAACGTGAAAACTGACACAATTTCCATAGACATAAGGAATTCCAGCTTCTCGCAACTGCTGAATTCTACTTTCTAACTGATCGATCACGATCACGGGCAACTGATGAGAAAGCAACAACTTCACCAAATTACGTCCCACTTGTCCATAACCGCAAACAACCACATGATCTTTCAAGGGTAAATCTTCAGCAACATCCATCGGCTTACCTTCCCCGCTTAAATAAGGTTTCAGCCAAGGTATTGATTCTGCCCAGTCGAATAAAATCGGTACCGAACTCAGTAAGAAGGGAGTCAAGACTAATGTGACTGCTGTCGTTCCCAAAATCAATGAATATATATGCCGGGAAACAAGTCCTAGTGCTTGTCCTTCACTGGCGAGTACAAAGGAAAATTCCCCAATTTGAGACAATCCCAACCCAACAATTAACGCTGTTTTCAAGGGGTAGCGAAACAACTTTACCAGTGGCGTGATAATTAAAAACTTACTGATCAATACCAACGCCACCAATCCCAGAATCAATTGCAGGTTGTTCCACAAAAATAGTGGATCGATGAGCATCCCAATAGAGACAAAAAATAAACTCGCAAAGATATCTCGTAACGACTCCACATATGTTAAAGTTTGGTCAGCGTATTCCACCTCCGAAATCATCAACCCAGCGACAAACGCCCCCATCTCAATCGATAGCCCTAAATACGCTGTCAGTAAGGCTATCCCCAAACACAACGCCACCACTCCTAATAAAAATAACTCTTGGCTTTCGGTACGGGCAAGCAGTCTTAACAAAGGTGGGATGAGCCAAATTCCCGCCACAACCGCACCTGCGGCAAACAAACCAATCCGCAACAGCGCCGTCAGCACTGCAATGGCGATCGCTTCCCCTGGTTGGTGCAAAGCAGGCAAAACTGCGAGCATCAGTCCCAGTGCTAAATCCTGCACTACCAAAATACCCAGCATCACTTGCCCGTGGAGCGTTTCCGTTTCTTGACGTTCCATCAAGCACTTGAGGACAACTGCTGTGGAAGATAAAGACAGAATTCCCCCTAAAAATACGCCCTTAGCCGGTAAAGTTCCCCAAGCCCCTGTTAATCCACACACCCCAACTGTAACCAGAATCGTCAGGGTGATTTGAGCTGCCCCTCCTCCCAGAGCGATCGCTCGAACTTTTTTGAGTTCATTAAAAGAAAACTCAACTCCCAAGGCAAATAACAAAAAGGCGACACCGAACTGAGCCAGAGTTTCCACCTGAATTAATTCTTTGATCAATCCCAGTCCAGTTGGTCCCACAACCATCCCACCGATGATATACCCTAGTAATACTGGTTGTCGCAACAATGCCGCGAACAGTCCGCCACACGCTGCAACGGCGAAAACAGTCACTAAATCAACTATTAGCCTAAAATCTTCTTGCACTCGTTTATAAAAGAATATCAATAAGTCATAAACTCAGCATACAAACTTTTATCACTCTGTGGGTATGAAAATCACGCTTGAGCAAGTTGCGTGCAACACAGAAGTCTGAGAGCAGCTTCCCAAGGCAGTTGTCAATTCTTAATTATATAAGCAATCTTACTCATTACTATAATAAATTGAGAATCAAGAACATTTGCAGTAACTATAGATCTCTCGAATTTGACAATGAAAAACTAGAATACTTTACGACTATTCATACCCTCCCGCGCTTTGCGTAGAGGGAGGTTACTCCCAACACAAGTGTAAGATAGGTAATGCAATTTCTTCTCGAATCCCTAAACGGTAATATAAAGGGCACCGCTCATGAGTAGGTGTAGACTACCAAGCAGAACTACAATGGGTTCTATATTTTTCCCGACTCGACGAAAAGCGCTTCAATAAAGTTGAGGCAACACAACTGCAAAACCCAGGAGAGGCACTCATCCTTATGCAAGACTCATCATCGGATCGTACAGTATCTCAATCGAACGATGCTCAAGAGAATCCCACACCCCCAACTATTGACTACTGGCATGTTTGGACTGACAGTGACGGGGTAAGCCACCAGTCGCGCTGCCAGATTCAAGACTTTATTCTCAAGAGCATAGCACCGCCTGCCTCTCCCCAGTGGCTAGATAAGTTAAACACCGTCGGTGCCACGATTACCTTTACTGTGCAGCCTGTGGGATGGATGGGAACCTGGCATGAAAACCCAAAGCCACAGTGGATTATCCCATTATCAGGTCGCTGGTTTGTGGAAACAATGGACGGACATCGAGTAGAGATGGGTGTCGGTGAAATCTCTTTTGGAGAAGATCAAGGCACCAAAGCAAATGCACAAGGCAATAAAGGTCACCTCTCCGGAACAGTAGGAGATGAGCCTGCTGTTATCATGATTGTGCAACTCGAAGAGAACCCGACTATTGGGCAAGCCTGCCGTTTTAAATAGCAATCCTACAGATCCCCGACTTCGTAAAAGTTGTCGGGGATCTTGTTTTTCACGAATGATTTAGGACTGCTATGTCACGTTCGGTTAAACACTTACAATAACCGTATGTCAAGCAATACTGGGGAGGAATTGCGCTCAAATTATTCAGAATCTGAAAACAATGACTTCAAATCTCGCTTTCCACTAACAACACGGACAATTGTAATTTCGTCATCGATTACTTTGTACAAAATAATATGACCATCAACAGGAATTCCCCGTAAAAAGGGAGCGACATCTTCGTAACTACGCCCCATCTTCGGAAAATCTACAAGATTTTTGCACTTTTGCTCAAACTCCCTGATAAAACGTTCTCCTGCTTCGATATTAAGATTTGAAAAGTAATCAATAATCTTAGCCAAGTCCCTGCTTGCAGTTTGAGATATAGTGGAACGACTCATATTTGAGTAGAGCGTTTTTGACGCAGTTTATCTTTGAGTTGGTCGATAACAATTTCTGTATCTAGAACCTCACCTCGTTCAATTTCTTGTAAACCAACCTCTACTTTCTCGCGAGTATCCTTCAACCAAAAAGCATATTCCTGCTCTTTTTCTTCTAATAATTGGAACGCAGCAGCAATAACTTCATCTACATTCGCGTATTTTCCAGTTTCAATTTTAGATAGAACAAATTGCTCGTGATTCGGATTAAGCGATATACTCATTTACCCACTATACATGTTTAACTATCGGCTTCTCATTAGTGTAGCATTTCTTCAGTATATAGCGTTGTTGTCGAGTCTCTCCAGTCATCACAATCTCTTCAATTAGTGTTTTGATTTGTTCTTCTCCTTCAGCAGAAGACACTTTGCCAATCTCTTTTTTGCCCGTAGTCCGACGAATTTGTTCAGCATGTTTACAAAACTTCTCTAGGTAATTCTTACCGTAACTCACCTTTTGGGGAAACGATTTAGGACTACCCGCACCCGCCTGAACCTCTAAATCTGCCATAGCCTACTCAAACTTTTCTAGTTTTTGACATAGAAGATAACTTGAACTTTTGATAAAAGTAAAGAAGTTGTTATATCCACCCGCCAACTTCTGCCTCAGTCAGCGGCTTCTCCAATTTGGCATATTCACTTTGAGCCGCACGCAATTTGAGCTATGCTGCTATGTGCCCTTTAGGGATGGGGAGCGTCAAGATGAAAATACTTGCAACTAAGCACAAAGTGTCAAAAGAACTATAAGATTGAAAGACTTTTGCTTTTAGATTAGAATCAGAAAAATTTATTATGCCTTGTTCTGCCACCCTGAGCCAACTGGTTGAAGTTCTTTCTGCCCTGCCGGCAAATTTATCTGAAGCAGCGTTAGCACAATTGGGGAGCGGTATGCAAACAGATACCCGTGCCATCAAGCCGGGTGAAGTGTTTGTAGCTTTACGTGGTGAAAAGTTCGATGGACATGAATTTGTCTCAATGGCGTTTGAGAAAGGTGCCTCCGCAGCGATTGTAGATTTTCAATACCAAAATTCTGGATTCCCAGTCTTACAGGTAAATGATACCCTGGAGGCATATCAAAAAATTGGCAGATGGTGGCGCGATCGCTTCGATATTCCTGTCATTGGGGTTACTGGTTCTGTGGGCAAAACCACAACCAAGGAAATCATCGCTGCAGTTTTGGCAACACAGGGACGAGTTCACAAAACTCATGCTAACTTTAATAACGAAATTGGCGTACCAAAAACTCTTCTAGAACTCAGCGCCGAAGACGATTATGCTGTGGTGGAAATGGCGATGCGGGGAGCAGGACAAATTGCGGAACTAACGCAAATATCGCGTCCGACAATTGGTGTGATTACGAATGTTGGAACGGCACATATAGAGTTATTGGGTTCAATCGAGGCGATCGCCCAAGCAAAATGTGAGTTATTAGCACACATGCCCAAGGATGGTGTGGCAATTCTCAACTATGACAATCCACTATTAATCGACACGGCAGCAAAAGTTTGGCAAGGGAAAACTTTAACTTACGGCTTATCTGGCGGCGATCTCCAAGGGACGTTGATTGATGGTGAAACTTTGGAAGTCGCAGGTATGCAACTGCCTCTACCTTTGCCTGGTCGTCATAATGCTACAAACTTTTTGGCGGCTTTAGGAGTGGCACAGATACTGAATATAGATTGGTCTAGCCTTCACACCGATGTGATCGTGGATATGCCGTCCGGGCGATCGCAGCGTTTTACTTTGCCTCAAGATGTGGTAATCTTAGATGAAACGTATAATGCTGCACCGGAAGCTATGGTGGCAGCGTTGCACTTATTAGCAGAAACACCAGGAAAGCGACACATTGCAGTGTTGGGTGCAATGAAAGAATTGGGTTCGCAATCGCACCAACTCCATCAGCAAGTGGGGGAAACTGTACGTGAGTTGAAATTGGATGCTTTGATGGTTTTGAGTGATGGTGCAGATACCGAAACAATAGTCCAGGGTGCAAGCGGTATCCCAACAGAATGTTTTGCCACTCATGCAGAGTTAGTGGCTTCTTTGAAAGAGTTTATCAAACAGGGCGATCGGATTCTGTTTAAAGCGGCTCATTCTGTTGGGTTGGATCGGGTTGTTAGCCAGTTTCGGGCAGAGTTTTCCCCTATGGTGTAGAAGCTTACAAACTGATATGGCTAATTTCGGTAGCCATATCCATCAACTTGTATCGAAACAGTCGCTTGAGTGGTTTCTTGAAATTCGTCTCCGTGTTCTCCATGAGCTAAAACAGCTATTCGTATATTGATCTCTGGTGCGAACCCCTTCGGGGATGCTCCAAGATAGACATTGACATTTCGTTACATAGTTTTTTGTTCCCAACTTACTTAGATAGATTTACCTTTCATGTAATTTGCTGATTACTCAAAGCGCGGTGATCGCAGAGGGAACTGACTTGACTGAGTAGGGATTATGCTTGATATCGCGTCTGCCGTATTACCAAATTGCTCGCAGCATCAGCATCACTTATGAAGAATGTGTACGGTTGTTTAATTTCTCAATCTTCCAAAACCCTCACAGGGCACAGGATAAAGTTTGTCCTTTGTCCTCACGTTATCCCTCATAATTACTCCTAAGGATCTTTTAATTTCTCAATCTACTAAAACTCCCACGGGGCAAGGAATAACCCTCGTTTTTCATCCTCACTTTATCCCTAAGTATTTAAATCAAGATTTACTTTGAGTGACAGCATTAATTTCATATTTTTCCAAAAAATTGACTTTTCAGATATGGAAATGTTTGAAATAAATTGTCAGAAATTATGTGAGTAAAATAAGTAAAAACATAACCTTTTTGAAAATAACGTAAAACTTTAATCAGCAATTATAATAGTTACATTAATCTCATATAGGAATCCTGTTTGATTTCTGAACAGGATTTAAGATATAAGCCTTATCGAACCGGGCTTTTAGTCTCAGTATGTTTTCAAGAATCAAATCGGAGTCCTATATATACCCAATTCAACTTTCACGGATTAGGCTTTTACCATATCTACATCATATTTACCCTCTCTCAAAATAAAAATGTTAATCGGTATACAAAGATTAAAACTATAGGGAATATCATCCGAAATCTTAATTATGTCAATTGACAGAAGAGAATTGATAAAAAAAAACTTAGAGTATGGATAAAAACAAATTGATTCAAATAGGATATTGTTTAGCTTTCTGCCTTCTAGTACTTGTGAGATAGATACTAGAAGGTTTTCCCATATCTACCTATATCTACCCCATTCATAAAAACGTTTGTACCACTACCCCCCTGATCTCAAAACAAAAAAAATGTTATTTGGTATACAGAGATTAAAGCCATAGGGCATATCATGCAAAATCTTGATTATGTCAATTGACAGAAGAGAATTTGACAACAATAAACATAAAGTAGGGATTAAAGCGTTTTACGCTTCGCGGATATATTAGCCTCTAGCCTATATCTAGTACTATAAGGCTAGAGGATTTTTTATTTAGTCACTCAACCATAATTTAACTGAATCTAACATGCGTCACACGTCTGACACTTTCTCTCAGGCTTGAATTTTTCATGGCTACATTCCTAAATCAGTAACTATAATCGTTAAATCGATTTCATACATACCCAAGTCCACTCACCTAAACTAAGGTTTTCCCATATTTATCCCATCCATACAAACGTTTGTATCGCTACCCCTATCGCAAAACTAAAAAATAAAAATGTTAAGCTGTATACAGTGATTAAAACCATAAGACATATCATACAAAATCTTGGTTATGTCAATTGATAGAAGAAAATTTATAAAAACAAACTTAAAGTAAGGATTAAAGTGAATAGACTTCAGGGGCTTATATTTAACCTCTAGTCTCTATCTACAATGACTAGAGGATTTTTATTATTTATTCATTCAACCACAACCCCCAATACGGTACGGAGCGTGCGAATTTATCTGTTGAGGCTTGCAGTTCTTGGGCAGGGGAAGTAGAGAGGCAGGGGGGGAAAGAGTTGATAGACAATTGGTTTTTTCCTCCCCTGCTCCCCTGCTCCCCCTGCTTCCCCTGCTTATCCGAACCGTATTGCCACAACTCCTAGTAGTCACTTCTTATCTCAAAACAGAAAATGTTAAGCGGTATACAGAGGTTAAAGCTATAACGAATACGATCAAAAATCTTGGTTATATCAGTAGACAGAAGAGAATTGACAAAAACAAACGTAAACTATGGACACAACCGAATTGGCTTTAAGGGCAGCTTTTTCTTTAACCTTCTATTATTCCGGAAATAGATACTAGAAGGTTTTTCCATATCTACGCCTATTTCAAAACCAAAAAACAAAAAAACGTTAAGCGCTATACAGAGATGAAAACCATAGGGAACATCATGTGAAAACTTGGTTATATCACCAGACAGAAGAGAATTGAGAAAAATGAACGTAGAGTATAAATGAATAGGAATTGACTCTTTGGAATTGTCATTCTATTAACCTTTAGTCGCTCCTGGTAATAACTAGAGGTTTTTCTACTTAACTTTTTAACCAATATACCCTAGCAATCTCTCTCACAAGCTAGGGTTTTTTCATGCCTAATTTTCCCGCGCACCAAGTTACCTAGATATCACAAATATTTGTATAGATACACGGCGTTTCATCTTCACTTTGATTACATATTACAAAGGAGATCTTTTCTACGTATGATGTGATTTATAATGTTCACACTTGTTTTGTTGCTAAGGCGACCTTTTGTAGTAAAGTCATAGGGCCAAGGTTTTTGAGAACGTGCATTTGTTGTTCGTTTTTGACAAAAAGCGAACCTGCAAATCCTAACGAGTTGACAGGAATGGACTCAAACGATTCATGCGATCGCGGTACAATCAACATCCATTCCCTTGTCGCTAGAAGATTGTAAGCACCAGATTGTTGTCCACTCGCTTGCTTCGTATCTTCTAAACCGACGGCGTGTAGCAGAGCGTGGTAGTGTGAGAGTGTCGCTTCAGCCGCTTTCAATGGAGATTTTACCCAAGCAGGCTCTAGCCTTGTAAAAGCCTGTACAAAAGGAAGTTGCGGTATAGTACCAACAAAGTCTTGAAATTGAGCGGATGCGAACAAAGGTTCAATTGGGATCTGCAACTCATCGGGTATAAGTGGAAGTGGAACCAGTTGTAAATGCTTGTGTGGCTGACTAGCACCTGCAATCTTGCCACCATTGTAAAATACTAAACCATCAAACTCAGCAAGACTTGCCCACATTGCTGCAAAATCTTGCACAGTGAGTAGAGTTTCCTGTTCCTCAAAAGCACGAGTTATGATCAGCAGGTGATAGTCAGTAACGTTAAATTTATTTAAAATACATACGTGAGTGTGAGAAATATCTGCAACAAATAAATCCTCTTCGTAAGGAAGAAAAGGATTGAATACTTGACTGGATGAAGTTTGTGTTTGTTGTTTTTGCTTAACTGCTTCTTTGCGAGCAAGGTTAGATAAGACTCGCACCAAGAAGCGAATACCATCTTGCTCTATGAACTCAAACTTTGTTGGTATGGTCAGCAGCGCTCCACATTGTAAAGCGTACTCAGTTTGTTCTTTGACACGTTTCCACAAAGTGCCTGGTTTTAGTAAAATTTCTTCATCTACAATTCGTTTTTCTTCTTGCATAATCAGTGAATATAACGATTTTGCTGACGTTATATGATGTCCGGTTGATTAGTTATAAAACCGCATAGAGGAGCAAAATTCGGAAATCCTCTCTCTCCGAGTTTTTAATCCCCCTAGCAAGACGGCTCGTTTCATGATAAGTTTTTAACCGGACATGATACTAACCACCGCAGAACTGTTTGCTGTGCCTGTACTATGAGCGCAATGGCTCAGCTGTTTCAGTTTAACAGAAGATTGCACACTTTTGAGTTTAGCTTCAGCGAGGAAAGATAATTCTCATAGATAATGAAGATCCAGTCTTGTAGTCGAACGGCTGCGGCAATGATGTAAATTAACTCCTCCCTACTTGCAGGCTATCACAGGAGTTTAACCGAACACTATTTTCCAATTTCAATTAAACTGAATTTCATTGAGCTAGCTCATAGTTGGACAAGAAAAAGTTAAATTGGAAAGGAAATCAAGCTAGTGCAACAAGGCAAAAGTAAAAAGTCAAAAGGCACTCATAATGAAATCCTTATATATCAAGCTTTTGGTTTGAGATTTACTGGTAAGTTATTTCAGCCAGCCTGCACTAGCTAGATCGGGGCGGTTTAAGGATGCAAGTCACGGTTGAACAACTAGGGCAAATTTCACTTTTTTCTGGGCTAGATCTCGATCGGCTTACACAGTTGCAAATTCATGCTGTGGTTAAGCAATATTTACGTGGAGAAATTATTTTCCATGAAGGCGATCGCCCTTGGTGAATATGATGTTTAGAATTGAATCGCACGCTCTATAAGTCTGTGAAATATCTCAATGCATAATCAGTGAATATAACGATTTTGCCAACGTTATATGCTCAATAAGTCCAGTTTCCATCAAAGGCCTACTTTACCGGACTGAAACAAGTTTCGTCCTTACCCGTGAGACAAAGCTGTTTCTGACCCAAATCAGTTTTGAATTTCACCTGATAAGTTTCGTTTTCGGCAGCCAAAGTTTTCGTGTAGTTATTCGCTCTATCGCACGAAAAGTCACGAGTGAAAGATGCCGGAGACCAGTTTATTGTCATTGTACTGCCGCTCAGACTGACTTTTCCTTTTCGAGATTTGAAAATTTGCTGGTTGCAGCCGCCGTTCATCACGTTGATAATTCCCGTGAATTCGACTGTTCCATTCGGCTGAAATAGATAAGTGAAACGCGAACCGTTAGAGCCTCTATATGCGCCATTCGTGTTGTAAGAACTGTTTCCGGTATGTGTCCAGACCCATTTTCCAACTATAGACGAAATATCTCCAACGCTGGCAGATGAATCAGCCGCATTATTTGAAGCAGTTTCGCTTGCGTGTGCGCCGTTGTAAACAGACAATAAAAGTTTGGCTTCTGCATCATCCGGCGAATTTCGCAATTGCCCAAGAAATGTTTCGTTAAATGCCTGCCGAATTTTGATTTGTTCCTGTTCATTTTTGGCACGAACTTGTGTATACGTAGAAATTATATTGTCAATGCTTTTTCTAGTTCCTGCTGGATCTTTTTGATAATCATTTGACTTAATTGAATAATATGCACTGCGCTGTTCACTTGTGAATTTTTTAGCAAATGCCCATTCAAAAAAATCGATCACTTTATCAATATCTGATTTGCTGAGAGATTCGTTTGCAGCCGTTACTAAAACTTTACTTCCGCCAGCTTGTGCAGAATTGTTTATAGTCGTTCCGCCCACCAAAATAAGACATAAAACTAATATGGAAAAATCTTTTGATTTTTTCATGATGACTATAATTCTGTTGGAATTAAATTAATTTTCCCAGCGAGTGGGAAGTCAATATACAAGAGCGCACTAGTAAATGTGCGTGATGCATCAGTTAGTTTGTAATTAAATTAGAGTATCATAGAGCGTCTTGAGAATCAATAGACATCAAGAGAAATGACGTAGGGGCGTTCGCCTTCAGGCGTTCTGTGTAGGGTACGGCTGTTCGCCTATACCAAGGATTTGAACGAACGCATAATCAATTTTCACTCTTGTGTCTAATAGCTTGATTCCATTAGACAGAGTTTAATGAATTCCCGTACCGCTACAGTTGGGGAGAGTCAATCTACACCGTCTTCGTTTGAGTGTGGAGAAAAAAGCCCGGTTGAGCTAAATAACCGCATTCCATTTGCAGTAACTAGCAAGGAAGTGCCTGTATCTGCCAAAACAGCGACGGCTAAGCCAACAAACCCAAACGTCGCTAGCAGCAGAAACAATCCCTTTGAGACTAGGGAAAAAACCACATTCTGTTGAATCACAGACACAGTGCGGCCGCTTAAATCCACTGCATAGGCAAGTCGTCTCAGGTCACTTCCTACTAATACGATATCTGCTGTCTCTATGGCAATATCAATTCCACCCACAGCAAAGCTAACATCTGCCGCAGCTAGAGCTGGTGCATCGTTAATGCCATCTCCAACCATCCCTGTAACTCCTCTTTGATGCAAATCTTGAATTGCTTGGAGCTTATCTTCAGGTAACAGTTCCGCCTGATACTCTGTAATGCCAACTTGTTGGGCAACTTGTTTGGCAACCTTAGTGCGATCGCCTGTCAGCATCACTAACCGCTTTAACCCAGTCTGCTTCAATTGTCGGATTGCTTCTGTGGCTGACAACCGGATTCCGTCTGCTAGAGCAATGACTCCCAATAACTCTTGGTTTATCCCTACTAACACCGGAGTTTGACCGAGATTTTCAATTTCCGCCAACAGAGACTCAGCTTTTTGAGACAAGGGAATGCCTCGATCTGCAAACAACCGTCGATTGCCAACAAAGTATAACGACTCACCAAAGTTTGCCTGAATCCCTTTACCAGGTAATGCCATGAAGTTAAGAGGTGTTTCTAATTCGATCTCTTCCTCAAGAGCCTTTGTCACAATTGCCTTTGCCAGTGGATGTTCGGAGCGTTGCTCTAGTGAAGCCGCAATCATTAACACCATATCTGCACTCACCTTCCCAAAGTCATAAACCTGCTGCACAACAGGTAAACCTTGCGTAATGGTACCAGTCTTATCAAAAGCAAGACTAGTCAGGCGTCCGGCTGTCTCTAGAGCATGTCCCCCTTTGAATAAAACGCCTCGGCGGGTTGCCGCACCAATAGCGCTGACAATCGAAACAGGGGTAGAAATTACCAAGGCACAAGGGCAAGCTATGACTAACATAACCAGCGATCGATAGAACCAAACGTTAAAAGATTGAGCAAATGCCAAGGGCGGAATGACAGCGATGAGAATTGCGACTACAATCACCATCGGGGTGTAAACTTCTGCAAACCGATCCACCCACTGCTGAGAAGGAGCGCGGCTTCCTTGCGCTTGTTCCACCAAGTTGATAATTTTAGCAACGCTGGTATCGTTCGACGTATGGGTAACTTTGACTTCTAAAAAACCTTCCTGATTCAACGTTCCAGCATATACTGTATCGCCAGGAGCTTTGTCATCTGGAATTGACTCTCCCGTAATTGGGGACTGGTCAATCGCGCTTGTACCAGAAATAACAATACCATCCAACGCTACGCGCTGTCCCGGTCGAATCGTTAAAATTTCACCAACTTGAACACTTTCAACGGTTACAGTAACTTCTTTATTTCCCCTCTTGATGGTAGCAGTGGGTGGAGTCAAATCCATTAGGCTGCGGATTGCATTACGGGTGCGCCCAAAGGTGAAAACTTGTAGTGTTGTGCCTAGGGAGAACAAAAAGAAGACAAGCGCCCCTTCAAACCAGTCCCCTAAAATCACTGCCCCAATCACTGAAATTGTCATCAGTAAATTCATATCGGCACGGCGCAACCGTAACTCAAACAAGCCAGCCCGTGCAATAGGATAGCCAGCAACTATTATGCCAATACTGTAAAAACCTCGTACTATCCAGACGGGTAGCGCTAAATGTTGTGCAATTAAGCCCAGGACTAATCCCATCCCTGCTAAAATTACGCTTTGTCCTCGACGGTTGCTAATCCAGAATTTCCAGTTTGGCGGAGCCGGATTTTGAGAGGGCTTGAAGACTGGATGAGCATGGTTGTGCTCGTCGTCGTGGGTACGTGCCGCCAAACTCTCCCCAACCGTGTAGCCCAGGCTTCTAATCCGCTCAGCAATCGCTGTCTCACTCACAAGAGTTGGATCGTAGGACAGTTGTAATAGTTCAGTCGCAAAGTTAACCGACACATCCCTCACGCCTGCCATCTGCTGCAAGCCAACTTCAATCGTCTTGGCACAACTGCCGCAATCCATTCCGTTAATATTCACTTGTAGCCTTTTAGTCGCAGCGGCTTCAACCTCTTTGTAGTCATGATTGCGATCGCCCTCACAGGAGTCGGTGTGCTTGCTCCCCTTAATCTCAGTATTCTGTTTAACTGTATAACCTAGAGTGCGAACTCGATCATAAATTGTCTTTTCATTAACCTGTTGCGGGTTGTAAGACACCTGCATTCTTTCGGTGGCAAAGCTAACCGATGCCGATAAAACCCCTGCTATTTGCTGCAAGCCAACCTCAACAGTTTTGGCACAACTGCCACAGTCCATCCCCCCGATTTGTGCCTGTATCTTTTTAGTAGAAGCCTCTTCAAAATGATTGCGATCGCCCTCACAGGAGTTGGTGTGATTGTGGGGCGTTATTTCATTATTCAGTTTAACTGTATAACCCAAAGCAGTTATGCGATTTATAATTTCACTTTCATTTAGCAGCGCCGAGTCATAAGATACTTGAGCTTCTTTAGTGGCAAAACTCACTGAAGCTTCCGTCACACCACGTAACTGCTGCAAGCTGGCTTCAATGGTAGATGCACAACCACCGCAGTCCATGCCATCAACTTGCAAAAACTGGGTTTTGAGGGAAGGAGTTTGAGTCATGGCAGCTTTAAAGAAAAGATGACAAAATTAACTACTCCTATCATAGTATAACTATTGAACATTTATTCAACTGTACATAAATTTTTATTTTAGGTACTACTGAAATTGATAACCATTGCCAAGACAGAAAAATATTCATGCCCGTCAAAATAGAAATAATCCCATTGTCAAAAAAACTCACTCGAAGTTCCCGAACAACAAACCAATCCACTGAGTAACGGGAGTCACAAAAGAATTACTCACTTTTAACATTATCAGTACGACTTAATCCTGATCCGAGAAGTCTTGCTCTCACTCTCACAGGGAGGAGCGAACGTACAGGTATAAAAAAATCATCTGCTTTTCGTGCCTGTGCGAATTCACGGTATTAATGAGGGAGCTTTTTGAAGAAATTAGCCAGATGATAGAAAATTCTGAAAATCAATCTCGACCGATGAAAAATCATTTAAAAGCTGATATTTTCGGCGAACGATTATGTGAATGTCTTAAGACTATAAAAACAAATTAAAACGAATTTATGACAAATTTATTTGTCAACAGTTAAAGTAGAAGTGCAAATGCGATCGCAAGATTTGTTAAAAGCTGTTGAACAGTTGAGTCAATCTAATTTTTTTACCACAGCAGCATTACAGGGTAATTTGTGAATGCACCATCTTTTGTAACTAATGGAATATTTTCGACTAAACTTTGAGCAATGATTAAGCGGTCGAATGGGTCTTTGTGGTAAAAAGGTAACTTAGCTAATGTATCCAGGTGTTCTGCTTGGATTTCAAGTAATTCGATAGCGTTTCCGTAAACTTGTTGTTGGAAAAACTCGGTAAAAGGAATTCCCAGCTCTAATTTCCCAATGCTAACTTTAATGGAGATTTCCCACAGACTGGCAATACTTAAGAAACGCTGATTATTTTCATCCTCAATCAATTGTCTTGCGCGATCGCTCAAATTGAGATTGCCTTCGATAAACCACAGAAATGCGTGGGTATCAAGCAACAATCTCATGGTGCATAATCCTCAAAGTCTGGTAGTGGTTCGTCAAAATCATCGGCAATTTTCACTTTTCCCTTAGCACTACCAAATTTCGGACGCGGTACGTTAGTAGTAATTGGTACAATCTTAAAGGCTGAACCGTCATTGCGTGTGATGATAACTTCTTCCCCACTCGCAGCTTCTTCAATTAGTTGTGCTAATCGAGTTTCTGCTTCTTGTAAATTAATTTTGTGCATTGATAATCTCCATTGAAACCCAATATCTTGAATATATCTGATTTCCGATCTACTACCTTTATTTTCTAACCTTTATCCTAAATTGGGTCATCTCTACCAATTCCCAATTCCTTCAGTTTGATTTTCACATTCTCCCACTGGCTATTGCAATAGTAATATTGTTTATCCAAATATTTGCGATGTAGTAACCCTGCTTTCCACCATTGATGCAGAAAAGTGCGATTGCAACTTTTTTCATCGAAGTCTCAAAAGCTGCAAATTCGTCTTCGGGAGATAAATTTGGAGCATTAAATAAGTTCAAAAATGGTTCACCATCTTTAAAAGCCCAACCATTACCTCTGCGCTGAATAATTTGATAATACACAGGACAAACTACTGTGGTGCTATAAGACTCCTCCGCAGATTTTTGAACAACTTGGGAGCCTTGAAGCTTGACATACAAAGTTTTCCTTCTAAGTATACTGAGTAAGATTCAAGTAGGATTCTTATAGAATCTGCCATAATTAAATCAGCTTTTGTTTCGAGGAAAGCCCCTAGTAGCGTGCTAAGGGCTACTAGCTATATGTTAGTTGTTAACGTTGTATTGCTAACCAGGTATTAATGTTGTGATGCTGCTAACCCCAGAAACTTTCTTGGCTTTTCTTTACAAAATCTTAAGAATGCATATGACAATCAGTGTTTGTACGGTATGTCGTCTCAAGGTATCGTAATTATGCTGAGGTTCATTTTTAATTTTGCATAAATTTTGCATAACCAGGTTTGTCCTCAGAAATACAAGAGATTGAGTAAGCGATCAAATGTAGTCATAAAAGAGGAGTAACCAATGTCTAACCGTTTGAAGAGTTTCGCCCAGGGAAAACGCATTAAATTTTACAAAATACCAAAAGCTGTACCGCAGGTTGTGAATTGTATCGGCGATTTTTTACGAAAAAGGAGCTGCAACATTTAATTTATACACCATATTCCTTGTAGCTGGATGACTAAGCCTCATTTCGATGCCAAGATTGCTATTAGTCGAGCCTTAACTGAAGTTAAGCACTATACATAGTTACTAATTACACTAACTGTATTGACTACCAATGGTAATGAAGTTCATAAACCAATATTACGCCAGCAAGGGTACTTTATTAGCGGAAAATTTGACAAGTTGCAGCGAGACATTCCCTATGCGGCGAGCACTTTAGCATTTCAAGACTTAATACGGCAATTACTTACTGAATCTGAAGCAGCACTACAAACTTGGAAACTAGAACTTTTAGCAGCCTTGAATCCTAATGCTCAGGTTATCATCGATGTAATTCCTGAGGTGGAACAGATTATCGGTAAACCGCAGCCAGTCGAGCAATTAGGAGCAACTGAGGTACAAAATCGATTTAATTTATTTTTTCAAAAATTTATTACTGTTTTAGCTCAAAAAGAACACCCCTTAGTTATCTTCCTCGACGATCTCCAGTGGGCAGATTTAGCATCTCTGAAATTAATTGAGCTATTAGTAACCGATGCTGACAGCCAATATCTATTGATAATAGGAGCTTACCGAGATAATGAAGTTGATGCAACTCATCCTTTGATACAAACCTTAGAGCAAATAAAAAAAGAAGGTGCTAGAGTCAATCATATCTTGCTGCAACCTTTAGAAATCAAATATATCAACCAATTAATTGCTGATACTTTAAATTGCTCCACAAAAAAGTCAAAAAAACTAGCAGATTTAGTCAGCTATCAAACTCAAGGAAACCCTTTTTTCTTAACTAACCTATTTCAATCTCTATATAGAGAAAGAATTTATCATTTAACTATAATAAAAATCAGTGGTACTGGAATATTGAGGCAATTAAAAGAGTAGAAATCACTGATAATGTCGTTCAATTAACTAACAGTAAAATTACAAAATTGGATGGAAAGACTCATAAAAGTTTGCAATTAGCAGCCTGTATGAGCAACCAATTTAATTTAGAAGTTCTCTCCATTATTCATAATAAACATCAAATAACAACAGCTAGAGAATTTCAGCCAGCATTGGACATAAGTTTAATTTTACCTCTGATTAATGACTATAAAATACCTCTGCTTTGGAATCAGGAAAAAATATCAAAAAATCCTTCAGAAAAATCTGATACTTTTATTTCTAAAATTCCTAACTATATTCCCTATCAATTTTTACATGAACGAGTTCAACGAGCAGCCTATACTTTAATTCCAGAAGATGAGAAAAAATTAGTTCATTTACAAGTAGGCCGTCTTGAAGCCCTAGAATTTGAGTACCCACAGTTTCTCATGGATACAAACGACCGAAAAGAAAACCAAAGCATTAACAAAACTGAATCTACTGGTGGTATAAATCCCCAAGAACTCGATCTGATGACAGTTACCAAAGCATCTCAAGTATTAGCTAGCGAAATTAAACTCGATCAACTGCTGGCTAAGTTAATGAAAACTGTCATTGAAAATGGCGGTGCTCAAAAAGGCTTTCTCATACTGGAAAAAGATCGGAAATGGGTGATCGAAGCTGAAGGGACGGTAGATTCTGATGACGTTACTCTATTACGATCGCTTCCCATTGACTCTGTAGATGGCGACAAGCAGATACCAATTTTAGCAGTTGCGATCATTAACTATGTTGTTCGTACTCAAGAAAATGTAGTTCTTGGTAACGCAACCGTTGAAGAACAGTTTATCCGCGATCCCTACATCGTCGCCACTCAACCAAAATCGATTCTCTGTACTCCTTTATTACATCAAGGCAAACTAAGCGGGATTTTATATTTAGAAAACAATTTAACCACAGAAGCATTTACGAGCGATCGCATTGAAGTTTTAAGAATTCTTTCTGCTCAAGCTGCTATCTCCATTGAAAATGCCCGTCTCTACGGACAGTTAGAAGACTATAACCGAAATCTAGAGCTGAGAGTAGAAGAGCGCACTCAAGAACTCTCACAAACCCTAGAAATTCTCAAAGCCACCCAAGCCGAACTGCTCTTTGAAAACGAGTTATTAAAAAGTGCCGAACAACCGTCTACCTTTGACTATCAAGTGGGAGGAAGTTTGCCGATGGATGCTCCCACTTATGTTGTGCGCTCAGCAGATCGTTATCTTTACAAAGCCTTGAAGCGCGGGGAGTTTTGTTACATTCTCAATCCTCGGCAGATGGGCAAGTCAAGCTTGATGGTACGCATGATACACCATCTCCAGCATGAGGGGTTTAGGTGCGGGGCAATTGATCTAACCCGCATTGGCAGCGAAAACGTCACGCCTGAGCAATGGTACAAAGGCTTGACAGTAGAGCTATGGCGAAGTTTTGGTTTACTAAGAAAGGTTAATCTCAAAACTTGGTGGCAAGAGCAAGGAGATATTTCTCCGGTTCAGAGATTGAGTCAATTTATTGAAGAAGTTTTGCTAGTAGAAGTTGCTCCAAATGATGACACTATCTCTAAAAACCTAATAATTTTTATCGATGAAATTGATAACGTTTTAGGCTTAAATTTCCCAGTTAATGACTTTTTTGCGCTGATTCGCTCCTGCTATAATCAGCGCAGTATTAATTCAGAGTATCGACGTTTAACCTTTGCTGTTTTTGGAGTCATTGCCCCTAGCGACTTAATTACTGACCACCAAAGAACGCCCTTTAACATCGGTCAGACCATTCAATTGGAAGGGTTTAAAGAGCATGAAGCGCAACCTTTACTTCAAGGATTGACCGAGAAAGTAAGCAATCCTCAAATACTTTTAAAAGAAGTGTTAGCCTGGACTAATGGTCAGCCTTTCTTGACCCAAAAGCTATGTAAACTCATCCGCAATTCTTCATCTCCTATTCCTATCAACAGAGAATCCGAATGGATTGAAAATTTGGTGCGAACTCAAGTAATAGAGAATTGGGAATCACAGGATGAACCAGAGCATTTGAGAACTATCCGCGATCGCCTCCGCAATAGCAAACAATCCGTTCGGCTACTAGAACTCTATCGACAAATTTTGCATCAAGGAGAGATTGTTGCAGTTGATAGTTTAGAGGAAAGAGAATTGCTTTTATCGGGGCTAGTAGTCAAGCAACAGGGAACTTTGAGAGTTCAGAACCGTATTTATGAATTGATTTTTGTTGATTTCTGAAATTGACTTTTGCAAATCCTGAGAACGGGGTTGCAAGCTTTAAAGTACCTTTAGCATCAAGTATCCACCCAGTAAACAGCTTTTTTCCCCTGACTTCAATAACTATAGTAAATATCTGTCCGTGTTGATCCTTTTCTCCTACAATTAGCTGCTCTAAGTCGGGTAGATTTTTTGCTATTATGTACTTATGTGTACACAAAAACGTAAAATTTATGTCCGAGATTGAATCAGTCGGAATCCGTGAGTTTAGAAATCATCTGTATAAGTACACGAGAGAAAATCAAGAACCCATTGCTTTGACGAGTCATGGGGAGACGATTGGTTATTATATTCCCGCTCAACCTCAACCTCAGAAAAAAGATATAGAGTCTTTACGGAAAGCTGTCACCAAACTCAGTCATATGCTGGCTGAAAAAGGACTCACTGAGGATGATATTGTAACTGATTTTCAGGAGTCGAGAAAACAGAGCAATTAATGACCAAAAAAGCGAAAACTATTGTTCTTGATGCGAATATTCTTATTCGTGCAGTTCTGGGAATACGGACATTTTCCCTGATTGCTGAACATAGGGACAAAATACTTTTTTGTACCCCACAAACTTGTTATAGTGAAGTCGCTTTTCATATACCCAATATCGCTCGAAAACGCCATATAAGTCCCGCCCAAGAACAAGAGGCTTTGGATACTCTGAATGATCTTAAACAACTTGTCATTGAAATAAGGGAGGATATTTACGGAGGTTTTAAGGAAGAAGCTTTAAATCGTATCTGTGAGCGAGATGAGAAAGATTGGTCAATCGTTGCATTAGCTCTTGCTTTCGGCTGTCCAATGTACTAGGTGAACTCTCTTTCTGAAACTATCTTACCCATTTTTTGGTACTCTCGTCGCGTAGCCGAGATGAGGTGATTCATGGTGATTGCCCCACCATCATCTGCGGCGAGGAAGGCAGCAGATAGGGCAATATTGCGAATGTTGCCACCGGCAATTTCAAAACGACTAGCCATGAAATTTAGATCTAAGTCTGGGCTTTTGGGGGTAGCATCTGGTAAGATTTGCTCCCAGATCCGTTGGCGTTCTTTTTTGTTGGGGAAGGGAAATTCAAGACTAAAATGCATCCGCCTGACGAAGGCATCATCCATGTTTTTGCGTAAGTTTGTCGCTAGAATTACAACTCCAAGATACTCTTCCATTCGTTGCAATAAATAGCTTACTTCAATGTTGGCGTAGCGATCGTGGGAATCACGGACTTCACTCCGTTTACCAAACAGCGAGTCTGCTTCATCGAAAAACAAAATAGCGTTGCTGGTTTGAGCTTCGTTAAAAATCCGAGACAGATTTTTTTCGGTTTCACCAATATATTTGCTGACTACGCTGGAGAGGTCTATTTTGTAAAGATCCAAGCCTAATTCTCCAGCTATAATATTAGCGGACATGGTTTTGCCGGTGCCAGGAAGACCAGCGAAGAAAACGTTGACTCCCTTGCCCATAGCTAGTTTGTTATCAAAACCCCATTCATCGTAGATGAGAGTGCGGTACTTGACTGAATTACAGATTTCTCGTAACATCTGCATTTGGTCAGGAGGCAGAATTATGTCATCCCACTTGTAATAAGGATTGATTTTAGTGGCTAGGTTGCTCAATTTTCGGTTAGACTGCAAGCGACACCCTGCATAAATATCTGCCATTGTCAAGTGCTGCTGTTCTGGATCGCGCCAGTGGGCTATATTTCGGGCGGTAGCTGTAGCGTCTTCGATTTGACCGCCACTGAATCGGAATTTACTGGCTAATATCCTTAAGTCTGCCTCAGAACCGAAGTCTGTGTTACTTCTAAGACTCTTCTGCCATAGTTGCACCCGTTCGGTATTTGTCGGATGAGAAAACTCAACCCGTAAGAAGGGAATGTCTTGCAATGCATCTACTGGTTCCCAAGTCACTTCTCCAGCAAGAAAAATCAGTAAATTGGTATCTTCCAACTGCTTTATGAGTGACAAGAGCCGTGCTTGTTTATCATCTTCTAGTAAACTATCAAAACCTTTCCAGTAGAGAGCCGCTTGCTGTAAACATGCCTCACGACAAACCAAATTTATAGCTGTATCAAATGCAACAGCTTCCGAGTTGAGCAGGCGATCGCCATCGACAATCAACAATCCCATACCCAACTCCTGACAAATTGCTTCAGCAGTCGCCTGCTTACCAACACCGTAAGATCCTTGGAAATAGAAAATTGTCCCTGATGCCATCGCTTCTTTGTTCTGAGTCATTTGCTTGAAGCGTTGCTTGACTTCAGTTGCCAGTAACAAATCATCTAACTTTTTTTTAGGGACTTTATAAGTAGTATGAACTCGAAGACGAGAGTCAATTTCGTCAATATCAAGTAGGTAATTCACCACGCGATCGTCTAGTTTCAGAAACTTTCCTAATAGCGGGGGTTGGTGTTGAGATGGATCGTCGAAGACATTCAGTAAGTGATGCTTTAGCAGGGGATGACTAGGCGTAAAACGTTGACGTGTCGCCAGCTTCTGTTCTAAAGAAGGACAAAGGAGGTTCAAAACCAAATCTATGCTGGGACGTTTCTTTGTAACATCACCATGAAGGTAAGCATAGAGGCTTTCGTAACGTAAATCAAGTTCTGGAGCCAGACAAATCAAAAGAATATCAATATCAATAGTGGTGAGTTGAAAGCTGCGAGCGAGTGCTGACAAACGTAAGTTAATATTGCGTTTGATACTTTTTTCTTTACATAAATCAATATCATCTGCCAGCTGCTCAAAAACATCCTGAACTTCATCTGCAGACAAAGGTGTAGAAGCAGCCGCCCAGTGTGGCATACCAACTGGTTTTGCTAGCATTGCCTCTAAATCTTCTTCAGAAATATAGAGTCCTTGGAAGGCTGTATCAGTAGATTGGATCTGCTGCAATCGTTGTAGCTGAACTTGAATAAGTAAATCTATCCGTTCTAGTTCTGCTAATATGTGTTGCAGCGAAGTTGCATAATATTCCATTGTAGTGACAGTTCTTGTTGGTGGCTTACTGGACTGATTGTTGGGTTTTGTTTTTTTCACCAATTTATAGGCGATCGCATTATCACAATCTTTAAAGAATCTGATCTGGTGCTTAACCGAGAAGTATTGATGCGTGAGAGGTACTGGAATTATTATGGCAGACTGAGTTGATGAGTATTGTTCGTGATTTACTGGCTAACACCTTAGATATACTCCACACGGGCATAAACTGCGCTTTGAACTGTCATTCTGAGCGAAGCGAAGAATCTAGATGCTTCGCTTCACTACGTTACGCACCCTGCGGGAAGCCGCAAAGCGTCTACAGCATGACAAAAGCTCAAATTGTGACAGTTTAAAGTATAGCTTAGCGACATCATGTGCCGATCGCAGAATTAGCAATTCTATTGGTACAATTTTCATAGCAATTAAGTCAGGAGAGAACTGATGATTTCAGATGAAATGGGGAGGCAACTGCACAATCGCTCAACACTTGGCGAACAACTGACTAACTTGGAAAAAGAGCAGCTAGATGCTTGGTATGCGAGACTAGATGCAATTGAAAGCAAGTTGCTTGGTGACAATGCTGACTCTCAAATATCAAGCGCAAAATTGTCCACTCAGCTTGAAGCATCCTTAAACCAGTTAACATTCGTAACTCAGCGCATTCAGCAAATATCTAGCGAAAACGATGATTTACGCCAAGAAATTAGTGTGTTACGGCAACAATTGGCGGTTCGACGTTCGGCATGACTATTTCAAAAGGAGTGCGAGAACAAGTTCAGCAACGAGCAAACTATGCCTGCGAATTTTGTGGGGTGAGAGAAACTGACGTAGGAGGAACTCTAACAATCGATCACTACCAACCCCAATCGAGAGGAGGTTCTGACAATTTAGAAAACCTAATTTATTCCTGCGCTTGTTGTAATCAATATAAGCAAGATTTTTGGAGTACGGATGAGTCTTTACCAAAATTGTGGAATCCTCGCTTTGAACACTATAATAAACATTTTCTTGAGTTAGAGGATGGGCAATTGCTAGCCCTGACTACAACAGGAGAATTTACTTGCAACCGATTACGACTGAATCGTCCACCATTAATTGCCTATCGCCTTCAACGCCGTCGCCAAACAGAAGAAACTCGTCTACTAGAACGATACCGAGATTTAGTTTTGTTACTAACTCAATTAAATGACCAATTAACAATTTTAGTCACAGAACAGCAAGCTCTCTTGAAAGAACAACGAGAGATATTACAAGCTTTACTTCGGAATCAACGTGATAGTTTTTAATAGACATTTCCAGAGTGAACAGTAAACAGTGATAACTGATAACTGATAACTGATTTTTTGGGGTTTATTTTTGTTCCTTTTTTGGCAATAGGCTAATTTCTGAGAACAAGTCACTATCTGCAAATGAGGGTAAAACAAAGGAACTTAAAGATTGAGTCACTGCTTCCTTTGCAGATTTTCTATACTTTTGCTTGCGTTTTTCTTCTAATTGTTTATCTTGTTCTGCAAATAAGTCTTGGCTCCAAGATGTAAGAATTTCATAAAGTTTTTGTTCTAATAACTCAGGTGATTGGTCAATTTCGTCTGCTAAATTTAGCACTTCGCTAACTATTTTTGCGATAAACTTTTCTATATTTGGGGATGAGAAGAACTCTTCTAAAATGTTAGATAATTCGTTTTTAATTTCCACGCTAATTTCTATTTTTTCCATTAGCTGATTCAATTCAGTTTCAAGGAAAGCTCTAGCTTCTACTTCTGTGATTTCAAAAGAGGTAAGTGCAATTAATGAGACTGTCTTTTTTTCACCAGTGAGGTTAAAAAGGATTAGATCTCCAGTAGTAAATTCTTGGTTTTTGGGAATGAGAAAGTAGTGATGGCGCGTGGAGTCGAACCAGAGGAGAGGGGTATTTTCGCTGTTCATATTTTTCTACTGCTGCAATTCATATTTCGGACGCTTCAAGTAACCAGCCTTCCTCCGGTGTGCTGTTGTTGTTATAAGTGTTATGATTTTAAACGTCATTCCATACATGTTTAAAGGCATAAGTGGCTAGCTCTGGTTCTTACCGACACCTTGATACTAATGAGTTTGAGATGATAAAGAATCCTTATAATCTTCCCAAGCCTGAATGTAAGCCAATGGGTCGTTCTGGGGTGGGCGATCTGTCATATATTTTAAAGACAATCTGCCCTGTTTATAATCTTGCTTAGCCTGATTGAAAGCCGATGAGTCAAGTTTATTAGGCATATTATCACTTGTTGGTAACTCATACTTATCAAAAGTATTGAGCATATTATCCGCCCGTACCCTGATTATTTGCTCAATTTTATTTAAAATGTCAGGATCAGCAGAATTGTCATTTAATTTTTCTAAAAAAAACTTGAATTCATCCTTAGAAATAACCTCTGAGTATGTCTTTATTTGTCTAGGTGACATTGTAAATTTGTTCAATTTTACAATATCTTCAATACTAACTGCTTGTAATAAGGTATTAATCTCATCGATACTCAAAGTGTTATCTATTTCCTTAATAATATTAAGGAAATCTTTAGCAAATTGGTTTTTATCATTTAAATTATTTTTTTCATTTAATACTGTATTTATCTGTTTTATATTATCTTCTGATATGGAAGTCTGTTTGAAATAATCTTCTAATTCCTGACAATTTGAGCAGCGAATCACACGACCATCTTTAAGTACTTTAATCTCATGTCCATCAGTCGTCTTCTCTTTAGCAACTACATCAGGCTCGTTAACCGGATCGATTTCTGGCTCATCATAGTGAGTGCTGCGTTGATCGGATGTAATTGTATCAGGTGGTTTTACTTCAGTCTCAGTGTCCCTAGCACTAGTCACATCTGCATCAGAACGGCTTGTGGTTGGAATATCTTGAGTGGTGCGATCGCTAAGTGTAGTCGCCTCAGGCGCTTTCTCCGTAGCGTCAGTGGCTTTGGCTGCTGTTTGCGGTACATCAAAATGAGTGTTGCGATCGCTAGGTGCAGTTGTCTCAGGTGCGTTCCCCTCAGTTTCCGGACGTTGAGCATCAGGTGTTTCGACATTAGAACGAGTATCAGCCGCACTACTAACCTCGCGTTCACTCGGCGTAGTTGTCTCAGGCACTTTCCCCTCTGTTTCCGGATGCTGAAATAACTTCTTCTCACCCTGCTGAGTGAGATGCAAACCATCCTGCTTTCCTTCTACAAGTTTAAGTATTCGTAACTCCGTGAAAGCTTTACTGAATTGATTTCTGGTCAAACCGAAAGCCTCTAGAGTTTGAATATTCTTTTGTGAATTTTCCAAAGCTCGAAAGCCTCCTGAAAGATAAAGCACCTGCAAAACTTGTTTGCCGGGAACACTGACCTGTTCTGGAATTCTGTCTTTTAGGAAATCCTTGGGACGCAGAGCAAGTAGTTCATCCACCCCACTTTCAGACCTAGTAGATTGGGAAAGTTGCAACGCTGCTCGGCTGGGTTTCCCTTTTTTGGGTGGACCGAAGAAGGGATTATCATTCCAAGCTGCCATCCAAGGTCGTAGATCTGTTTTTGATTGTGGAGTAATTTTAAGTTTGCTAAGTCTCTTAAGCAAATTTTTCAGTTCAGTTTTCAGTTCAGGATTATTTTCAAGCAATTTTTGGAAAGCTTGAGCACGCTGTCCGCCTTTAGTGTGTGCTTGTGCTGTAAGGACAACCCTGGCTTTCATCAATTCCATAAGATCTTCTTTACTCAGATGGTGAAGTTGCATTCCTTCTAAATTCGCTATTGTATATTCATCCATCCGATGACTAATAGCATCGTTAAGATGCTGGGACATAGATTTAGCTGAGCCATCTTGTTCATTGATTAACCGGGTCATATCTAGAAAGTCAAAAAGATCCTGAGCTACTTTTTTCACACTCTCCTGCCCTTTTTTAGTTCGGGTGATCATGGTTTTGAGCTTGTCACGTTGCAGTTCTTCGAGGCTTAAAGCTTTGATATTTGGTATCTGCTCATTTCCTTTCAGAGTGGCTAGGGTTCTAGGAGTTGAAGGCACAACAGAAAGGCTGACCTCTACACCAAACCAATTAACCGTACCGATAGTGAGACCATCTTTTCCGACAGGGTGAAATTCTTGGGCTTGTGCATTATGGGCTTGATGATGATTCCTGGAATTAGCCAACACCACCTGATTAATATATTGAAGCACCGCTTTACCTTTAGGGTCGTAAAAGTTATTAAAACCAACTTCTTCAGCAGACACCCGAAAGTCCAGATCCGCAATCGGACGACTGCCCCCTTGCCAATTTATGGCTCCACCCCCTGAAAGGAAAGTTTGGAGTCCTTCTTGCTCCAGTGCATTAGAAAACTCCTCGGCAATTGCCTTCTTAGAAACAGCTTCCTGTGGCGGCGCTTTTTTCTCTACTTTCTGATCGCGATCAACTATAGAGACTTCTCGCGTATCGAATTCGTGGAGCGTTCCTTGCTGCTTTAATAAGGCTCGTTGTTTTCTGTCGTGAGACTTAAGTTTATTGTTGACACAATAAGGTTTGTCAGAAAAGCGGCACAATGTTGCATCCTCTTTTTCCTTCCATTGGTGGTCGTTGGGCAGTTCTCTCTGTTCAACAAATTCTCCCTCAGAGATTGATTTAGGCTTAACTTTCTCTGCCACTTTAAGTTCTGTATTAAGTTCTTCTGGTGTTAGTTTATCTCCGTCTTTAGGAGCAGTCTTCTCAAGAATCTCCTGTTCTTTTGCTGTCATCAGCACATCGGTGTTGGGTTTCAAACCTCTAGGTGCTTTTATTTCCGTTTCTAGAGGTCTAACACCAGTCACATCCACATCAGGACGGTTAACAGTCGGACTCTCAACTCCCCGACCACTAGTCACACTCGTCTTAGACGTTTTCACCTCAGCTTCCGGAGGCGTGGCACCCGTCACACCCACGCCAGAACGGCTACCTACCGAGGTATCAACTTTGCCACCAAAGGCAGACCTAACCTTACCTCCTACAAATGCACCACTTCGCATCCCTGCCTCTGATGACCTTTCTTGGAAACTTTGGATTTTTTCACCTGGTTTACCAAGTCTCCTCAGAGTTCCTTTAGTTGTAGCGACATAAGTGCCTGCACTGATCGCCGCACCCATGAGAACTCCTTCCAGGGTTATCGGGTTGCCTGCTGCTAGATCGCCAACAATATTCCCAAGAGTATCAAAAACGGTTTCAATGCCAAACTTTGATAAGGTTTTGCTCAGTCCTACACCCAACTTGCCAACATTGCCCAGCGCACCACCGATCGCACCACCAAAACCACCAATCGCACCACCAATCGCACCAGCAAGAGCCGCATTACCCACACCTTCCATCAGGTTCTTGCCGTCGATCGCGTTATTAGCAATCTGACTCAAAGCACCCAAACCCGCTCCTAATGCAGCACCGACAGCAACACTAGCAAATATGGTTGCAGCTATCCCTCCTCCCAGTGCTCCTGCAACGAACCCAATCCCGATTGGAGCCAAAACTATTGCAACAACAATGACGGCAATAAATACAAGCGCCTTAAGTAGTGTTTTCCACCAAGGTTCATCTTCAACAGCTTTGGCAGCGTAGTTCTGGATATCTGTTTCCAGACATTTTAAAGTATCCCGCAGTCCTGTTTCGATTTGGGTGACACTCTTTTGTAAAGCTTCACTGAACTTTTGGTAAATCTGCTCAACTGAGTTTTGACTATCTTGAGTAATTTGAGCCAGACCTTTTGCTGTGTCTTCAACAAAGTTATTAGATGCTTGCGTGTAAGCGTCTCGAAGTTGGTTGAAGGTATTTGTAATACCTTGATTGAGATTATTAAAGCTGGTTTTGGCTTCTTCAACAACCGCCGCAGATTCCTCCATAACTGTTTGAGCGATCGCACCTACAGCACTAACGGCTTGCTGTTCTCCTTGTGTGATACCATCTTCGCTAACTGCAATACCCTTTTCAGTTTCCTTTTGTACTGTGCCAACGCTACTGTCAAACTGCCCAAGTATTTCTGCTAAAGTTACACTTAATTCATCGGGGTTAGGAGCTTCCATGCCCTGAAATTCGCTGTAGTAATCTTGCACCGCAGTTAGCAACTTGTTAGCAGCTTGGTTGACTCCTTTTTGTAGCGATGCGATCGCCTTTTGGGCATCTCTTTCAATTGCCAATACTTGGCGATCGCCGTAACCCTGCAATATTTGCAATTGGGCAGTTTCTTGTTCGTTTAAAGATTGTAATGTGGCTTGCAGAGTTTGATTAGCAGATTCAGTTAGCTTAGTTTGTGCTTCCGTTACTTGCAATACAGCATCCTGCTGGATCTCAATTACAGCTTTGAGAGTTTCTTCTTGCGGCTTTTGTAACTGTTTGCGGAACTCCTTAATCCCGCAACAAATACCTTTAATATCTTTAGCCTTGCTTTCTACAAGATTATTTGCCTGTTTAGTAGCTTCTTCTGTTACTTGTTCTTTGTATTGTTTTGCTACTTCTCTAGCTGTGCTAGCTTTTTTCCCAATTTTACTATTCTTTTCTACTTCTGCTGTTTTACCAGGGTTTGGAAGAGTAGATCGCATATGACCCCGATCCTCGACAACGGCATCTTCGTTACTGTATTTATCAGTAATTTCCGACTCCCACTGTTTTACCCATTTTTCCCCAACAGCTGTTGCTTCATTACCTACCGTGTCGCCAGCAGCTATATATTGGTCAAAAGTCTGAAGATAAAGTTTGTCAATACGTGCAAGTAAGTCGCTTTCTTGTTGATCGACTTTCTGAAAAACATTGCTGTATTCTGTTTGGATTCTTTGGCTAACTTCAGCAGTTCTTAGGGAAATATTTCTTAATGTTGCTTGATACTGTTGCTGAATCTCGGCTATGCTTGCCTGTGCTTGGTTTTGTACTTGAGTGCGTTGTTGGTTAATTTGGGCAGTAACCGCATCCTGTTGTTGCTGAACTGTTGACATCACGGATGCTCTTGCAGTTTCTGCTACTCCGTTGATGCGAGCAGAAATACCTTGTCCCAGCCCTGTAACAGTCTGCACTCGCGAAGCAGCTTCTGCAAAGAAGTTACTCGCCATACTACTAGCAGCAGCTCTTTGCTCTTCCAAAGCCGCAGAATTATTGTCTGTATCAGTTTCTTCCTGTTTGGGCAGTTTAAAATTAATTTTGCTTGAAGCTAACCGAGCTACTTCGGCATCTGTGGTTCTTAGCTGCCCTTGTGCTTCTGTGGCAGTCGTTGTGGCTTCTGCTTTTTCTTTCGCAGTTTTTGGATTAACTGCCTCACCCGTGGTTGTTGCTGGTGTTGCTGTTAGATTTTGTGGCGTAGATGTTGGGGTTTGTTGTGCGTTCTTCGGTGTAGTTTCTGGCTTAGCTGCTTTGCTTTGATCTTTTAGATTGCGCTTGGCAACTATTCCTTTAGAAAGTAAGGAACTAGCCATCAATGCAAATGCCTGTAAAGTTGATTTTTGTTGCTTGCGACAAATAGCAGGTCTTTCAGCTAACTTACCTTTGAGTGGCTGGGTTTTCGGCGGTTTTTGCTGTTTTTTATCTTGATGTTTATTTTCTTCCGAAGGACATTTTTGCGACTGTTGGCTTTGCTGGTTTTCTGGTTCTGTATTATTCGTCTTGTTTGTATTACTTGTATTATCTGGTTGGTCACAATCAGAATCATCTGATCCAGTGGTTGCTTCTGGAGTTTGCGATTTACTCTCCTCAGTATTTTCTACTTTATTCTCCGGAGTTGGTTCTGGGCGTTCTCGCGGTTCTAAGTGTTGTGGGCGTTCTGAGACATCAATAACCCTTTGTATAGTTGGGCGATCAACTTGACTATCAACTTGACTAATTGATGCTTCTACTTCAGGAGTCGCTTCAACCGTATTATCCGATACTTGTTTCGCCTGCAGATTTACGTCCTGTTTTTCATCCTCGCACTTAGAACAAACCCGTTGGACGGTGTTATCCCTTGAAGATTTAGTTGCAGCTGATACTCCTTCATTGTTAGGAGCATTAGACGTGGTTTTCGCTGCACTTGGTACTTTAGACTGCACCGCACTGCCATTTTGCTGGACAACGTGAGTCAATTCATGAGCAAGCAACTCCTGTCCCTGCTTGCTTGTAGGTGCGTATTCACCAGAACGCAAGAAAATATCCTGTCCTGTAGTAAAAGCGCGGGCTTGGATAGATTTATTCAATTGGTCAGATTGTGAACCTGTGTGAATTCTCACCCCACTGAAGTCAGCCCCAAATGACTGCTCCATCTGTCCTCGGATATTATCAGAAAGAGGCTGTCCCTGACCTTGCGCTTTTTGAATCGACGTTTCCAAGTCTGGTGTATCTGCCATCCCCTTATCAGCAGACTGACGCTGAACCAACGGCTGCATTTGAGCAAGTTTATTCTCTTGTTGTCCTGACTGCTGTTCTTTGTCACACTCGGAGCAAACCCGCTGAACAATCCCTGTTTCCGACTTCAATTGGACGGGTTCATCTTTCTCCTCTTCCTCCAGCTGAGGCATCTCCTGCCGTTGTATGGTACTTATCTGTGGCTTTTTCTGTATTTCTTTTGCTTCAGGCTTCGCTGGCTGCATCTTCTCACTTGCTTCCGGCTGTTGAGAAGCAGGCGCATTCATCCGCTGTACCACTTGATGCGCTGTCCGATCCGCCTCTTGCTCGTACTTATCCCCCACAGCACCAATTGTCACCTTTGTCTGTACAAGTGGCTGTTCAGTCGGATTGGCAGATGTTTTTCCACCCATTTCCCGCGCCAACTGCAATACTTGATTTACGTAGGGATTTCCATACTGCTGTTGCAATTGCAGCAATAATTGCCTGTTAGAAGATTGCTGATTAGCTGGGGCACGATTTAGGACAGCCGCATGGGCGCTGGGATTGGGAGCATTGCCCATCCGCGAAATTTGCTGCACTAGTGGATCGCGCTGTATATGCGACGACACACCTTTTTCCGCCGCAGTTTGCTGTGGTTCTAACTTGGTATTAACGTTTTTATCCAGCTTCGGCGTGTGCATATTTTACCTCAGACAAGTTTCCCAATTGGACTGGTGTATCTTGTGGAAATATTGTTTTGATTTCCTCTATCAGCAACTTTTTGCAAGTTTTTGCGTCCTCCCTAGCAGATTTTAAAATATCTGAAGGGGGATTATTTAATTGAATGGTACTGTTTTACTTTTTGCTTGGATTATTTACAGTACATTGCCAGTAAATGAAGTACAGTACTGAGGTTTAAAAGGCAGACTCTAAATCCTTTGTAATCTTGACTCCTGTACGGGCAGGTTTTTCAGATAACTTACGGGCACTATAAAATAAATCGATTAAACCTGCCCCTACGACTGAATTCTGCTGTAATAGTTCACTAATTATTTGAAGAATTGTTTAAGCTTTATTATGTTTCAATTTATCGATATCTTCTTTCGCTTTCTTGTGAGAAGATAGTTGTCCCTCAGGCAAATTTGTTTCATCTTTATCTTGTTTTGATGGCACTGTTTTCTGCTCGTCTTCTAGTACTTTTTGCGATATTGCATCATCTTGATTTTCTTTGTGTGCCAAGTGCAATTTATCTAGCTCTTCTTTCGCATCCTTGCTAGAAGATAGTTGTTTTTCTGGCTGATTTGTTTCATGTTTCTCTTGTTTTGATGGCACTGTTTGCCGCTCGTCCTCTAATGCTTTTTCTGATATTGCATTACCTTGGGTTTCTTGCCGTGCCAATTGCAACACCTGTTTTACGTAATTATTTCCATACTGCTGTTGTAACAGAAGTAGAAATTGCTTATTAGAAGATTGCTGATTAGCTGGAGCGCGATTCAGTATAGCTGCATGGGCGGCGGGATTGGGAACCTTACCCATCTGCGAGATGTGCTCCATGAGTGGCTCTTTTGGATGGCCTTCTGGTGTAACTGGCGACACCTTTTTTTTGTCCACTTTCTTTTTTTGCGACAGGAGTGACATGATCTTGGCTTTTTTATCTCGTTTGGGTACGTACATTTCTACCTCTTATAACCACTTTCAATATTTACAACTTACAGCAGAATTCAGTCGTAGGGGCAGGTTTTCTTAGTTGATTTTATTGCTTTGTCAGTTATCTGGTAAAACCTGCCCGTACAGGGGCTTTCTTTAGTCGATTGATTTTATTGCTTTGTCAGTTATCTGGTAAAACCTGCCCGTACAGGGGCTTTCTTTAGTCGATTGATTTTATTGCTTTGTCAGTTATCTGGTAAAACCTGCCCGTACAGGGGACTTTCTTTAATCGATTGATTTTATTGTTTTGTAAGTTATCTCAAAGAAACCTGCTCGTACAGGAGTCAGAAGTAGAAAGGGTTTAGAGTCTGCCTTTTAAACCTCAGTACTGTACTTCATCTACTTGCAATGTGCTGTAGATAGAGAGAGAAGGCACTCTATATCTCTAATTGTTTTTTTCAAGTTTTTGAAATTTGGAATTTATTACCATTTCCACGCTGGATTGTACCTGCCTCAACCAGTTGTGCAAGTTCAGGTTCCAAATCAGACCGTGCTACTCCCAATTCTCGCATTAACCCTGTAATGGTGATACCATCAGAATTATTCTTAATTAATTCTAAAGCTTGGTCTTTGATGGAAGCTGGCGGTTGATTTACCTCTACAGCCACAGAACTAGCAATTACCCAATAAACAACTTTGACTTTTTGCTGTTTACTAACAAGGTTAGCATCAAAACCATGAATTTCAAAGGTTTTGTTATAAGGTAATGGTACATAGGCTACATACATACGAGGTAATTGAATATTAGAGCCAAAGACAAAGTGTATACCTGATTGTCCCTGAGTCTGCCCCAAAGGTGGACGGGTAATCGGAGGAATATCCGTAGGTAATATGGGAGCCAGTATGACTGAAAAAGGTTGTCCTTCTTGCAATGAAGGCACTGTAACACTCACAGGTACTAAACTGCCTTTGGGCAAAGCTTCATCTGTTTCAAATGCCAGTTCTTGTGTTCCTGTCAAAATCGTTGATGCAGTAGCTCCTTTGGCTGAAATAACTAGTTCATTAGACTTTTGCCCAGGAACGAGATTTATATTATCTCCTGGTGTCAAAATCAGATTTCCGTTGACATCAGGACCTATTTGATTTATTTGTAAATTATGAGCATGATCTGCACGAGCAAATTGTGCAGAAGTTCCTGGATTTGATTTTGGTTGGATGCTGGTTGTAGTCTCTCCGGGAACTGGAAGTTTTACTGAAGAAGCAACTTTTAAATCAAATGACTGTTTATCCTGAGTTTTGGCAATACTAATACTGTTATCTGATGAAGTGAAAGTTTTTGTATTAATTGTGCTAGCTATTACAACATCATCCGCCAAGTTATGGGTATGATCTGCACGAGCAAATTGTGGAGAACTTCCAGGAAGTGATATTTGCTGGACACTGCTTACAGTATCTCCGGGAATGAGATTTGTTGTATTGATTTTACTTAGAAGGTCATACAGCATAGTATTGCTGTAGACAATTTGGCGATACTTCGCAGTTTCTTGTTGATCGAGTGTTGGTGGTGCATTATCCGTTGGAATATTGACCACAGCAAGTAGTACTTTAGTATCTTGATTGGGTTCGGAATAAGTGCGTAAATAGTCGTTATAGTATTGTTGAGCTTGCTGTTGAGCAGACAATGATACTGTTTCAGATGAGATGGCAATCAGTGTCAAATCTACAGTTTTTACTGATTCACTTTGTTGAGTTAGAGAAACGGTAATGGCTGGTGAAGTTTGTGTTTCAAAACCACTTGTCGAAGCTTTGATTTGATAAGTCCCATTAGGAACTATAAGTGTGTAATTACCTACTGCATCAGTAAATGTAACTGCTTTGACGATTTGAGTTTGCGGTTCTATTGCTTCAACTTTTACACCTAAAATAAATTCTGAATCGGTATCAGTTTCTATATAAATTTTACCTTTGATTTGTGCTGATGGAAGTTCTGCGGTAGTAAAAATAGTATAAGTTTCTTTAACTCTTGCGTAACCATTTTCTGCCTGCGAAACACGTTCTGTGGGCTGTTCTTTATATTGTATATAAATGTAAGTTTTCCCTCTTGAACTGACTTCCACAGTTTCAAATATATTTTGGCTAACAACAATTTCTCTTCCAAAGGAATCTAAAGCTACGCCTTGGGATATCTGAACTCTTAACAAAAAATTATCTTGTTGATTATCTTTTTCAATTGTCAGATTTTTATCAATTTCTAAGCCCCGAACTATACCCTTACCTATAATGAGACGATTAAGGAGATGGTGCTTTTCAATTCCATATTGCTGTTCGAGTTCAAAATCACGAACAGTAAGTAACTTTCCATAAAAATAACTGTTGCGTTCAAAAGAAATTAACGAGCTATTTTTCTCTTCTATTCCATTATTAGTAGCCATGCTTGTAAACTCCTTTTTAGTTTCCTATAATTTTAATCAGTTTAGTTTTGTGTCTAAACCTAATCGCGATCGCCTTTCTATTTGTCCAAATTCTTCAGGATCATTTAAAAGATTTTCATGTGAAATAGCAAATCCCATATCCAAGCTTAAAGAAGGTTCAAATATACAGCTATTGAATCCTAAGTAAGACTCGTTATCTAAAGCTATCCAAGGTTGTAATACTTTTATAGAAGCTTCTGTATGAGCAGGTTTATCTGCATCAATGAGACGCTGAATGGTTTGTAATTCTATTTCGTTCTCGATTTGAAAAGGATTGAGCAAAACCCAAAAACGAAAGAGTTCATTGTCGTTAAAGTAATTTTTCTTAAGCTTCTGTAGAATTTCAGCCGTTTCATTATTTGTACTATTGTCTTCTAGTTGAAAATACTCATAAATCAAGGGGCGATCGCCCGTGAATAACTCAACCGTCGCGGCAATTCCTTCTCTTGTCCCGCGCAGCTGATAAAGTTGTGGTGCTTTTTTAATCAAGTTGCGTAATTGCTCTTTTGTCCAATTGTCATCAATAGCGATCGCCAGCCAGGTAGATAACCAAGGTAAAAATTCCTCATTCACAACGTCCGCGTCAAAGTAGCGAAAAATATGGTCTATCTGTCCTTCTAATTTTCCCAACAAGGTTTCAAAGAGTGAGAGAAAACGCTCAAGAAAATCGCGGCTGTTTTCGTCATCTTGATAAATAGCCGGTAAGTAACGTAGATAGGAAAGTCGAGGAAAATCTACTCGAATATTTTTTAAGAGCGGTGTTTCATTTTCGGTACCAATGAGTTCTACTTTTAAATGTAGATATCGCCCTTGAGGTTTAGGAATCTCTTTATCGCCTCGAATTAAGGCATCTTCAGGATTAATCAAAGGTTCAAAATATTCTCCTGAGTGCCACTGACTGTCTGTAATTGAGTAATAAACTTTAATTTGTGTGTTATGTGGAATTTCCCGTTCTAAAATCAGCTTGTGCCATTGTTGATTGGGAATAGTACTATCAAAAACTGTTTCAAAGGAACCCGAAGGTAATTCTTGCTGCTGTCGTAGAAATTGCTGCTTACCCCGCAAAATGTTGACTGCTTTATTTTCAGAATTGAAAATAAAAAGTCTGTCAGTACGGTTGAAAATCATTTTGCTGACAGCGCCCCGGTAAGCAAAAACGGGTTCTACAATTTCGACTGATGGGGGACGGCGAAAAATGAATCTGTCTTCTTCTTCACCTTGAGGAAGCGATCGCTTATCGCCTACGTATACATTTCCCTGGCTATCAACAGCTAGTCCTGAAGGTTCAATTTCTTCTGGAACCAAGACCTGCTCGCGCAAGCTGCGAAAATTAATCCAGGTACTCGTATAGTTTACATCAAATCTTACCACTTTTTCATAACTTTTTACACTATCAAGAACATAGACAGTGCCATTGTCAGCCAAAGCGATCGCCGTTGGTTTAATAATGTTACCTCTGGCAAATCTTGTTGTCTCTACACGTTGTCCTGAAGGAGCATATTTAGCAACAGCCTGTCCACCACGATCCAAAAGAGCATACAATGTTCCATCTTTTGTATCAGTGGCTAAATCAATAACCTTCACACCTTCTGGAAGTGTTACTACCCATCTAATCTGCCAGTTAAACCGAGAAAAGGCATAAATACGAGATTGAATTGTGTCCTCTGCAACCGGAGATTCATCTGCTACGTAAATTGTGGAATCACTAAAGGCAATATTCGTAGGTAAATCTAATAAAGCTTCTAAAGATGCAACTGGCTGTAAGTTATTTTGTATTTCATCAAAAAGCCAAATACGCTGCTGTTTTTTATCTAGCAAATATAGTTGTCCAAAGTCATCGACAGCCAAATCAGCCGTTTCCAAATTGCTGAAAGATTGCTGGTTGAGAATCTGTTGTTCAAATACGAATTGATAACCAGTTTTTAGTCGCAGCCCCTCATCGGAAATTTGTAAGTTATTCGGGTTACATTTTTGCCAATCGGCTTTTGTATTTAGCACTAAAAATTGAAATTCTTTCACGTTCATAGTCTTTTCACGGTCAAAGGATACCTAATTTGAAAAATCCAGAGGACACAGAGAAGTTTTTAAAATTATTTTTTATAATAAATTTCGTGTTTGGTTGAATAAATTAAACTGTGTGCGGAAATTTGTATATTACCAGATAGATCTAATTTTGCCTCCGGATCTTTATCTGCCTTTTGAAAAGACAAATCTAAAGTTTCTACACAATCTACACCTTTAGTAAAATCTTCAATAGCTTTATAAATTTCTGATTTATAGACTGGGCGACCAAACTGCCAACCTTTGCCATCAAATCCTCCATACAAGGGATGTAAAAATCGCTCAATTAGAGATTGATTGATTTGTTGACAAACTTCATCTGGGTTAAATCCCGAACGAATTCGCAATAAAGCCTTCACTTTGACTTCAACATAACTTGGAGGAATAACTTCCAATTTGGTGGTAATTAACCTGTGTGGTTCTAAATGCTGGTAAACATTTTGCAGAAATCCTGAGCTTGGTTTTGCAGGTATGAGACTTTCGCTATAAGGTACAACAACAACTTTTATCAAATTTTTGGCTTCCGTCGCTGGAGGGGCGATCGCTTTAACTCTCGCTATGCGAAGTCCAGGAGTTGAAAGAGCCAATAACTCGAAATCAAGAGAAGTAACAGCTTGGTTTATTTGCTTCAAGTTTTTTCTAGCACGTAGCTTTGCTTTTTCTAGTGTTTCTAATGGCGCACCCCCAGAGGCAGTTCCTTGGTTTTCTACTGTTAATTTTGTTGAATATATAAATTCTGTATTTACTAAATTAGAAACAGGATTCAAAAGTTGATTAATTGTTTTAGCTTCCACATTACCTTTTTCTCCATCACTTGTTTGGCAAGAAACTACACAGATACTATATTCATCTTCATAATCTGAAACCTGAGGAATATCGCCATTGATACCATCACCAAAATAAATTTCCCCCTTTTCGGTATCTAATACATAATGTGGGTCTTCTGGTCTAGAAGCATCAAAATCTTTAACTTGAATCCACTCTCTCCAAAGGTAATCTTTTTCAATTAGCTCTTTGACTTGAATTTTTAAACTTTCGGAAACGATTACAAATTGCTTGAGTGAGAAACGTTGACTGGGCAATCCATTGCTTTTCCCAAGAAAGCGTTGTTCATCAAATTCCTCTAAATAAGATATAAGTCGGATATTATTCTTCCCTTTTGGTGGAATTTTCCGCCGAAAATTCACTGTTATTGTTCCTGTGATCTGATTTTTCTCTAACCGATAATTTTGCCAATCTTTCCAGTATCCGTATTGCATCTCAGATTCATAAGATAAGACAATTGCTAACCAGAAAATTGGCTGTAAAAGTTCTAAGCGTGAGCTAAAAAATAATAACGTCAGCGTTAAAGGAAATTGTTTGACTTGAATGACACTTTCACCTATCAATGCCAGATACGAAGCTGAAAATGATTGAATGCGTTGATGATGACTAGAGTGAAATGTAACTTCGCTCAACGTGTTTTTTTCAGTCACTGAAATAGTATTCAGTAAGATATTATTTATCTTGGGTGGTAGTTCATACCCAGCTTCCTTAACAACTGCTCGCAACCAGAAAAGTTGTTCTGTAAAAGGGAAAATATTACGCACAGACACATCTTGTGGTACTGTAAACGACAGCCGACCACTCTGGGATAAATTTAGAGTTTCATCACGATTTACATCAAGTTTTTTCCAGAGGCGATCGCTACTCCAATATTCCCAAGCAAGAGTAGCTGAGGAAATAGTTTTTACGAGTTCCTTTCCATATTTACCTCGCTTAACAGGATAACCTTCAAAGAGGTTAAAGGTTAGGGCAATAGATTTATCTATAGGAAAAGGTTGACCATATATGCGCCTGCGGTTATCTTTTTTAACGACAATCAAATTAATCTTATCCGTAATATCTTCATTAAAAGTGAGCTTTACCTTATTGTTAACTTCATCAAGTTCTAAAGTGAGCTGTTGCTCGCCATTATTAATAATAATTTTTCTTCCATCATCATTTTTATAAATAGCATCATTATCTATATTTCTAACCCAAGTATATCCAAGATACAAATCTAAAAACTGCTTAAGTCTTTCGCTATGTGTGTTAAACCCTACACTAGGAAAATTATCCCAGTCGAATATATATAATTTGAAACCAAGATAAAGACAACTACCAACTTCAGCATTTTCACCAAAAGCAGAAAATGAAAGTCCTTGCTGGTCAATTGCCGACTTATTGTCCTTTCGGCCTAATTTAGAAGAACTAATCACCTTTTGTAGACTATCTGGAACTATTAGCAAGGAGGCATCAGTTTCAAATATGACCTGTTCATTAGTAGTTAACTTTGTCCCTTGGGGAACCAAAATTGGTGCAAGTTCCTGTCTATCGATAAAAGAAAATTTCACATCAGTCGTAGCTGAGGCAATATCTTTGAGTCGAATGCCAACAAGTTTCAAAAATTTAAGAAAATTCTCATCACTAACTTGATCTAGATAATAACGCTGGAGTTCAGTCAGCCAAGCAAACAATTCAAGAAAAGTAATGCCAGGATCATGAGTATTATGATCCGTCCATCCAGGGGCGTAGCGAGGAATTAATTTTCGCGCATCCTCCATCAACTGGGCAAAAGTTGTATCGTCTAATTGGGGTAAAGGTAGGGTCATTTTTACTGCTTCCTAACGTTTGTTAACTAACTAATAACTTTTGAATTGATGTTGGCTTTGACATCAATTTGATGTTTGCCGTTACAAACTAATGTAAATGCGTAGGGAAGCCCGTTGTTAGCGACATGACTATCAGGCATCACCTGCCAAATATGATCAGTGTTTGTATCTCTAACAGTCATAGATAAAGAATCAACACGATCTAAGTCAGGGATGGAACCCAACAAAGTATAAAAATCAGACAAGCAAGGTAAGCGTTCAAATTCCCAACCTTGACTAGAGTTCCCACCAGTTAATGGATGCAGAAATGCATTGAGCTTTTGCATTGCCATCTGCTCTACAAAAGGTACTGCATCAATTTCATCTACAAACAGCGTTGCTTGAATGTTAATCTCGAGGTAAATCGGACCACAAACATAAAGATGTTTGGATGAAGTGACAACATTTGCAGCGTGATTCCGTAAGTATTTCTCCACTGTTTGTCTTAGCTGTAATGATGGTTGTGGTTGTGCTTTGCTGCTCTTGGGGATAACAATCACACTCACCCAACCGATTTGACTCTTTTTTTCATCATTAAAATTAGGCAGGCACTTAACTCGCGCAATGCTGCCTGAAGCTTGATAAGTCAGTCGTTCAAAATCTTCTTTTGTTACTGCACGGTTGCGATGTTTCAAAATATGTGAACCACGCTCTAGAGCCTTTTCTAATAATTCGGTATCTGAACCACCTTCAGCTGCTTCTGGGTTAGTAACGCTATCGATATAAGCAATAGAACTCGTTAAGCTAGTGATTTCAAAGCTGCCAACATTACCTCGTTCTCCACCACCAAATTGATAATTAGCTATAATATTATCTGCTCCTATCGGTGGGATTGCTCCTTCTGTACCGTTGCCAAACTTAATTTCTCCGAAAGTCCGATCAATTTCATAATGTCGGTCAACAGCAGTGGATTCTAACAGTTCTTCTTGTGGCTGCCATTTAATCCAAAATCCGATGGTATTGCCTTCGTTATTCTTCACTTCGTTAACATAAGGCTTACCCAACAGTTCCTGTCTTTCATCCGCAGACAAAGCACTCAACTCATTTACCCAAATCTCCTCGGCAATGACAGGGAATTTAAATAACTTGAAAGTTTGCTCGGCTTTACCATCGCTAGAACCAAGAATTTCATTGTTAATACTTTGTGTTTGAGATGCCCATGTTGTATTTAAATAAATTCCTTTGATTTTGGGAGCAGGAGCAAAGCCCTTTAATTGGGTATCTTTAGCAGTTATTTTCTCCGGTGACTGGAATTTGTCGTTGATATCAACAGCCCGAATCCAGTAGAGTGATTTACCAAAACGTAGAGTCTGAGCAAAATCATGCACTCCTAAAAACTCAACTATTCCACTTTGAGTCAAGTTGTTAGTTCCATCTCCAACATCTAGCCTAGCCCACTCACCCTTACCGTTTTTCCGTCTGTAATATTCCCAATTTCTGCGGGGCATATTTGCCTCAATATAAGCCTGTATTTCTAGCGAAAAGAAAATACTAATTGGACCTTTTACAGGAGGCGCATCAAAGCCTAAATAAAGAGATTGATGTTCATCACTTAGAGGCTGGAAGGGCTGGAAATCTTTACTAGTTTGACTTTCTTCAGTTTTATCCTGATATTGTAAATTATTAAAAATGAGACAATGATCTAAAAGACTAGCTGCGGGAGCCGCCATATCAGGAGATGATCCTGTAGTTGTTTCATTTTCTGCCAAAGGTGTAGATGTTACTTTAATATCTTTGATTACTGGTAAATTTGTTTCTAGTAATTTATTAACAGTAATACAACGAATCCAGCGGCTTTTAATACCGTTAATTTCTATCTCCTGAATTTCATCATTATTCTTTTTAGATAAAATGAGCTTACCAGCCGCAAAGGTACAACTATCAAATTCATACCACTCTAATGGTTTATTTTCTTGACCTCCCCAATATTCCCATTTAACTAAATTAGAATTAGAATCTAAAAGTTTTATTTGTGAACTTGTTATTTCTAGTGTTATTTGAACACTAGTTTTAATATTAAAAATATCTTTTTGTCCTAAATATAGAATATGTTCTTGTGTATTCATACCTGTAAATAGTTCAAAAAATAAAACTTTTTTTACTAAACTGTCTATGTAATACTTAGCATTAAGCTTGTTTTTAATAGTAACTTTCTTACCATAAATTTTATCCACTTCTACATATTCAAAACTGGATAATGTATGAGTTTCTCCGATTTTGAGTATATCTCCTACCTTTAACTCTGATGTATGATCTAAAAATAGGTTTGTATCTTTTAGCTGTGCATCCTGGACTAACCTAGCAGAGAAGGGAGTTCGTTTTTCTACTGCTAGAAAGTCTGGAGGTGCGAAGAAAATATCATCCCCTTTGTTATTGACACTATAAACATCAACTAGCTTAGCTGGAGTAGCTACAATATTCCTTTCAGTCTCAAAAACGATGGAGTCACCTGCTCCCACTGGTTGAGCAGTCATTTGAGTCTTAGCCGGAATTAAGACTGTTGTCCTCGCACCATCACTCAGCTTAAAAGTAACAGGTGCGCGAGACTGTGCAGCTGGTGATAGTTTGGCACCAAGCATATTCAGGAAAGCAATGAAATTTTTCTCAGGTACTAAGTTGAGTTGGTGAAGCGTACCTGTAAACATATGAGCAAAAATTTTAAGTAGTGCTGAACCTGAATCTTTATTATCAGAGACTATCCATTCTGGAGTGTAGAAAGGTATTAACTTCCAAATTTCTTGGAGAACCGTTTCAAAGTTTCTATTATCAATTTTTGGTGATGCTGGCATTTTCTTACCTATGAGAGTTAGTTTATTAAGATACTAAAGCGCTTATAAACAACTTAAAATTCATCCTGCTTGGAGATAAAATGGATAAACTAAGTTAAATTCAGTATTTGTTTTGCGAACATGATAATTAATGTCAATCCAGATTTTCCCAGTTTCCTTTTGATCCAATGAAACCTTAACCTCATTCACATCAATTCTGGGTTCCCAACGGGTTAAGCCTTCACTTACACGTAATTTTATAAGTTCTAAAGTTGCCATACTCAAAGTTGCAAACACAAAATTGTAGATACCACAACCAAAATCGGGTTGCATAATTCTCTCGCCTTTTGCAGTCGATAGAATTATCCAAATTGCTTCTTGAATGTCTTTATCATACTCAGACATTGATATTTTTCCAGTTAGGGTATCTACATTAACCGGAAATTTCCAACCTATGCCTAAAAACTCTTTCGCCACTGCTACCTCAATTAATAAAAACTAAAAAAAATATAAAATATCAACTATCTGTATCTTTTAGGTTGGGCCAAATAAAACCGATGACAAATGGATATTCAAAAACACCTTGTTCAAAGGCAACTAATACTACATCATGAACTTCTATCGAGGGAGAAACGCCTTTGTTACTTGTAATTATCCGTGCCCATATTTCATCATTTTTTTCTTCATATTTTCTCCATTGAAATTTTACTTTTACTCTGCCATTGCCTAACTCTGATGTATTAGTTACAGTTGCGAGGGCTACACCTCTAATCAGTGCGCCGCTACCTTTGTCTTGAGTTTGAAGTGAGTAATTATACAAATTAGTCATGATAAATTTGTAGTTTTTGATTTAACTGTGATTTGCTTTTCATCAGGTACTTTGTTGACATCAAAAGTCGTTTGATAACCTGAATTACTAATACTATGATTTGTCTTGTGAAGGTAATATATCTGACTGAATTTACTACCTAAGCCTTTAAGATCAATGTTTGTACCTGCTAATATGTCAGGGACGCCAATTGATTCTCCACTACCTTTGAGTACATCTTCATGCTTCTTAAGCAAAATAGCTTTTGCCATACTCTTAGCGTGTTCTTCTGATATTACAGGTTGTTTTACCTGTTCAGAAATAAGTTGCTTTGTTACCTTTTCTCCCGTTCTAAATGATGTGAATAATGCCACAACTTCTCTCAAGAACATCCGGGATATTTCATCATTGTTTATTGTTGCCTCTGCAACAATATTTATTTTTTGCTGAGTGGTATCTTGTCCCAAAACATCTACTTGATAAACTCGTTCAGCAATATCAAGCTCTGGAGAAAAACTGACTAAGCTTTTATCCCATTCTAAAGTAACAACTGGCTGTGATTCACGAGCAGGCTTTCGGAAATAAAGCGTTTTTCTAAACACAAAAAATTCATAATAATTCCTTTCAGCTAATCGCTTTAAAAATTCAAAGTCACTTTCTTTTTCTTGTTTAACAATTTGTGGATATTTTATTTCAGTATCTTCTATACTTTCTTTCTTAGGAAATGGGTCATCATCGTTGGGTAAAGTTTGTAGTTTGTATTCCGAAGCAATTTCCTTTACTACTTCATTGTCTGTTTTATCATTCCAAGAGCGTGGTTTTTTTTCTTTCATCATCTGATATGAAATATCGAAACCACCTACTTCTGCTTGAGGAGCGCCGCCAGAAGGAAAAGATATCTTAACTGATACTAATATACCATTCATTATAGTTTTGAGTTTGCTGCCATATCCCAACCTGATCTCAACTTCTGCGTTAAAAACCAGTACTTCGTCGATAAATGATCGCAGTTCTCCCTTTGTAGTATCAAAAGCATTATTAACGATAAATGAAAAAGTATCTGCACCATCTAATGTATTGTCAATGGTGACACTAGAAATTTCTATACTTTCTTTTGTATTATCTTCTCCACGTGTCATAATATCACTGCCATTGACCAGAATCTGAAAGACAGGAGCATATAAATTTTCGTATTTTGCCTCTAATGCAACAATATCCATAACGTTATTTTAAAACTGGAACAACAAGCTCTGTACCAGCAGCCACAATTCTCGGATTGCTAATTTTGTTAGCTGTAGCAATGGGACGCCATAAACCTGATTTTTCGTATTCTTGATTTGCAATATGCCAGAGACGATCGCCTTGTTTTACAGTTATCCGTTTTGTGCGATCGCTAGATTCTTTACGCACATCTTGTATCTGCTCAGTCAAAGTTCTGTATTCTTTGAATGTAACACTGAGAGTTGCTCTGACTGGAAATCCTGACTCTAAAAATAGCGTAAATTTTTGTGTTACCTGTTCTATAGTTGCTTTAAAATGTAGGGATGCCCAATGAAATTCGCAAACTGGTGGAGCATGAAGAGCCGGATCTATATCTAGCAATGTTGTAATCAAACTAGTGTCTATTCTAACATCTTGTTTTCTTTCATAGGAATCAAAAAATAAATCCATTGTTAGAGTTTCAGTATTACCACTAACGAACTGAGTAACGGGTGTTGATGTTCCCGGTATTGCTGTACGTTGAAACTGATTACTCGTCTCAATTGAATACTCTGTGGGATTAAATAAAACCACAATATTTTGTCCTGCCCTACTCCCGTTTATTGGTGTGATATAAGCTTTTTCTACCATTTTAACTTCCTTTGATTACAGCATTCCTCTTCTTTGTCGCTCTATTTTGATTTTTCTCTCAATCAACTGATATACTTGATCTGCGATGCGGTTAACATCTATCGTTGGTATGTCAGTTTGCACCTGCTTTCTTAAGTCATTTTTCACCTTATTCTTTTGAAGATTTTCAAGTTGATTTTCTTGATTGTTTTGAAGTGGAAAAATATTTGCTTTCGGCTGAAAAAATTCCATTGTAAGTGTACTAAGAGAAGAATTCTGCTTTAGCTGGCTTCTGTTAGTATTATCACCCTGCTGGTGGAGAATATTTTCCGAACTTTGTAAATGCTTACTTAATCTTCTTGTGCGTATATGCGGTGCTAAAGTTAAATCATCCTGAGAATTAATAGAATTAGTAGCAACTTTTTTATACTGCAAGATAGTTTGTGTTTCGATGCTCTGTAGCCTTTGAATCAGCCCAGAAGTTCCCTCCAACGTTGATGCGATCTGATTCATATTTGGTAAATGAATCAACACAGGTTTTTGATTCTCAGTCAGTAACGTAGGACTTTGCGATCGCGAGACGAAAATCTGGGAAAGAGAGGCAGGTTTTTCTAACTGTAAATTCTGAGTTGGGAGAGTGTTATTTTCCGACTGTTGTAAACCAAACGAGCCTGGTGACTCAACAGCGAACGCATCAGATTTATTCTGTAATGACAAAACAGCTTGACTAGTCTGCTCTTTTTGTCTAACTTCCATGTTTTCTAATTGATTGAACTGGGGTAGCAATGTTTTGCTAATCAGAATTGTGCGACTTTGCGAGAAAGTCCACCCGCCCGACTGGGAAATCTGAGATTTGCTCTCTTTTGATGCAATTTTTTGCATCAATATATTGTTGAATACGTTTGTGTTTTGCTGTGTCCGATAAGCGATATTCTCAGGCAGAGATATCAATGAGGCTGGTATTTTACCTCTAGTAATGCTTGGGGTTAATGCATTGTAGAATAGGGTAGAATTAGTAGCAACTTTTCTATACTGCAAGATAGTTTGTGTTTCGATGCTCTGTAGCCTTTGAATCAGCCCAGAAGTTCCCTCCAACGTTGATGCGATCTGATTCATATTTGGTAAATGAATCAACACAGGTTTTTGATTCTCAGTCAGTAACGTAGGACTTTGCGATCGCGAGACGAAAATCTGGGAAAGAGAGGCAGGTTTTTCTAACTGTAAATTCTGAGTTGGGAGAGTGTTATTTTCCGACTGTTGTAAACCAAACGAGCCTGGTGACTCAACAGCGAACGCATCAGATTTATTCTGTAATGACAAAACAGCTTGACTAGTCTGCTCTTTTTGTCTAACTTCCATGTTTTCTAATTGATTGAACTGGGGTAGCAATGTTTTGCTAATCAGAATTGTGCGACTTTGCGAGAAAGTCCACCCGCCCGACTGGGAAATCTGAGATTTGCTCTCTTTTGATGCAATTTTTTGCATCAATATATTGTTGAATACGTTTGTTGTCTGCTGGTAAGGCTTTTTTTGCTTCAATCCAATCTGTACTCGCTGATAAAGTTGGGATAGCGAGGTTCTGGTAATAGAAAGTGTGCTGTTATTAGAGAAAGTAAATCTGCTTGAGTGCGAATTTTGAGGTTTGCTCTTTCCTCCCACGAATCTTTGAACAACTATATTTAAAAAGACAAGTATGTTCAAATTAAAATTCAGTTGAGTTGTGGAAGGTGGTGCAGAAATTACTTGATTTTTGAAAATATGAGTTGTATTAAATACGTTCCAGGAACTGCTCACTCTTTCAAGTAGAGTGAGAGTCGGAAACTTAAATTTTCCCAGTTCTGCACCACTATATTTATCAGCAATGTGTTTACTGAAATCAGCCAGCCCGAAGCAGCGCAATTCTAAAATTTGTTTCCCTAATCTCCCACTTGCTATTGGAATAAATGGTTGAGCGCATCTCATGACAAATTAATTCAAGTCTAAGTTTTTCCAACACTGCGTAGGTTTTGCTCAAACAATAAAATTATGTAAGTAGATCGGTATAAATAAAGCTAACTAGTTAGGGTCGTCTTTTTTCATTTGTCCTTTGTCATTAGTAATGGTTTCAGACTTTTTTACGAATCCTACTTGTTATATTTATTTTCTCTTACCTACTTAGGTTGGGTTGAGGAACAAAACCTAAAATTTACAAGCATTTGTTAGGTTTCACAATCATCTAACCAAAGCTCCTTCCAAAATTCCTATCACACCAGCATTGTTCCATAAACCATTGTGAGCAAGCTCTAACGTCTCTAAGGCAACAGTATTACCATCTGCTTTCAAATCAGGACCGACCCATTTAACTGGATAAGCATCAACAAAATTCCAACGCCACTTTTCAACGTAGGTATTGTCCAAAAGAACAACAGAACCGTTGCGTCGCTTAACTTCCCCAAACATGACTTGTTGATACCATACCCAAAGATCGTATGAGTCGGTAATACCCCGCTTGAGGACAAGATTGGGAAATTTTGTCCCCTTTGGCAACCGATGTACAAAATTATTCACGCCTCCTTCGTGATAGTCTTCTGTTTCTGTTTCTGCTTGCAAACCTGAAACTTCAGAAAAGCCTCCGACGACTAGATTCTGGATTTCAACTAAAAAGTTGAAAGCTGCATAGGGACCCATAATTTTTTCCCTCTCCTTCAATCCTTACTGGTCGTTTGCATTGTTATTCAACTTGCGATTGATCTTGGATATTTCCTCACACCACATTTGGCGATCGCGATGTTCCATTTGCATAATGTCGTTATATGACCAGGGAAAATGGTATGCAATGAAAGCTACCTCTTCATGCAGTTTGTCTAAAGGGTAGCCGACTATACTTCCCCCAAGCTGCTAACCTCCACCTCATGCTTATGTCCGCATTCGGGACAGACAGTTTTTATATTGGCGGTGCCATTTTCGTTAATGCGACGGTAAAAGTCTTGCAGAAAAGCCATGTCAGCCGCAAACAGCTCTTCAACAATTTTCGGATTAATTGACTGTATAGAACCCAAGCGGGTAATAACTCTAGACAAAAGGATGATGACTAGATAGCCTGGATTATTCTGCACGCGGGGGTCTTTCATGGGTGCAATCTCGTCAAAGGCTGTAGCTAAGCGCATTACACCTTCTCGGTGGAGATTGCCATCCGAATCCACATAGCCACGAAGTAAAGTAAAAGGAAACTCTGTTTGCAGCATTAGCGTCTAATACTTGTAGTGGGAGACAGAGACAGGTTTGTATCTAAACGCACCCCTTCATGAGCTAATTCTAAAGTTTCGATAGCAACTTCGTTGGCTGTAGCGTTAAAGCTAGCACCTGTCCATTTGGTAGGCCAAGCATTGCTTAAAATCCAGTGTATTTTGGGTTGACCCAGATCGTCTACAAGAAAAATTGAGACTTCTATGCGCTGTAAGTTGCCTTCTACTGCGCTGGTTCGCCAATCCCAAAGGCTATGATCGTCAGTTATGCCCCATTTTAGGGAGACATTAGAATATTTCACCAAACCGGGTAACTTGCGGACTGTTAAGAATTTTTCGTTGCCTTCACGATATTCAATCGGGTCTTGGGCAGAATCTAACCCTGAACACTCTCTAAAGCCAGCACTTGTGATGCCTTGGATTTCTACTATGAAGTTATAACCATTATATGGATCTTTGCGTGGTGGATTATTGCGCTCTGCCATAATCAAAACTCCTTAATAAAATAGGTTGACATCAAAACCAAAGAACTTAATGCCCTAATTAGGACTTGTCGAAATCATGCCTTCAGCATCTTGAATGATCCGAACTACGATAAATTCACCAGGAACGGTAGGAGCAAGACCAATCTCGATCACTACTTGACCAGCATTTGTAACCTCAAGGGGGTTATTTTCTTCGTCACATTTGACATAAAAGGCTTCTGTAGATGAACGGCCCTTGAGCGCACCTTGTTGAAACAAGTTATTGAAAAAAACAGTTAATTCGCGTTCAATAATTGCCCATAATCTGTTACTGTTTGGTTCAAAGACCATGTTTCTCATGTTCAGCTCAATGCATCGTTTGACTGTCAAGAACAACCGCCGCACGTTGATATAGAGCCACTCTTGCTCGCGACTGAGTGTCCTCGCCCCCCATACTCGAATGCCGCGTCCAGGAAATGACCGTAGGCAATTAATACTTTGCGGGTTGAGTTCATCTTGTTGGGCATTGGTGAGATTTACTTCTAGGTCAACGACACCTTGCAAAATTTCGTTAGCAGGTGCTTTGTGAACGCCGATGCGCCGATCACTGCTGGCGTACACACCGGCGATATGACCGCAGGGCGGAACGAAAAAACTGCTTTGTTCTGGACCCTCAACGATGCGAATCCAAGGATAGTACAAAGCGCCGTCTTGGCTCTCTGTTAATCTTTGCTTTTGCGCCTGAACTTGTTCGAGGTTAGCTCTAGGTAGGGAGTCTAGAATAGCAAAGCGATCGCCTAAACGACTGCAATGATTCAATACAGCACACTGCATCAGCTGTACCTCTTCAGGGTCAGTTTTTTCCGGAGGCGATCGCATGATATCAGGCGCACATACCAAGTCAATGGTATCTAGTTCTGCCAGTGCAGCCAGTCCCTCAGAGAATGCTTTTAGATTACCATTTCTTAGGCGTACTACATAACACAAACTACCCCCATTCTGGAAAAAGCCCCGCACGGCATAAGCCAAGTAACTATTGAGCAAAGGTTCCCCAAACAATTGCTCGAATTCACCCCATAGTGCCAATGGCTGGGGCTGATTAACAGCAATCTCAGTCTTTTTACAGAGTCCTAGAAATGCAGGTACACCTGTACGAATTTTTTTAACCTGAGATTCTAAGAATATATAATTTTGATATACACCTGGGGTTTTATACATGGCTTCCATGATTTGGGAGTTGCAATCGCCCAAAGGGCGACTCCTATGTCCTTATTGCTCAGTGCTGTGTACTGGTAGAAAACCAACTATTGATTATTATTTTCTGGTCCTGCCCACTGACTGATGCGGAAGATGACAAACTCCGCAGGTTTGACAACTGCTACACCAATCTCTGTGATAACTTGACCTAAATCTCTAACTTCCGGTGGATTGGTTTCTTCGTCACACTTGACATAGAAAGCTTCTTTTGGGCTCTTGCCAAATAAAGCTCCATCCCGCCAGACATTAGTTAGAAAAGCCGAAACATTGCGTCGAATTTTAGCCCACAGTACATAGTCGTTAGGCTCAAAGACTGCCCACTGAGTACCTTCGTCAATCGATTCACGCAGGAATAGGAATAGACGACGGACATTGATGTATGTCCACTCTGAGTCTTGCCCACTCGCGAGAGTACGGGCACCCCAAATCAGAATATTGTTATTACCGCTGAATTTGCGAATAACATTGATCCCTTCTGGATTCAATCCTGCCTGATCCGCCTTAGTCACATTAACCTCAAGTTCAAGAGCACCACGAATGACTTCGTTAGCAGGCGCTTTATGCACCCCACGCTCAGTGTCAACACGAGTATAAACTCCAGCAATGTGACCGCTGGGAGAAACGTAAATATTTCCTTTGGTTATCGGATCGTAAACCTTAATCCTGGGAAAATAGATAGCACCATAGCTGCTATCTCTTACACCTCCTTGAATAGCCTCTTTGGTGAGATTGAAATTAGTAACCTCTTCATAGCGACCGTCTAGAATTGCAAAGCGGTCTTGTAGATATGGATCCTCGCAATGATCCAGCACAGCGTTTTGGACTTCATCACTAACTGCACCAGGTACAACAACTAAGGCAATTTCGTCAATAGGCTTGAAAGTGTCTAAAGCTACTCTGATATTTTCTGCATTGATTTGATCAGCAACGCGAGTTATCCAACAACGAGTACCACCATTATTGAAAAAGCCGTATACAGCATGAGCTAAAGTTCCGTTCCCCTCGTGAAAATCACCAAATGCGGTTTTGAATCTTTCCCAACTGGTAATCAGTTGTGGTTGATTGACAGGAGCTAGAGGGTAAAGTTCTGGTAGCTCAGTACGCTGTCTTGTTGGCTTCTCTGGCATTATGACATTATCGTCTACGCGACCAATAAACCCAGCAATACTGGTGCCAACACCAGCAATAGGCTTAATACCTGAGGATTTTTCCTCAACGTATACTCCCGGTGCTTGATAAACAGGCATTATTTTTACTCCTTAGTTCTCAATAATTAAGTTGATGGGATGGGACGAATGACTCGTTAAAGTTGAGGCATAGAGAAGAAATAAGTCATGAACATCATCCTTGTAAGACAAAGTTCAAAGGAGGTTGTAAAGTTCCTGGTTGGTTGATAACTACCGATTGGGAGGTTGGTTGATAGCCCTGTGCAGAAACCAGCACCAGGCGCTCGATCTCTGATGCTTCTATAGAAAAGAGCGAGTATTGCCCTTGGTCATTACTAAATGTGCTTTCTGTGTTGCCAAACTGCACTTGTGCCATCAAAACAGGTTCCTCATTCTGGTTAAATATCTTGCCTTGAAGGACTGTGGTTGGCACAGCCATGTCAGCAGCAGTCATAATAACTTTGCCCTCAACCAAGGTAGGTACTGTAACCGTTAATATGGCTGTGCCATAGCGCCTAGCAGTATTTGGTACTGATGCAGTCAAAGTATATTCGCCCTCAGGTACCTCTAAGAAATGGAAGTGACCATCATCAGCGGTTATAGTCCGATCAGGACGCTTAACCATGAAGTTCCAGCGATCGCCATACTGTAAAGATTTGAATTTGAGCCAGTTGGTAAAAGCGGATGGTGCTTTAGTAATCATCACTTCGGCGTTGGGGATTGCTTTGTTGGTTTGGGCATTCGTTACTTGACCAGCGATCGCTACCTTATGTCGAATGAGTTCCCACTTGAGCATTGACTAATTCTCCCTTGAACCATGCATCAGACGGAACTGGGCGTCTGTAACCAGTGGTGCTTCTACAGGTTTAGATGGGTCTACACCAATAGTTACGGTGTAATTCAGAGAGGCTTTTGGCTTACCACCCAGCGCCTGCCAAAATTCCCCTAAACTTTGCAAGCGACCAGGTTGTAAACTACTAGTTGGCAGTAATGGCTCTTGTCCTGCCAGACTGCCTTCAAGTATGCTCTCTGGAAGCTTCGGATGCCGCAATAGCACCTTCATCACTTCACCTAGTAAACTGTGTTCGCTCAAAACGTCACCCGACCAAGCAGTCACTAGATAAGAACAGTCCACTCGCACTAGAGGCGGTTGTTTGCGAGCAATACCGTTACTCTGCCGCTCTACCAACCAATCATTGCTGCGTAGTTCTAGATTCTCCCGCACGTCATAAAGAAAGAAATCAACTGTTCTCTGATTTGGATGGAATTTATCATCAGGTGTATCGAAGACAACTGTAACTTCCTCCGAAAAAACTCCCAACAATTCAGCCTCTAAAAGTTTTTTCAGGCTATTATCCAAATCTTTGATCATGTCTCATTCGCGGTACGAGAAGGTCTTGTGGGGATTCTTTCTGGTTCCGCCGCTTTTACAGGTGATGGAATATCCTTAACAGGCATATCCTTGTAATCATCATCTTGTTTTAGTTCTTTTAGCTCAATATCCTGTGCTTCCCGGATAAATTGCTCTCTACGGTTCTGCTTAAACTTGTCAAAGTTCTCCCGAGTTTTCTTTTCCTTTTCGGCAGTTTCTAGTGTGTTTTTATACCAAAAAAAATATTTAAACACTGCCAGAGCATATCGCCTCAGATGTTCCGTCAACTCACTCTTTAGCCATTCATGGTCTTTGACTGTTAAATTTTGTGGATACAACTTTGTATCGTCTTTTTTCAGTTGTCTAGCTTGGTGCAAAAGAGCAGCAAATTCTAGGCTGTAGGCGTACAGTGCCTTGTAATTTTCTGTCTCAAGAAGGGGTTCTGCCTTCTTATATAAATCATCAAGCTGCTTGAACCAACTAGTAACTGTGTCCTTGAATTTTTTATAATTTTCAAAATTTTCCCCTGTCCTCTTTTTTAATGCCAGCGCTTCTTCGCGGCGACAATAGTAACCATTTTCTAATTCTTTCCAGGCACATTCCCACTGTTCCTCGAGATTGGCTTCCATTTCCTCGTAGGATTCATTTCTTAGTTCACTTATAGCTTTCCGGATTTTTGTACCAGGGTTATCATTGTCATTAGTCCAATTATAAAGCTTTTTGTAATTCTCTTCAGCCTTAGGTAGTTGTACTCTTAAAAAAGACTGAAAATACTCTTTTTGATACTCATCAACAATCTTCGGAATTTCTTCTCTATATGCTTTCTCAAGGATGTCAACATCTTTTTTAAACTCCTTAGTCGCTTCTGAATCTGGATTTTCATATAGCTCCTGCTGGAGTCTCTTTTGCAGGCGGTGAAGCAGACGACCAACTGTGAGTTCTTTGTCGAGTTGCCTTGCTTCTTCAACTTCACAAGAGTCCTTGTCGTAAATGACAATAACCGTTTCTATTCCCATATAAAACCTTCCTACACTAAATGAAAATCAAAGTGCCTGAGAACGATAAAGTTTCAAAGCTATCACAAATAAAGGCCAGGAACAATTAAAAACCTCTTTACTTTTAACAAAAAAGGCAAAGGGGAGAAGACAGCTATGCTGAAGGGAAGAGGATTTGACTTGTTTCTTCCATTCAATGACGGACGCACATTGTTGTGGATTTAGGAATCCTTGACTTCAATCGCAGTGAATTACCTTTAATATTAGTTTTTTTCTTAGTCTGCGAAACTCATAAAACTCATCCCAAAACTCATAGAAAAACTCATGAAAAAGAACATCATTAAGTAGGGAGAAACTTACATCCACATGGGAAAAGAATTGAGTCGCTCTTCTGTCAGTGGTTCTTGCAACCAACCCATTTTCACTGGAACTTGAAGAGCGAAAAATTTCGGGGGAACTGCGGGTGTATCAATCGCCCTTCGGGTGACGCTCGTGCCGACGCTACGAACGTCGCTAACGCTAACGCCAATGCACCTGCGATCTGCGACGGGCGTGGAGCGCCATCGCAGATCGCATCCTTAAAATATGCATTTGCAGCGATCGCAGTAAGGGCGGGCGCGGAGCAATACTTCTCGGTTAAGCCGGGAATAGGGTGAATTGAAGGTTGTACCCAAAAATAGCCCAGTAGCCAATGCAACTTAAAGAATTCTCCTTGATCTTCCCAGTAATCGAATCATCTGATGTTTTCCAAGCGATATAAAGGGTGATTTCATTGAGAATCTAAGTCACAAAAAACACTTAAATTTAATATTCTCAGTACTACTTAATCCTTATCCGAGAAGTATTGCAAGTTCTTTTACCGAGTCTGTCTATACTTTAGTCAATAGACATAAAAGTGGAAATAACGTAGGGGCGAACGGTGAGACAGAGAAAGCAGGAGGGTTAGCCCGACCTAGGGGACTGCGTTAGCGTAGCGTTAGCGAGGCACGAGCGTCACCCGATCTTCGCAGCGTTAGCGATCTTCGAAGCGGTAGCGAGGAACGAGCGTCGGAACGAGCGTCAGGGCTGTTCGCCCCTACCAAGGATTTCAACGACCGCATAATTAATTTTCACTCTTGTGTCTAATGTTTACTACTTTATGACGATAAATTTAAAACTCAATTATGTGTAAGCTTGCATACATTAACATAAATCATATTTAGAAGTTTTTGCTTAAGAGTGATAATCCTCATGCAATTCAAGTCAGCACGTTCTTACGCGCCCCTCTCGATTGTCGCAGCATTGTTAGCGATGGCACTCAAGTTTGGCGCTTATTTTTTGACTAGATCGGTAGGGTTGTTCTCTGATGCTGCTGAATCACCTGTAAATTTAATTACAGCACTGTTTGCATTATGGGCGCTAACTTTGGCGGCAAAACCACCCGACACCTCATACGCTTTTGGTCAATCCAAAGCAGAATACTTTGCTAGTGGACTGGAAGGCGCACTGATTTTGGTGGCAGGAGTCGCTATTGCTTTTGAAGCGTCACAGCGCTTATTTCATCCACAACCTTTAGAGCAGATTGGGCTAGGGCTAGGGCTTTCAGTTGTGGCAACAGTAATTAATGGTGGTGTGGGTTTAATCCTGCAACGAGCTGGAAGACGCTTGCGATCAATCACGTTACGGGCTGACGCGCAGCACCTGTTCACTGATGTCTTGGTTTCCCTTGGTGTTATACTCGGTGTGTTGTTGGTGAAATTGACGGGCGTTCTTGTCCTTGATCCGGCGATCGCACTGATTGTGGCTACCTATATTTTTTGGACAGGGATGCGTCTACTGCGTGAAACCGGTGCTGGCCTGTTAGATATGGCATTACCAGAAGCAGAGCAGCAAATCATTGCGGATATATTAGCAGATTACGAAAAGAACGGCATTTTGTTTCATGCACTGCGCACACGAGTAGCTGGCTCCCGTCAATTTGTATCTTTCCACATCCTTGTACCAGGAGATTGGACAGTTCAAAGCGGGCACCAGCTATGTGAGGAAATTGAGTTACGGATTATCAAAGCGCTACCGGGAACTAATGTCGTTACCCATTTAGAACCACTGTCAGACCCCATATCATGGGCTGATCGGGATTTGGATCGGATAACCTAATCTTAAGTAAGGTCCTATGGTTGCGTTGTTTACTCATTCATATCATGTCCGGTAAATTAACCTTAATTCCGTCCGAACCCCACCCCGCCAAAGCTGTGCTT
>CALMVQ010000202.1 GCA_937873135.1 uncultured Scytonema sp. | reverse complement strand
ATATTTCGTAATTATGGAGAAAAATATATAATTAATTTTGCGTAACTACTTATGTCATAGGTTTAATTCAAATAACTTGCGAGTAAATGCGCTCCTTGACGTTAAACCCGCCCGTACAGGAGGAAAGGGAGTAATTATTCTCCCCCTCTCCCTCTCACACTTCTCCCCCTCTTTTACTTGTTGCCCATTTGTGCGGCGACTTCCTCACTAAAGCTCATTTGTTGCTTTTCAATACCTTCGCCGAGGATAAAGCGGACAAAGCGACGGACTTGAATGTTTTCGCCCAGCTGAGAAATATTCTGCTTAATCATATCTTCCACGGAAATACTTTGATCGCGGATATATGGCTGATCGAGCAGAGTCATTTCTTTCAAGCGTTTCTCAATTCGCCCTTGAACAATCTTTTCTTTGATGTTCTGTGGCTTATTACCCAAGTCATCCCGCCCCATCTCAATATCCTTTTCTTTTTGTACGAGTTCGGCAGGGATTTCATCTACGTTGACATACTCGACATTTGGGCAAGCCGCAACTTGCATAGAGATGTTTCGTGCTAGAGTTTTGAACTCTTCACGACCTGCTACCGCATCACTCTTGCAGTCCAGTTCCACCATAACACCAACTCTACCACCAGTGTGAATGTAGCTCTCTACAATTCCTTGCGTGCCTTCTGCTGGCTCAAATTTGATAAAGCGACGTAGCTGGATATTTTCCCCAAGATTAGCAATTGTTTGCTTGAGGAACTGATCTACAGTTAAACTCTGATCTTCAATATATGGTTGAGTCATTAAAGACTCAATATTGTCTACTGTGGCTGCTTGATTCGCTATGTTATGAACTAGGCTCTTAAAAGCATCGTTACGAGCTACAAAATCAGTTTGGCAGTTAACTTCTGCTAGCACGCCAACCCGACCTTCTGGTTGAACATAGCTGTCTACCAGACCTTCAGCAGCAATACGTCCTGCTCCCTTATCGGCTCTCGCTATGCCCTTTTGTCGCAGCCATTCGATGGCTTTTTGCATGTCGCCTTCGGTTTCTTTCAGCGCTTTTTTGCAGTCCATCATGCCAGCGCCAGTTTGTTGGCGTAGCTCTTGGACGAATTTTGCAGGTATTTCCGCCATATTGTCTCGATTCCTACTTTACTGACAGTTATAATCACTCTCAGGTGTTGAATATTTCTATCTTACTCAGGGCTGGGTCAAAACCAACAGCAATTAGCTAACAACTGTTAGCTAATTGCTGTTGGCTAACAACTAATTATTCTTCCTCTTCGTCATCGGGCAGTGAGTCACTATACTCGCTTTCGTCGTAATCGTATTCGTCCTCACCAATTTCGTCGTAATCGAATTCTTCTTCTGCATCTAATTGACCGTGACGACCTTCGTAAATGGCATCAGCCAACTTACCTACTATCAACTTGATCGAGCGGATGGCGTCATCGTTTGCTGGGATGGGAATATCTACGACATCTGGGTCGCAATTTGTATCTAACATAGATACAATCGGAATTGCTAGTTTCTGACATTCCTGGACTGCATTATACTCGCGGCGCTGGTCTACAATCACCACTATGTCAGGAACTTTCCGCATAGTTTTGATACCGCCTAAGTATTTCTGAAGCTTTGCCATTTCCCGACGCAGCATTGACGCTTCTTTTTTCGGCAATAAATCTAAAGCGCCTGTTTCTTCCCGACGTTCCAAGTCTTTGAGTCTGTCTGCACGAGTTTTTATGGTGGCCCAGTTAGTCAGCATTCCTCCCAACCAGCGTTGATTAATGTAGTGGGAGCCACAACGTGCCGCTTCTTGGGCAATGATTCCTGCTGCTTGCCTCTTCGTGCCCACAAACAGAAATTTCTTGCCAGCTTCTGCTTGCGATCGCATATAATCATATGCTTCTTCCATTAACTGGGCCGTCTGCACCAAGTCAATGATGTGTACTCCATTGCGGGAAGTGTAAATATAGGGGGACATTTTTGGATTCCACCTGCGGGTTTGATGCCCAAAGTGAACCCCTGACTCCATCATCTGAGCCAATGAAACAACCGGCATATTTTTTCTCCTATTCGGGTTAAACCTCCATCCAGGTGTATTTCTAGAACAAGAAACACCCGAATTCCTGAATGTGCGAGTTTAGACAACTCTTTTAGTATATCACAGAAAATACTGCCTTGCGAAAAAAAATATTGCGTATTTATCCTGTTTTCAATGTCACATAAGTTATAGTAATCCCTGTAAGGTAATCGCTCTCGAACATGATGAAAAAAAGTACTTAGGACTGCTCTGCTAGGAACAAGCGCAATTTTTTATTTTATGTAGGACTTACGCAAAAGTTGCCAAAAGGCTTAATTTATTGAACCGCCAAGACGCTCTTGTACGCCAAGAATGAGTAGAGTTTGCGTAAGTCCTATTATTGATAAAATTCATTTTCATCTGCTTTGGTGCTTTTACTTGAGAGCGTCCACATCTGGATCACAGACGAGTGTAATGGGGATGTATTCCTGGCTGCGGAGTGATAACAACAGAGTTCTTCTAATGAGTTTTGTAGGATTGGGTGGCGAGTTGAGTACAAATGTATTTTAATTGGCTAAAAAAATTAAATTTGCCCCTAAATTGGTAGGGACAATTTAAAATCTGTCTTGGGAAGTTTGCCACAACTGGAAGGAAACCGAAGTGATCCTCGCATGATTGAGCGGGAAACCTGCCAAAGAAGCGGCTCTGGCTACGGGCGCAACTTTCCGCACGCATCCGCGCATCCAAATCCGTGGGGATATTCTTAGTTCTTCTCAAAAAGTATTTATGCTGCCAATCCAACAACCACCACTGCCTTTAAATGAGCAAGATAGGCTTACGAAACTTCAGCAATACCAAATTCTGGATACAGATGCCGAACAACCATTCGATGATTTGACTGCTTTGGCAGCTTATGTTTGCGGCACCCCTATTGCTTTTGTCAGTTTAGTCGATGCCAGTCGGCAATGGGTTAAGTCAAGAGTTGGTTTGGAAGTAACAGAAATTGCCAGAGAATTGTCATTCTGCGCTCATGCATTATCTCAACCTGACAAGGTCATGATTGTGCCTAATACTTTAGAAGATGAGCGCTTTGCGACTAACCCGTTTGTGACATCCACTCCCAATATTCGATTTTATGCAGGCGCACCGTTGATTACGCCTGATGGGTTTGTCCTCGGGACCTTATGTGTGATTGATTTTGTGCCACGAGATCTCAGTCCAGAAAAGATTGCAGCATTGCAAGCGCTGAGTCGTCAAGTGATCAGCCAAATAGAACTACGAATTAATTTAGCCAGATTAAAATACCAGATTCACCAACGTTACGAGACAGAAAAGGTTCTACGCGGTACCAATCAAAGGTTAACTCAAATTTTGAAGAAACTGCGACAGACTCAAGTCCAACTCATTCAAAGTGAAAAAATGTCGAGTCTAGGTCAACTCATTGCTGGTATAGCCCATGAAATAAATAATCCTCTCAACTTTATTTATGGGAATCTCAACCATGTCAGCATTTATGTTAAAGACCTACTTAACTTGCTCTGTCTTTACCAACATCACGAGCGCAACCCCAATGCGGAAATTCAACATCAAGCTGAAGTAATAGATGTGAATTTTTTGGCTGAAGATTTGCCAAAGGTAATATCTTCGATGCAAATGGGTGCTGAGCGTATCATCCAGATTGTTCAATCTTTACGCAATTTCTCTCGATTAGATGAAGCCGAAAAAAAACCTGCTAATATCCATGAAGGTATTGATAACACTCTCCTAATCTTGCAGCATCGACTTAAGCATAAAGCACAACGTCCGGAAATTCAAATTATTAAAGAGTACGGTAACCTTCCAGATGTAGAATGTTATGCTGCACAACTGAATCAAGTTTTTATGAATATTTTAAATAATTCTGTGGACGCTATCGAAGAGTCATTTCTCAACAGTCAGTCGCCACTAGTCGCAAAGAGTAAAGGACAAATTTGGATTCGTACTGAATTACGTCAGAATAACATTGTAGTCAAAATTACTGATAACGGAGCGGGAATTCCAGAAGCAATTCAAAAACGGATATTCGAGCCATTTTTTACAAGCAAGCCTACAGGAAAAGGGACAGGATTAGGACTTTCAATCAGCTATCAAATTATCGTTGATAAGCATAAAGGTACTCTATCTTATAAAACAAAACCAGGCATGGGCACTGAATTCTATATTGAAGTTCCTGTTAGGAGTTAGGAGATGTAAAGACGCACTAACTGTTAGTGGGGAGCATCCCAATTTGGAGAAAACACATTATTCGCGAGGCTATCTCGCGAAT
>CALMVQ010000201.1 GCA_937873135.1 uncultured Scytonema sp. | reverse complement strand
AATCTGACACGAGCGCTTTTGGGAGTAGTGCAACGAGAGTGCGATCGCACTTCTTCCTAGCCAGGGAACTCAACCTGAAAATCCTAAATCCACTGCAATGCGGTGGGCGCAGGCAAACCCGGAAAACGCTACGGCATTTAATCCCTGACCCGGAAAGGTACTATCACCTACACAGTAGAGTCTGGGAATAGCTGTTCTATTAAATGGCATCCCCAATAACCCCCGCAACTTTCTGCGGGGAATTGGACCGTAAGTACCGTCTTCGCGACCTAAAAAGCGGCGATGGGTGCGGGGGGTTCCTACTTCCAAATAATCTAACCCTGCATCTAATCCTGGAATTATCCTCTCAAGTCGGTTGATTATCCGCCCTGCTGCTTCTTCTTTCTTCGCTTCATACTCACTTGCAGAAAATCCCTGCCAATCTGCAAACCAGTGAGGGGTAAAGCTATGGATGATGTGATACCCTGTTGGCGCTAAATTTGGGTCAAGTAACGTGGGAATTGATATAAAAACTGTACCTTCTGGGTCTACCATTTTTTCCCACTCTTCTAACAAGATATGGTGACACTCTGTCTCGTTAGGCAAAACAGACGCCTTGACTCCCATGTGCAAACTCAGAAAACTCGGAGATTTTTGATAGCGATTCTGCCATTTTTTCTCAATTATCGGTATTTCTTCTTTTGGTAGCAAATTCTCAAAAGTATCCCAACGTGTTGCATTGGAAACAATACGTTGAGCGTGATAGATTTGACCGTTAGCCAGTTGTACACCGACGGCTTTTTTATTTTCTATAATAATTTTCGTAACTCTGGCTTGATATTGAATCTTGCCTCCAAATCGAACAAGTCCTTCTACCAGTTTTTGGGCAATTTGTCCTACCCCTCCTTTAGGGTAGTTAACTGCTCCATAGTGCCTGTCAGAGAACACCATTCCCGCATTGATCGTCGGTGTCATGTCGGCGGGAACCACCGACCAGCAATAACACTCCATATCGATAAATTTCAATAACTGCGGGTCTTTGATATAAGTTCGCGCCACATCTCCCACATTTTGCGGTAGATATTTCATCAAATTGAGACACTCTAGAGGGTGCTGGAAAAATTGCCGCATCAAATACCGAGGTTCTTCCAGGGACAGCAAATCCATGCTGTTGAGGCTGTTAAAAACTTTCCAGCATTCGTCATAAAATCGGCGAATTCCTTGCCTCTCATGAGGAAAATATGCTGTCAGATTTTGTAAAAATTTTTCATAATCTCGGTCAACTTTGAGGTTAAGGTCGTTGGGCAGATGGTAGTGAATCTGCACCGGATCGGGAATCACCTCCAAGCTGACGTTAACAGCTTCCAAGGCGCGAGAGAGTAAATTGGTGGTTCCATTCTGTCCAAATCCGAAAATCATCGATGCTCCAACATCGAAGCGATAGCCTTGTCGTTCAAAGGAACCAGCACTCCCACCTGGAATAAGATAGCGTTCTAACACCAGTACCTCAGCACCTTTAGCTGCCAGTTGAGTCGCTGTCACTAAACCACCAATTCCAGAGCCAATGACTATGACGTCAAATTGCATTTTTGTCCTTGATTATTTGTCATTTGTCCAATGTATTTAGCAATGACGGTGGACGGATACCATTTAACCCGGTAAAATCTAGTAACAAGTACTAAAATCTACTATGT
>CALMVQ010000200.1 GCA_937873135.1 uncultured Scytonema sp. | reverse complement strand
ATCACTACGTATTATCTCGTAGTTTTTTTCAGAAATCAAATATGATTCCTATAGCCTTAACAATGAAGTGATTCAAAACTTCTGGACTAATAATCGCCTTCAGAAGAACTTGTTACAATCTTTAGATGTTATGCTGAAGTTCTACGGACTGCAAGGCAACACTAACAATGATGGTCTTTATGTTGTAACGAAAGCAGAAGACTATGCAATTCGCAAGCCAAAATGGATAAATTTAGGAAATCATAACTACCTTCGCATTACTCGTATTCTCAAGTGCTTAATGATATTGGGATCTTCAAGTTATGCACAAGCATTCTATCAATGCTTGAAACAAGTCTATGATGAGGAAAGTCAATTGATTGGTAACAAAACCTTTCAGTTTTGGACTCGCGCTATCGATATTTGAATATTATATTAGGACGTCGATGGCAGTACAAAGCTCACAGAATGTGCGATCGCCACTTATATGTATATAATAATACATAAAGTTTCTCGCAGGACAAAGCACTGAAGTTCAGAACCCACATTCCGCGTACCTGTTTTGATCCTCTGACAAAAACGAGGTAAAACAGTACCGATAGGTGAATCGACAAGTAGTATCTGCAAGTCAATAAGACTATTCATAAAGCTAAAATTCCTTGGTATATGAATAGAGCGCTCCTAATTATTGATATTGTTCTCAACAAGATCGCTTTTTTTGAGAAGGTTTGCTCGTTTTTTATGGCTTAATGTGTCCCCACGTTTTCGGTAAAGCTGAATGTTGCCAGGATACAGGCAACAACCACAGACTCCCATTCATTTTTTTATACCTGTACTTGCTCTCCACCTTTTAGCATATTTGAACTGTTGTAGGAGTGAGACCAACTTTTAGCTTAAACTCCAGTCTGAGTGATTGCACGATTCTTCGGAGCAAAAGCACCCAGAGATTGATAACCGGCAACTGGGTTATTAGTTATGAGTAGATTTCACAGCCCCTCAACATTTGTTTACATCGTGAGGTTTTTTTGCGGTAAACTACATGATGCTCTAAGATTTTCCTTAAGGCAACACAACCGCAGAAAAAACCTGTTATATTTTTGACTTTTAAGACCTGCGCTGATCAGCGCGTAAGCTTTTGAAATACTCTATGAGAAAAATCTGTCTTGAGACTCCATTTTTGGTAATCATGTATCCATAGCAGTTAGATTTGTTTAGCCAATCTCTGGTAAGATAACCCATATGGAACAGAGACTCGATAGTATCAAACAAAAAAGCGGGATCGCAATCACATCCTGAAATGCGGATCTTACCCATTACCTGATCAGGTACGAGCCATTTTTGATTCAAAGTCGCTATGAAAATCTGAAACTGTAGCTCCATTTCATCAAAGAAATCACCATTTTTTAGCAGCACTAATTTGCTCATCAGTTGAGTCTCACATTATTTAGCTCATGACTTATACGTAGATTGACTACAATTATACTCAATTGTTCGGTGATTATTTAAATTCCCCTCTCAATCGAACTCATGGGAGTCATCCCTCATACCCCTCCTATGGCACAATAAGAAACGGTAATAAAAGAAATATTGATAAGGTAATAAGCGTGAGTCCTACTGCTAAAGCCAAGGTAAGTGCGCGTCGCGTAGTATTTCCATTTACAGCAATTGTCGGTCAAGAAGAAATGAAACTGGCGTTGCTGTTGAACGTGATTGACCCCAAAATTGGTGGTGTAATGATTATGGGCGATCGCGGTACTGGCAAATCCACAACTATCCGGGCGTTAGCTGACTTGCTCCCAGAAATCCCCATTGTCGCCAACGATCCATTCAATAGCGATCCCAGCGATCCGGATTTGATGAGCGATGAAGTCCGTCAACAGTTAGAGCTTGAAGCGGAGATTCCTGTAGTTCTACGGAAAGTTCAAATGGTAGATTTACCGCTAGGAGCAACAGAAGACCGTGTTTGCGGCACTATAGACATTGAAAAAGCTTTATCTGAAGGTGTAAAAGCCTTTGAACCGGGACTACTGGCAAAAGCTAATCGGGGTATTCTTTATGTAGATGAAGTCAACTTGCTTGATGATCACTTAGTAGATGTACTCCTTGACTCTGCTGCCAGTGGTTGGAATACAGTAGAACGGGAAGGTATTTCTATTCGTCATCCGGCACGTTTCGTTCTCGTTGGTTCTGGTAACCCAGAAGAAGGTGAACTGCGTCCCCAACTTCTTGATCGCTTTGGGATGCACGCAGAAATTCACACTGTGAAAGAACCTGCCTTACGAGTGCAAATCGTTGAGCAACGCTCGGAATTTGACCAAGAGCCGCTAGCATTTGTCGAAAAATACAAACAACAGCAAGAAGAACTGCAACAGCAAATCATCAAGTCTCAACAGCTTTTGCCATCAGTCACAATCGACTACGAAAACCGGGTGAAAATTTCCGAAGTTTGTTCAGATCTTGATGTGGATGGCTTGCGAGGTGATATCGTTAGCAACCGCGCCGCTAAAGCCTTAGCTGCTTTTGAAAATCGTACCGAAGTCACGCTTGATGATATCCGCCGCGTGATGACTCTATGTCTGCGTCATAGATTGCGAAAAGACCCTTTAGAATCAATGGATTCTGGCTATAAAGTAGAAAAAGCCTTCAGCCGTGTCTTTGGCGTCGAACTAACCTCGACAGATGCCACACAAAACGGAACGGGTCAAAAGTTAGGAGTTAGGAGTTAGGAAAGAATTAAAAATTAAAAATTAAAAATTAAAAAGAGGAGTTCTTCATTTTTAATTTTTAATTTTGCATTTTTAATTATTCCCCACCCCCTTGTTCCAGAGGATATATTATGAGATTTTGGCGCTTTTGGTTAAACACCTTTGTCTTATATAGCCAATACAACCCACCTCAGTTTATAGAGCTATTGATGCTCATGGTGGCGTTAGCAATGTTGGCTATTTCTACATTTATACCAACACAGAAGCCTTACATGATTTTAGGTTTGAGCCTTGTCATTGGAGCATCTATTTCCATCTTGGTAAGAGAAGCGATCGCTCCTTCACATCAAACGCGAATCACTCAATTCACAGCATTGCTACTGCTACTCGTCAGTATTTATGGTTTTGCTGACTTGCTGCAAAATTTTTAATGAGTTAGTTGTTAGTAGATATTTTTTCACTCCTTACTCCATCCTTGCATTTCCACTAACTCTATACACAATTCATTAATTTCCTCCAAGTTAGGTTGGTGAGGTAGAGCCGATTCTTTGTAAACCTTTTCCATTTCGACAACTAAATTATCAGCCATTTTCATCACCTGTTCATAAGAATAATCGCCTTTGAGGATGGCTTTTAGATCTTCAGCATCACCAATTCTTCTCCTATCTACAATCACCTCACTTTGTCGCAATATTTCCAGTCCACTTCGGAGTAATCTAATGCAGTGCATCCCATGCTTGAGATCAAAGCCTGACTTTTTCTCCATTTCTGCCCTTGCAGGGTTTCTATTTTCTCGCCAAGATTGGTAAGCCTTCCATTCTCTTAAAGCTCCTTGATAGCTTTGACTTTTCTGAAGCAAACGTATAAAGTCCTTGCGACTGTTTGTTAACTTTTGTGTATAGCTCAAAGCTTCATCTGGTATAGTATATTGTTTCAATACTCCTTTAAAGTCTATATCAGCAGTCAGCAATTTATACAACTGTTCTGCTTCTTCTAAAAACTCAATTCGTTCTCTAATTAAAAGATAAAGATATTCTAGAAAAGCGTTTAATTCATCTTTAATTAATGGCACTTCATCCTCTATCCCAAAATCAGATGGCAACGGTTTCTTGTGTGGTGGATTCAACAACCACTTGCGATGAGTTTCCATCTTTTTTATTTGGGCAAAAGCATAGCCAGAATAAGTATGCTTTACCTTCTTACTTAAAAATATTTGTCTATGGTTAATTAAGTGCTGTCCAACTGAAGTCAAGATAGGATATTCATTTAACCACAGCAATTCTAAAACATTGGGATTTCCTGCTGACAATAGCTGGATAATTTTTCTTAATTCGTAGATAACCGTATCTTTATTGTTATCAAGAAACGGAAATATTCCTTCTTCATCCCAGCCACTATCTTTTTGTTCAATGTCATCAAATCCTAAATAGTAGCGTTTGGGCGCAATAAACACTCCTCTATAATCATAATCTGAATCAGGTCGATTTAATCCATAGCCGTGACTACCTGCTAACCCAACAAAAATCGTTCTTTGCTCAACTTCAATTCTTTTCATACCAATGTACGTATAAAGATTACAAACTTATTACTGCTTTTATTGTATTCTAATATACCCATACATATGGCTGTTTTCATTTGCATTCTTGTAAAAAACTCCAACCGCCAAGAACGGATACCCTCGCCGATGACTTGCTTCGGGTTGGAGAGGGGTTTACTCGATACAGAATCAGATCTGTATCAGAATTCATTTGAATTGCTAATATTCTGAATGGTACAGCAATTGTTCGTAATCGTTTGGCGTATCAATATCAATATTTCCTTGGGGAAAAGGTACGGAAAATACTTGATTAAGGTTATTATTAATAACTTTTTTGGCTCCTGAGCTTTGTTTCAAAGCTGCAAGTTCTGAAAAAAATACCTGACTAAATAGAGCAGGCACGCCTATTGTATCCGCATATTTACAAGCGATAATGGGTTTTTTTGTCAAATAATATGCATTAACGAGTTGATTAATAATTTGGTCAGACAGAAATGGTTGATCGCAAAGTACGATAACTACTGCTTCAATTTTTTGAGGAAGACTGTTCAAGAATAGAATACCACTATTAATTGAACTACTCATTCCACAAGCCCAATTTAAGTTCTCAACGACTGTAATAGGAAGTTGGTTGAGTAGGGGACGAATCTGTTGTGCATATGCCCCAAGTACCACCAGTACAGGTTCACAGACTGAAGCGATCGCCACTTCTGTAATGTACTGCACGAGAGTACGTCCCTGATAGAGCAACAGTTGTTTTGCTCTACCCATACGAGTAGATGCACCAGCAGCAAGAATCATAATGGCTATGCTTGGTTTTTCTTCTGTTTGCTGAGTAGTCATTACCATAAATGAAAATTATGTAGCAAGTAGCAAATTCAAGTTACCTTTATCACATTGGTGAATTGGTTGATTGCGATTTCTCAAAAAACCACTATTACGGTTACTCAGCACTGCCTGAATTTCAGCAATGATCGCCAGCGCTATTTCTTCTGGTGTATCTGCTCCAATATCAATACCAATCGGACTGTGCAATCTTTCTAATTGGTTACTAGTGCAGACTATTCCTTGGGTAAGTAAATCTTGAAGCAATTTTTCTTTGCGATATTTTGGACCTAAAAGACCAAGGTAGGATGCAGCAGAGTTTAGCACTATCTTCAAAATTTCTAAGTCATCAAGGTAATTATGCGTCATTATAACAGCTACTGTATTGGCATCGATGAATACTTGTTGATGTAGAATTTCTCTGCGGCTAAGAATCACGTCACAACTCATTGGAAAGCGCCCTCTAGTTGCCTCCGAAGCTCGACAATCAACTACAGTAACTTGCCAACCTAATACTTGAGCAAACTGTACTACGGGCACAACATCATGACCTGCGCCAAATATGACCAAATGTGTAGGTGGTAAAATAACTTCGATAAAAATTTCGGCGCTTCCAAACGGTAACTGATAGTTATTTATGCTTGAGTGTTGATTAACTTGGGCTGCTTGAGCATCAGCAATCAAAGATTCAGTTAAGTGTGTATCTTGAATGTTAGTGATAATATGCCCATTAGGATATAGCAGCAAGCGTGACCCGATTTTCGCATCGACCGTACCTTTTAGCGCAAAAACTGTAGCAATAATACCCAAATGCTTGTTACTCAAGCACTCTTGTATAAAGGCGACTAGATTCGGTGTGCAATCCCAATCAAGACGTTCGATGAGAACTTGCACTATACCATTACAGCCTAGACCAAAGCCCCACAAAATATCGTTAGAGGCGGTGTTATCATAGGTAACAACAATTGTCTCTTTATCTGACATTTGTTGGTGAGTATACTCAAATATATCATTTTCTAAGCACCCGGCACTAATTGTTCCCACAGTTTTACCTGTATTTGTCATCAACATTTTGGCACCCGGATGCCGATAGGTTGAACCTTGAGTTTTGACGACCGTAGCGAGAAAAGCCGTTTCACCACTTTTTTGACTTGACTGAAAGGCTTCTAAAACTGCTTGTAATTCGTTCATCTAAAAATCTCCGATACATGTGGAAACCGTGTGGCTTCAGCCCACGGAGGAAACATGAACGCAAAGCGAGCCTACCAGAAGACTCTGTCCGGCAGACTTTGCGCTTGTTAAAACAAGCGTAATCAATCCGGTTGAACGCTGTAACAACCGAACTTTATTTTTACTGAACTGACCTAACCGCTTCCAGTTGTGATCAGAAACAGAAACCGCTCTCTCAGTATCACCACTCACCCAGCCACGGTATGTCTTGTTTCCTTGAGTCGCTTCAACGTAATCCCCCTTGCTGTAAAGAGTGACGGGTAACAGTCCCGCCATATTTGCGCCTTACACCACCTTTAGCAGGAACAATCAGATGAAGCTGACGACGCGAATAAGGTGGACGCTTGACAATGACAAACTGTGCGGGAGTAACAGTGACGTTACCTTTCCAACCCATGCTGTTAAGTGAAGTTATGCCGTACTAAATCAGTCACAAAAGCTTGTCAAGTGTAATTGGCAAATCGCGGATGCGCTTGCCTGTGGCATGATAGACAGCGTTGGCGATCGCCGCAGCAGTTCCTGTAATGCCAATTTCACCAATTCCCTTGACACCTAGCGGGTTGACGTATGGATCGTGTTCATCGACGAACAACACCTCAATTGCAGGAACGTCTGCATTTACTGGCACATGATATTCAGCTAAATCAGCGTTGACAATACGTCCTCGATGAGGGTCAATTACAGTGTGTTCCATTAGCGCCATGCCGATGCCATAGACAATCCCACCGACGAGTTGACTATTGGCTGTTTTCGCATTGAGTAAGCGTCCAACACCATAGGCTCCCACCCAGCGCGTTACTCGCACCTCGCCTAAATCAGGTTCAACGCGCACTTCTGCAAACTGTGCGCCAAACGAATGCATTGAATACTTCTCTTTTTCCTCTCCAGGCTTGGCATCCGCACGTGCTTCAATCATTTTCAATCCATGCCGTGCCAGAATTTCCCCATAAGTTTCAGTTGCAGACGATTTATTCTTTAAGAAAAAGCTTCCATCCTGAGCAATTATCTCCTCGGCATTTGAGCCATAAAGCGGCGATTTTTGATCAGCAAGTGCCAATTGCATCAGCTTACTGCGAGCTTCAGTTCCCGCCAAATGCACGGATGAGCCTACACTAGCGGCTGTTTGTGAACCACCGGAAACGGGTGTTTGTGGTAAAGTTGTATCACCCAACTCGATGCGGATTTTGTTAACTGGTATGCCAAGTGCTTCAGCAGCAACCTGAGTCATTACAGTATAGGTTCCCGTACCAATATCCTGCGAGCCAGTCCGGACAACGGCTGTACCATCTGCCATAATTTGGGCGATCGCCGATGCTGGAGAACGATTGGTGGGGTATGTAGCCGTCGCCATACCCCAGCCGACCAAATAATTGCCATCCCGCATCGAACGGGGCTTGGGATTGCGCTTTTGCCAGCCAAACCGTGAAGCTCCCAGTTTGTAACACTGTCTAAGTGACTTGCTCGACCAAGGTAGTCCTTTGTCAGGATCAACCTCAGCATAATTACGCAGACGCAGTTCGATAGGATCGATGTTCAGCGCATAAGCCAGTTCGTCCATTGCCGATTCCAAGGCGAACGAGCCTGAAGCTTCTCCTGGAGCACGCATGAAAGTTGGTGTACCCTCATTCAGGCGAACCAGACGGTGGCTGGTTTCGATATTTGGGCAAGCGTAGATCATGCGTGCTGTTTTCGCCACAGGTTCGATAAACTCATCAAAAGTTGAAGTCTGCGACGTCCCAGAGTGTCGGAGTGCGGTCAATTTGCCCTCGCGGGTTGCACCGAGAGAAACCTGTTGAATTGTCTCCGGTCGAAAGCCTACAGGACCATACATTTGTATCCGTCCCAGTACCAGTTTAACCGGGCGATTAACCTGCCGTGCCGCCATTGCCGCTAGAGGTACATGTGACCAAGCCGATCCTTTGCAGCCGAAACCACCGCCCACATAGTAAGACATAATGCGGACATTAGCTGGCTCAATCCCCAATACTCCCGCAACTTTTTCTTGACACTGAAAGATTCCTTGAGTGGCGTCATACAGCAGCAATTGCTCCTCCTGCCAAACTGCTGTTGTCGCATGAGGCTCCATTGGATTGTGATTTTCCACAGGGGTGGTATAAGTTTGCTCGACGCGGACAGCCGCCGTCTCTAGTCCTTGGCTGACATTGCCATGAGACTTATCGGGCGGCTGGTTTCTGGGAACTTTACCTTGCGGCACGTATGCATTCGTAAGGTTGTCCTTCATATTCAGCGTCGGCTTCTCTTCCTCATAGCGAACTTGCACTCTGGAGGCAGCTTGCATGGCGCGTTCAAAGGTATCCGCAACCACAACACCAATATGCTGACCGCTATAAAGTACAATGTTATCTTGCAGCACTTGCAGCTTGCGACCCCCTCCTTTGTCGCCAAACGCCTTGGGTGCGTTAAGGTGGGTAATGACTGCCAGTACACCGGGTAGCTGCTCCGCCGCCCGTGTATCAATTTGGATAATCTTACCTTTGGCGATCGTGCTTTGAATCGTCACCCCATAGGCAAGCTTGGCAACCGGAAACTCAGCCGAGTAACGTGCACCGCCAGTCACTTTCAAATGTCCATCGACTCTGTTTAGCGGTTTACCCAATACTTTTTTTATATCCCCTGTCTTCATCTGAACATCCTCGATACGTTTGGAAACCACGTAGTTTTAACTCGCGGAGGAAAAACGAACGTGAAGCGAGCCTACCAGAATCCTCTGTCCGGCAGACTTCACGCTTGTTTTAACAAGCGTAGCCATATCCATCTTTGCGATGAATAATTTTACAAAAACGATGCGAAATTCCTTGAATTAGGTGAGCTTTAGCTGAAATATTAAAGCTACCAGTTGCCCGAACAGCAATTCTACCAGTATAGGTTCCAACTTTTTTACCATTAGTGACAATAGCTTTAACGATATCACCTGTTTGAAAGCCGAAAAGAACTTTCTTCCTAGCACAATGGCGATTAGGAAAGCCATATTTATCGGTGCGGCATGATTGACGGGAAGTTAGAGATTCCCTAATTGCAAAACCGCGATGCTGTAATTCTCCTGCCCAGACAACTTCGCCACTAGTATCGTTGACGACAGCAATACCTGTTACCTTCGCCCCAGGATCAATCTTGATTCTTAAAGGTTGAACTGTTTGATTTGATGATAATTTCTTCAATACAACAGTAAATGGAAAGCGCCGGAAGACTGCGGCTTGCCCATTTCTTAATAACTGTCTTGCTCTTGCTGGATGTATTGGATCTAAGGGTTGCTTGAGAGTATCAATAACAAGAACTTTGCTCATCTCTAGCCTCCAGAAAACTGGGTGATGTGTGCCTTGACAAAATTCAACGGTCGGCATATCTAAACAACACTGGCTTTAACCCTTTACACCTTTTAATTGTCTA
>CALMVQ010000199.1 GCA_937873135.1 uncultured Scytonema sp. | reverse complement strand
TATCCGAACCGTATTGCCTCCCCCTCTGGTTTATCTGCCCTTCTCCCTTGTCCCCCCTCTTCCTCTCTCTTCGATCACTCGTGTCACCTTAAGGGTAAACGGACCACCTCCTGTTTTACCAAAGGCACTTACCCGCACGACGTAATTACCAGACTTAACAATCCGGGCAAACAGGAGAGAGTCGGTTGTGCCACCAGGACCATCATCGTTTTCTGCTACTGTTGTACCATTAGCACCTATTAGGGTAACTAAAGTGTCAAATTTATCCGATTTCAATTCAATCAAGATTTGGTCACCTACTTTCAAATTCAAAATGTAATCTCGGGCAAATCCTCCTTGACCTGTAGGAATATCTTTATCCGAGAGCGTATTTTTGACCTGAGAACCAATGACTAAGGGAATCGGGTGATAGTCTCGAACTACTTGCGCCCTAGCGCCAACAACATTCAGGCTAAATGCCAGAAACGATATTGCACCGATCAAGGACAAGAAAGGAATTTTTAGCCAAAGTTGTGGCTTGTCTAAATACAAAGTTAAATCCCTCACACGCACAAGTTAAACTGTAATATATAGTTACACCTTTAAAAAAGCTGCTAATAACGACTAAGAGCTACTAACACTACCAAAATAAGATGTCACTCACACCGAGTTGATCAAACCTCATACTACAGCAACAAGAGCCTTGGCGCAAAACAGCCCAGCCAACGTTGTTTTATTCATCCAAGTCACGTCAGAACTCGACTATACACAGCATCGAAGCGTCAAGGGATTAGGACATATCGGAGACGGCAAGGGACGAGGTATCATGTTACACAGTTGTCTTTTGGTAATACCAATACCAGGAAATCCACAGGTCTTGGAGCTGGCAGGACAAATACCTTAGGAGAGTGCTAATGACAATCACGACTTGAATGCGGAAATTGTACCAGAACTATTGAGAACTCAGAGCGAAGGAGAAATTTGGGCTCTTATGGTCGAGTTCAATCGCTACGTTCAAGGCAGCGTCTAGAAAGAGTGAGTAGATCGCAGTCCCCGTGAGAGCGGGCGTGAGCCCCTATGACTGTGGTCTATTTACGTAAAGCTCGCGGGAGAGAAACTTCTCTCCCGCAGACTTTACCTGAAAATTGCTGTCAACTAAACGGCAACCCTTAGCGGCGACTGGATGGAACAGGAGCATCCCACATATATTGCCCTGCTTTGACTCGCTTCCAGCCTTTATAACCACTGCCTTTGTTTAACATATCGTTGATAGATGCGCGTGCTTGTTTGCGCTCAGATGAAGATAAGCCCTCCGGATAAAACCACTGCAAAATAGCATCAATGTTCATCGCCTGAGGATAACTTTCTTGAAGGATCTGTGCTAAGGCTGCTGTCAAGGTAACATATTGCTCTAACTTAGGGGAATAAGGCAAGCGTGAGTAAGTAAGACGTGCTTGTGGAGACTTATTATTGGTATTGCTAGTTTTCTTTTTCGTAGAAGACTTTTTAGCAGTGGAAGATACTTTAGTTAAGTTCGAGGCTAAATCTGGAAAATAACTTAGGTCAACAGTCCAGCAACCAGGAGAATCAGGAATCGCATACCAAGAACCTTCTTTCTCTCCTTGAGAGAGGACTCTTTCTACTTCAGTCTTGACTGACATATGATCTTTTTCATTCATCTGCCCGTAAAGCTCCCAGATTAAATAGTCGATTTGCAAGATTTTGCCTTTGTTAGCTTCTAAAATGTTGGAAATGGCTTGATGTGCTGTCATCTCTTGTATTAAAGCAGCTTCCGAAGACTCATCATGAATAGGTTCTGACTCCAAACTTTCGAGAGTGTCATCAGCTAGCTCCTCAGCAGTTGGTGCAAACGAACCGGACTCCAGTTCTGCCTCCAAACTTTCGAGAGTGTCTTCAACTACCTGCTCAGCAGTTGGTACAAACAAACCTGAGTTCGGTTCTGACTCCAAACTTTCGAGAGTGTCTTCAACTACCTGCTCAGCAGTTGGTACAAACAAACCTGAGTTCGGTTCTGACTCCAAATTGTTAAGATCACCCTTGTCGTTATCGATATTGTGTTTTTTAGGCGCAGACAAGGTAATTTGACTGTCAGCAGATGCTTCTGAATTGAGGCTAAGCATCGGATTCAATAATGCCTCTATATGGAAGAGTTGTTTGGCGGCAATTTCTGCAGACCTTTCATGGTACTCTGCCAATTGACGGTAGTAATCTGCTAACTTGGCAAGTATTTCTCTACTATGATCAGGTGGGGAGGGCGGAGGTGGCATTAGCATAAATATTCCTTCAAAAGTGATCAACACTCGGTAAACAGTATCTAATAATTGTTAACCGATATACTTATAATAGATAACTGATATGGTTACTGCTTGGTGCGTAAACACTTACTCTGTACTCCATTACATTTATTTCCATATTTTGGACAGCAAGTGGCAAAAGTCTCTCTTTCCACTGCTGCATGGCAGTATTGGCAGATGAATTTGTATACTCTGGTGGAAATGGTACGTGTATGCGCTCTGACGGTATATTCTCGGACGCGAACTTTTTTACTTAGCATGATATTGTCTGGTCTTTTTTTGCTGCAAACAGTAGTGGATCTAATAATAGTCAAAAATACCCCATAATCAAGATATAGGTCTGAAAATCCAGATCTCTGACCGCGTTGCATTCCACATAATAACAGTCGATTAAATTAATCCAAATGGATTTTATATTTTATCTAGTTTAGCCACTTATCAGTCAATTCAGGGCTATTAAGTAAGTTTGCTTACTGATTATTACTGTAATTAGGACCTTCATCGAAGCCTTGTCTATCGCAATCCTAAATCATTTGTTAACAATCTTGTATGTTGTAAGGTGGTAATGTCCAAGGCTAGATTTAACCCACTAACACGCACCCTCTACTGTCACATGAAGGTAGAACGCCAATAGTTTAGTATGGAAGAATTCAAAAGAAATATGAAAAAAGCAAAGTAATGAGAATAAATATCATTAAACTAACTAGCTAGTACAACAAGGCAAAAGTCAAAAGTCAAAAGTCAAAAGAAAGAACACTTATTTTATAAGCTTTTTACCTATTTCAGATGGGTGGGTTATTTCCGCCGCTCTGTACTAGTACCGCTCCCTTGAAAGTCACTCATTCAAAAGTCAAAAGTCAAAAGTGTTATAAATCAAGGCTTCTGGCTGTTTGAAATGGTTGCTTTATTTACGCGCCCGCTGTACTAGTATCGCTACTCGGAATTAAAAATTGAAAAAGTCTAAGTTGCAAGCGTCCAAGCGCTCCGGAGTAAACTCATATCTTGCACCTGGAAATTTCGATGTCAATTCCTTGACTAAGTGCTA
>CALMVQ010000198.1 GCA_937873135.1 uncultured Scytonema sp. | reverse complement strand
ATTCGCGAGATAGCATCGCGAATAATGTGTTTCTGCCAAATTGGGATGCTCCCCAGACATTTTGCCTATGCCAGCTTTCTAGTTCGCACTCTTATTACGCTTTTGATGGCGACATTGTTTTTTTGAAAATCCACAATACTAGGCTGCGATTATAGAGCAATGATGTTCAGATTTATAAAATTTGTAGAAAATATATATTTATAAAGATTTGATGATAAGCGTTGTATCAACCTCCTATTCCTCGCTAGATGTGATTATCATAGTTTTTGCGCTAAAGGCTCAAAAAAGTTGTGAAGAGCGTCTTTTCTATTGACTAATAGATAAAATGTGGTAGTTAGTAAAAGGTGGGTGGAAAAAGGATACAAGCTCCTCGGTTGAGTAAGATAGAACGCAGAACACTTAGGGCAGAACTCAGGTTATTATCCTGAGTGAGTGCTAAGTTGCGTAAGAGCAAGAACCAATTCATGCGATTTGGGACTCTAAAATGAGTGGCGGCGTAGAACTCACTCATTGCATCTCTTATTATCAGTTCTAATTTCTTCTTCCAAATGAAAAATGACTCATGACTTATACTAAAACATAAGCATGGAGTATTCTGGTGGAATTTATTAAAGCATCATAATTCATTGCGGTGCTTCCTCCCTACCAACTACATACCTTTTACAAACTAGCTTCATGTGATACGGCTTAAGCCATTGCCTTCGGCATCGCCAGCTGCAAAAAATCTGACCTGTATAGGGAATAATCGCTAATGACACCGGATTCGCTAATGACACCGGAAAAACTGATTCTGGAGGGAAAAACTTTTGTTCCCGCAGACCAAATACCTATCTACGAGTGGCCTTGTGTCATAAGTGAAAGACCTCAGCCGACACTAACGGTTAAAGATGACGATTTATTTTTTGTTACGGACACCTTAGGTAACATTTCTGGCTGTTCGCTTAACGATGGTAACCCAAGTATGGGGCTTTTTTGCGCTGATACACGATTTATTAGCCGCTTAGAGTTGCAAATAGAGGGACATTCACCTATACTCCTTAGCAGTACTGCTGACAAAGGTTTTTCACTCTCTATTTTGTGTACTAATCCGAAGATTGAAGACCGTCTCAGAGCCGATACTATAGGGATTCGTCGAGACCTTGTGCTTAACGGAGCTCTCTTTGAAGAATTAGAAGTATCTAATTATAGCACAACCTCCATCAGCTTTGAACTCAGTATCAGCTTTGATGCAGATTTTGTTGATTTGTTTGAAGTTAGAGGTTTCGGCAGGAATAACCGAGGTAGACTTTTACGCCTTGTAGAACCAACGCCTGAGGAAGGAATACTGACTGGCGATAACAATTTGTCTAGCCAGAATCAGGCACCAGCACGAGAACAATCTTTAACACTTGCCTATCAAGGTTTGGACAACTTGGTGATGGAATCTCGCATCCAATTCCAGCACCGAACTCCCGACTATTTCAAGGGCTACACAGCCGTTTGGCGGCTAGAACTTGCTTCCCACGAAACCCAAAAATTGGGCTACAGGGTAAACATGCTGACAAACAATCATTCCAGTTCCACAGTTAGTGCTGCTGTCACCTTAGCACAGGCTAAAGCTGGGGAGTTGATGGAAGAGCAAAACTGGGTGCAACAAATTACACAGATTCGTTCAGACAAAAGTATTTTCAACCGTGCCGTTGAACGAGCTGAGCAAGATATGTATTTGTTGCGCCAGTCTTTCGGCAAGCACAAGACTGTCTCTGCGGGAGTGCCGTGGTTTTCCACATTATTTGGTCGAGATTCGCTGATTACTGCTTCCCAAACTCTGATGTTGAATCCCCAAATTGCCAAGGAAACGTTAATTCTACTGGCGTTATATCAAGGGAAAACTGATGATGAGTGGCGCGAAGAGGAGCCTGGTAAAATTTTGCACGAGTTGCGGTTGGGGGAAATGGCTCGTTGTCACGAAATTCCCCATACACCCTATTACGGTACGGTTGATGCAACTCCCTTGTGGTTGATGCTGTATGCGGAATACTATGCTTGGACTCACGATCTGGAAATTCTCGAGCAATTATGGTCTAATGCTTTAGCCGCAATGGATTGGATTGATCGCAATATTAAACAAACAGGTTATCTCACTTACTCTTTGAGATCCAAACGAGGTTTGATCAACCAAGGTTGGAAAGATTCTGGTGATTGTGTTGTCAATCGCAAAGGAGAGATTGCCTCTGGAGCAATTGCTCTTTGTGAAGTGCAAGCTTATGTCTATGCTGCCAAATTACGCCTTGCAGAAATAGCGAAAATGAAGAAGCGGCTTGACTTGTCAGATCGCTGGCAAGAAGAAGCCAGAAATCTCAAGCTTCGTTTCAACAGAGACTTTTGGATTCAAGATCAAGATTTCTGTGCTCTGGCTTTGGATGGAGATGGCAACCAAGCTGATAGTATTACATCGAATCCTGGTCATTGTTTGCATTTAGGACTTTTCACACCAGAAAAAGCTTACAGTGTAGCAGAACGACTGCGAGCACCTGACATGTTTAATGGTTGGGGTATTCGTACATTGAGCAGTTTGTCGCCAGCTTACAATCCTATGGGTTATCACATTGGTTCGGTATGGCCCCACGACAACTCGCTTATTGCTATGGGGTTGCGATCGCTCGGTTTAGTCGATCAAGCCTTAGAACTTTTTGAAGGTTTGTTTGACATGACTAATCGACAGCCTTATCATCGTCCTCCCGAACTTTTCTGCGGTTACGAACGCAGTGGTGATAATGCCCCAGTACAGTATCCTGTCGCTTGTACTCCTCAAGCTTGGGCTACGGGCAGTATTTTTCAGCTGCTGCAAACAATTGTCAACTTAGTCCCTGATGCTCCTAATAACTGCTTGCGAATTATAGACCCCACTTTGCCCGAGTCTATCACTCGCCTGTCGCTACAGAACTTGCGTGTCGGTACAACCATTCTCGATTTGGAATTCGAGCGTTCCGGTGGTACGACAGCTTGTCGCGTTGCTAAAAAACGCGGCAATCTTCGGGTTGTTATTGAGGCTTAACATTCATTTTGGATTTTGGATTGAATCCAAAATCCAAAATCTAAAATTTCTGATTATTCAACCTTCTTCCTGACTCTCGCCTTTTTGTCCTGGTGAAGCTTCGTACAAATAGTCTAATTGTTGGCGGGCATCTTCAACGTTGATAGAGCGCATGACCAATAGGGGCTCTTTAATTAAATTACCAGTGGCATCTAATAATTCTGGATGAGGTGTAAATGGCTTTTTTGATGAAGAGTAAGGATAGTTGCCTTGATTTGCCGATTCCCAAGAATTTGGTGGGTAAGTGCGTTCTCGATCAAAACTAAACATGATCAGGTTGCGGATCAAATTTCCCACAGCTATAAAAGCAAGGATGGTAAAAACGAAAATATAAAGCAGGTGTAACATATTTTTTTCCTCCAGAAGTAAGAAATTTTAAAGCCTTGTATTGTAAAGCTTTTTTAAGCTTGTTCCCTAATTCACAGTTAGGCTGAGTGGTTAACGCACTTCGCGTGCGCCGTTAGTAAATGTTTGTAAATCTTTAACTTGGTGTAGCTTACATTGCTTTGGGTGACTTATTGTGCTGTTAAAGGTTTTTTCTGATATTTTTTTTGCTGTTGCCGGAGATAGCAATAACAAAATCGACTGATTAAACCTCTTTGAGAGAACGAAATCGCATTGCTAGACTCCAGCATTCCGTTACCAAATTATGCCAAGGCATTAACGTTGCCATATCAACCCCTACTTGTCCATCAGTTGCACTAAACAGCATCTTTGCTGCTTGAAGTTCCTCCTGCGCTTGCTTAACTCGTGAAAGCAAGTTAGATTGCTCCTCTGGATTCAAAAATGAGAGTTGCTCTGCTTCCAAAAGGTCGCGAGAGGACGCAAACCAATACTGAAAATCATCTAACAGTGGTTGCAAAACTGTTCTTAGCAACTCTGACTCCGGTAGATTTGAGTTTCGCATAAATGAGAAGCATATTTATAATATTCTGATCTAATATTAGCTCTACTTACGTTTCTTAACATTTAATTCATTCTTTTTCTCCACAGAAACTCTTGGGATCACTATGTAACAATATTTACTGAACTTCTATTATAGTAAATTCCTCATTTTTTGTATACAGTCTTAGGGGGGATCTCATAAATCTTCTAGAGACAGGAAGTAGAGTTGCTGGCGATCCCCAAAACACATGTATTTTAAATTACATACAAACAAATCTTAAAGGTAAGTAGGAAATGGCATGTCGCTGGTCGTATGTAGATAGTGTGTTGTGGATTTGTTAAGAGGAGTGCAAACGATAATATAAAGAAATCACAAGTAAGCAATTTCTTCGCTCATGGTTCAGCAGCCGCCGTCGCCAAAATTATCTGATAATCAGCTAGAACAACCTGAAAAAATTTCTCTGCCGCGTACCAGCGAGTCAGAGAATTTAAAAAAAATTCGCCACACCGCTTCCCATGTGATGGCGATGGCAGTACAAAAGCTGTTTCCCAAGGCGCAAGTGACAATTGGTCCTTGGATTGAGAACGGATTTTACTATGACTTTGATAATCCAGAACCATTTACGGATAAAGATCTCAAAGCAATTTATAAAGAAATGGTGAAGATTATTAATCGTAAATTACCAGTGATTCGGGAACAAGTCAGTCGCGAAGAAGCCGAACGCAGGATTAAGCAAATTAACGAACCATACAAGTTAGAAGTTTTAGGAGATATTAAAGAAGAACCCATCACAATCTATCATTTGGGGGATGAATGGTGGGATTTGTGTGCTGGTCCTCATTTAGAGAACATTAAAGAACTTAACCCAAAAGCTCTAGAATTGGAAAGTGTCGCTGGCGCTTACTGGCGCGGCGATGAAACTAAAGCGCAACTGCAACGCATCTACGCTACTGCTTGGGAAACGCCAGAACAACTTGCTGAGTACAAGCGACGCAAAGAAGAAGCGTTGCGTCGCGATCACCGGAAACTGGGTAAGGAATTAGGACTGTTTATATTTTCCGACTTAGTTGGACCGGGATTACCGTTATGGACGCCGAAGGGAACTTTGTTGCGGAGTCTTTTGGAAGACTTTCTCAAGCAAGAACAAATAAAACGAGGTTATTTGCCTGTGGTGACACCACACATTGCCAGAGTCGATTTATTTAAAACTTCTGGGCACTGGCAAAAATATAAAGAGGATATGTTTCCTTTGATGGCAGAGGATGAAGAAGCAGCGAGTCAGGAAATAGGCTACGCCCTCAAGCCGATGAATTGTCCTTTCCATATCCAAATATATAAGAGCGAGTTGCGATCTTATCGGGAACTACCGATGCGATTAGCAGAATTTGGCACTGTTTACCGCTACGAACAATCTGGCGAATTGGGTGGCTTAACGCGAGTGCGTGGTTTCACAGTGGATGACTCTCACTTATTTGTGACACCAGAACAACTGGAGACAGAATTTCTCAACGTTGTGGATTTAACTTTGTCAGTGTTTAAGAGTTTGCAACTGAAGAACTTTAAAGCCAGACTGAGCTTCCGCGATCCAGCCAGCGATAAGTATATTGGTTCTGATGAAGCTTGGGAAAAAGCCCAAACAGCAATTCGTCGTGCTGTGGAAAAGTTAGATATGGCTCACTTTGAGGGTATTGGGGAAGCAGCATTTTACGGCCCCAAACTCGATTTTATCTTCCAAGATGCTTTAGAGCGAGAGTGGCAACTGGGAACAGCACAGGTAGATTATAACTTGCCCGAAAGGTTTGATTTGGAGTACGTCGCTGAAGATGGCTCCCGCCAACGCCCAGTTATGATTCACCGTGCGCCTTTTGGATCTTTAGAACGGCTGATCGGGATCTTAATTGAGGAGTATGCAGGAGATTTTCCTTTATGGTTAGCTCCAGAGCAAGTCAGGTTGCTGCCAGTAGGTGATGCACAACTGGATTTTACCAAAGATGTGGCAGTGAAGATGAAAGCCGTCGGGATTCGCGCTCACGTGGATACGAGTGGCGATCGCTTGGGTAAACTCATTCGCAATGCTGAGAAAGAGAAAATTCCTGTCATGGCTGTGGTGGGAGCAAAAGAAGTTGAAACCAATACTTTAAGTATCCGCACCCGCGCGAATGGTGAATTGGGAACTGTACCTGTGGTAGAAATATTGGAGAAGATCAAGAGTGCGATCACGAATTTTGAGAATTTTTAAAGTAGGGGCGAACAAAACAGTGCTGAGTGCTGAGTGCTGAGTGCTGAGTAAGTTGTTGGAGTGCTGTACTACTATAAGTTTTCAATACACTCCTTACTTTGCTATTCTCGGTGCTACCGCCATCTCTCGGCTACAGTCACGATCGCAGCTTGAAGGCAGCATTTATACCATTTCACGCTCATTCCTGATACAAATAACGGGTTTCTAATTCTTCCCC
>CALMVQ010000197.1 GCA_937873135.1 uncultured Scytonema sp. | reverse complement strand
ATTCGCGAGATAGCATCGCGAATAATGTGTTTCTGCCAAATTGGGATGCTCCCATGAGTAATGAGGAGTCGCATTATTGGTTTGCTAAGATTAGTAATGGTAAGCGCAGTCAGGCTTTGAGGGCAATTCGAGTATTATTGGGTGAATAGTTAAGTAAGTCGGTGTAAATAAATAAAGGTATGTAGTTGCGCTTCAGCGCCCTAGATATCAGCGCTAAAGCGCAACTACAAGCCTTTACATAAATTCATATAGTTTGATTTTTTTGTATCGATTTACTTAACAGCCTGTGTGAGTATTCCCATAAGGTACGGCTATTGTCCGTTACAATGTGGTGAACCTTATCAAAATGAAACCCGCCATAACTACAAGCAGGAGGTAGAGAAAATATGAAAATTGACGCCCGAGGAGCTGTAATGGCAGCCAAGAAATATTTTGACGACATGCAAGAGTTGATAGGAAATACTCTCCAAGACATCTTGCTCGAAGAGTTAGAAATCTCAGAAGATAAAAAATTTTGGTTGATTACATTAGGGTTTAATCGTCCTTTACCCAAAACGAAAAATCCGCTTTTTCCTGAACTTGTCCCTTCTCCAGAGTATAAGCGAGAGTATAAACTTTTTAAGATCGACTCAGAAACAGGTGAAGTTCAATCAATGAAAATTCGTCAGGTATGAAAGAGTTTCTTCGATCTTTATTTCAGAAATATAAACAAAAAGGTATTTTGATTGACACAAACATTTTACTACTTTGGTTCGTTGGTAGTGTTAATCGCTCCCGAATATCCCAATTTAATCGGACTGAGCAGTTTTTGCCAGAGGATTACGATTTATTAATACAGATATTGTCATATTTCTCAAAAATTATTACGACTCCTAATATTCTTACAGAAGTCAATAGTCTTGTGAATCAACTAGGTGAACCAGAGCGTTCTCAATGTTTTTCCATTTTCACTCAAATTTTCACCAAATTAGATGAATTTTATATAGAGAGTAAGAATACTGCTAATATGGATAACTTTCATAAATATGGACTTACTGATTGTGGAATTGTCATGCTGGCCAAAAATCAATATTTAGTACTTACTGATGATTTGAAGTTAGCAAATTACCTACAAAAAATAGGTATTGATACAATAAACTTTAACAATATTCGGACTTACGGATGGTGACAGAGATTTCTTACCCTTAGCCATAAACTGTCAATTAACAGTTTAGTGAGCTAGAATCAGAAGCAATGGCGATCGCCCATAATCTTTAATAATGTTGGCTGATGACAGTTGACTAAATTTGATATTCTATTTATAAATCTCCTCTTTCCTAATCAAGCCATGCTGGATGAAACCACTTTAGAACAACGTTTAGTAAGTCTTGAACATACAGTAGCCGAACTCAAGCGTCAGATGTCAGTAGTTCCTACAACTAATTGGCTGGAAAAAGTTACAGGTTCTATTTCTGACGAACAAACTTTTCTCGAAATTTTGGAGTACGGGAAATCTTTGCGTTACGCAGATAAACCCACAGAAGAAACGAGCGAGCAAGCGTGAAGTACCTGTTTGATACCGATCACCGAAGCGGAAATGGTTGAGCAGAGTAAATTCGCACTCGTTGCATATCGCAGCAAAGGTTCTCGAGTGCCGCATAACCTTGTACGCCAATGGGCAGAAAGTTTAGGAACTGAAGCGTGATACGGCTTAAGCCGTTGCAACGCATCGTCCATGTTCCAGATAGTTTAAAGTTAAGCAATTCACCAAATACAGGAGTCATTAAAAATGAAAGTTAAAGGAATCAAACGTGGTCAGAATATCGAAATATTAGAACAAATTAATGAGATTCCTGATGGTACAGAAATTATCGTCGATTTAAATTTTTCTTCAAATAAAAATGTTGAAATAGCTCAATCTATAACAGATGAAGAGAAACGAGCAAGACTTAATAAATTATTTGGTGCTTGGAAAGACCAACCTGAGTTAATGGAAATATTTGCAGAAATTGACAAAGATCGTCATGCATATCGAGGCAGAAGTATAGACTCAATTGATGCACAGGATAACGGCTAATGTATCTACTAGATACTAACATTTGCATTGCACTGCTTAACGAAAATCCCAAGGCTGTTGCTAAATTCAATCCCAAGTTTAGCCAATGCTATCTTTCCACAATTGTTCTTTCAGAACTCTATAAAGGTATTTACTGTTCTCAACAGGTTGAAAAAAATTTGGACACTTTAAGGAAGCGTTTTAAGTAACGATGATTTAGCAGATTTAGATGATGCAGATGATACTGTAATAACTGGGTTGGAATCCTTTTTTGAACCCGTCGATCCCCAAGAAATCCAGTATCTTGAAGATTTGTTACGACAGTTTGACAACACAGGGGAAGATACCAAACTTTTTCAGTTTATTAAGATTTTGCGCCAAGAATTGATTGAACGCGAAAGTGCGATCGCCTTCACCCAGTACACCGACACAATGGACTAAGTAAGTGGGCACGATAAAATCAATGTATGTATAGTTTTGTAAAAAGCTTATAACGATGCATTTATAAGCTTTTTGCTGATTTTACATTTCGTTACATAGCTATAAATTTTCCCACCCACCTACTTATCTCCGCGCAACATTACAAGTATTGTACGGCAGCCAAGTTGCTTGTTACTCCGGTCGCGGTGGTGAACTTTACCAGAATGGAGAGTGGTGTATAGTTCCCAAAGAAGAGATTAAGCGGCGCTTCCGTCAGGATGAAATCAAAATTCTCCTGTGTACCGAATCTGCATCGGAAGGTTTAAACTTGCAAAATTGTGGCGTGTTAATTAACTACGATATGCCGTGGAACCCCATGCGAGTCGAACAGCGCATCGGCAGAATCGACAAGATTGGACAAAGATATTCTACCGTGCGGATTCACAATTTTTATTACGATGGTACAGTTGAAGCAAAAGTTTATCGAAAATTACGCGCTCGCATTAATGCCTTTGCTACAGTTGTTGGTAATCTCCAACCAATTTTAGCTCAAGTCCCCACCTTCATCGAACAAGCAGTGATGAGTGCCGATCCAGAAGAGGAAGACGTTTTAATGTCTGAATTTGACTCGATAATTGATACACCACCATTACGTCTAGCAATAGAAGAAATAATTTCAATGGATTTGGACGCAGATTTAGCAGAAATTCAAAAACCGATTCATCCTACACCCTTCACACCAGAAAATATCGAGCAATTATTTACCACCTCAGCTATTTTAAAAACTTATGGTACGAAGTTTGAGAAAAAAAGCGATCGCTTCACTGTAGTCCAGAGCGTAGATCGCGTTTGGGAGCTTGCACACAAAGGTCAGAAATGCAGCATGACTTTTTACCCAGACGTGTTTGACGAAATGCCGTCGCTGCGACTAATGACTTTCGGCGACCCCTTGTTTGAGGAATTGTTGCATATTGCGAGCGTGAATGCTAAGTGATTCCTTTCAACAGTGTTTTACCCGTTCCCGGTGGTCCAACCAGCAAACACCCTTTGGATAGTGGGATATTAGCGGCTCGTGCTTCAGGCGCAAAATCAATCGCGTTTGGCATCTTGAATAAACTGCCTCAAGTTATCCAAACCCCCAAAGTCGTACACATTCGGCTCTGGGACAAAATTTAAATTAAAGGATGCAAAGCGGTTGATTTTATCAGCGATTGCACTAAACGCACGCTACGCGAAAGCACTATGTCGGTTTCTTGCAAGGGGTCACGCTTACGCCAGCTGAACATGTATGTGATTCAAATGACAATCGCTATATTTAAATCTTTGTCGGATCGTCACTTACCTTAACAATCAGCTTGCCAAAGTTTTTCCCTTGTAATAAACCGATGAAGGCTTGGGGAGCGTTTTCCAGACCCTCTACAACGTCTTCTTTATACTTGAGCTTACCTTCGCGCAACCACTGAGAAACATCGTTTAAGAACTCTGGCTCACGGTGTCGGTAATCACCGACAAGAAAACCTTTGATTAAGGCACGTTTAACCAATAGTGGCATCAAATTAGGACCCAGGGGAGGACTTTCTGCGTTATATTCTGAGATTAAACCAACTAATGGTATTCTTGCTCCAAGATTAAGTTGCTGCAACACGACTTCTAAAATTGGACCTGCAGTATTGTCAAAGTAAACATCAATACCATTAGGACAAGCTGCTTTCAGTGCTGAACTTAGTTCTTGAGTTTTGCGGTTAATACAGGCATCAAAACCCAACTCTTTCACCGCGTAATCGCTTTTCGCATCACTCCCGACTATCCCTACTGCCCGACAGCCTTTGATTTTGGCAATTTGACCGACTACAGAACCGACCGCTCCAGTTGCAGCAGAAACAACAACAGTTTCGCCTGACTTGGGTTGCCCAATATCAAGCAGAGCAAAATATGCAGTCATTCCGGGCATACCAGTTACGCTCAAAGCATAGGATATGGGAGCTTGATTTGGGTCAACGGAGCGCAAAGTTTCCCCTTTCGATACCCCATAGGCTTGCCAACCGTCATAACTCAGCACAAAATCTCCGGTAGAGAATTGGGGATGGTTAGATTTCATCACTTGGCTAACTGTACCACCGACCATCACCGATCCCAACTCCACTGGAGCCGCATAAGATTCGTGATCGCTCATACGACCACGCATATAGGGATCGAGGGAAAGGTAGATCGTGCGGTTAAGAACTTCGCCTTCCCCTGGTTCTGGAATTGGGGTTTCGACTAGGGCGAAATCACTCTCTTTTGGTTCTCCGACTGGGCGGCTTTTGAGTAAAATTTGTTGGTTGGTTGAATTAGTCATTCAGTATTCCTGTCTAATTACTTGATTATTCTTGTATGCGAACCACAACTTGCTGTCACTTCTTCAAGCATCGTTACGGCATAACTTGTTTGGAGGAGAAGTGCAGTAGCCGCACTGAATACCATCATATTTAATATCGCTGTTGTATGACAGAACTTGGCAAAAGTTAAAAGTTAAAAGGCACTCATAAAGAAAAAGA
>CALMVQ010000196.1:41842-66973 GCA_937873135.1 uncultured Scytonema sp. | reverse complement strand
CCAAAGGCTTCTAAGTAAAATTCCTTGCCGCGTTTTAAGGTGAGACAAAAGGGTTGAAATGCGGACACTGGTGTTAAGTGAGGTTCCAGTGCTGCAACCGTGGCGACAATCGCCACCAATGTGGAGGGGGAGATGGGGGGAGTCGGTGAGGGGGGGAAATTCTCCCTGTCTCCCCCTCCCCCGATTTGTACCAAGTCCGCGAGTACCTGCATCTGTCCCCAAGTCATCTCAGTTTCCGGATCAAATGGTTCATAGGGTGACGCCTCGGAGGTGGGGTAAAAATGCACGGTTTGCCATCCCATCGCCTCTAACTGTGCTGTCCAGCGTCCGGCTTCTTCCAAAGTGGCACAAACCATGAACAAATTTCGTTCCTCGGTTTTAGCCAATGCTGAGGCTACCAAGCCTTTAGGCAAGCGAGGAAAGCCGTTTAAGCGCAACTCTTGTTGCCGATCTAGCTTGGAGAGAAGTTCAGTAGTGAGCGGAGATCGCCCCAAAGCACGCACAATAGAAGAAAAGGGCATACGTTCTCAAACAGATGGAAGTCTTTCTGACAGGCAGGCTTTGTTACGCCTACTTTAACTATTGTAAAAGTGTCAAGAGTGGAAGAAGTCTTACCCTAGAGACATTAACCTTAGTAAAATCATCACGGACTAAGCGCTAATATACGGTACAAAAGTGTGCTTTTCCTAACATATGCCTGAAAAAGAACTCAAATCTCATAATTTTTAAGTATTTATACTCAATTTATTAAAAATAATACAATATGAGTGGGACTATTATGGTGAAAAATTAGCAATTAGCAACAATCATGTTTTGGAGCGCGAATCATTTAGGATTGCTATAAGAGGTTAGAGTTAAGCGCAATTTGCTGGTAATATCGGCAATTTATAGAAATGTCCCCAATAGCCGAAGTTCTAATTATTTTTGTTTTGATCTTCGCCAATGGTCTGTTTGTGATGTCAGAACTGGCGATTGTCTCGGCACGAAAGGTGCGTCTGCAACAGCTTGCCAATCACGGCGATGCCAAAGCTCGCGTTGCTTTGGCACTGGCTTCTTCCCCGAATCAATTTCTAGCTACCGTTCAAATCGGGATCACACTCCTTGCCATTTTATCTGGTGCCTACGGTGAATCGGTCTTTGCTAAGAGACTGACTCCGCTCTTAAGTCTTATCCCTTGGCTGGCATCCTACAAGGAAGCGATCGCCTCGGTCTTAGCTGTTTTAATTGTTACTTATTTAACACTGATTATTGGAGAACTGGTACCCAAGCGACTGGCGTTAAACCATCCGGAACCAATTGCCTCCGTTGTCGCCATTCCCATGCGGATGCTAGCTACAATTGCAGCTCCTATTGCTTACTTACTTAGTATTTCTACAGATGCCATACTGCGGCTTTTAGGCATTAAACCCTCTACCGAACCACAAATTACAGAGGAAGAAATCAGAGTCTTGATCGAGCAAGGCACTGAGGAGGGAACCTTTGAAGAAGCAGAACAAGATATGGTAGAACGGGTGTTTCGTTTAGGCGATCGCCCTGTTAGCTCGTTTATGACACCGCGACCGGATATTATCTGGCTGGACTTAGAAGACACTGCCGAAGAAAACCGCCAAAAGATTATGGATGGGGGCTATTCCCGATATCCGGTATGTCAGGGAGGACTTGACAATGTGCTGGGAATTATCCCAGTTACTGACTTGTTAGTCCGGAGTTTCTGTAACGAGAAGTTAGATTTGACAGTAGGATTGCGACAGCCTGTCTTTGTGCCAGAAAGCACCCGTGGCTTTAAAGTGTTGGAGTTGTTCAAGCAAGCCGTAACTCATATGGCTTTAGTCGTCGATGAATATGGTGTGATTCAAGGATTAGTCACCCTCAACGATGTGATGAGTGAAATTGTTGGTGATGTTCCTTCTGATGATGAGCTTGAAGATCCCCAAATTGTGCAACGCGAAGACGGTTCTTGGTTGTTAGATGGGATGTTGGCTGTAGATGAGTTTTTTGAACTATTCCATCTGAAACAGTTGCAATCTGTAGACAGAGGTAGTTATCAAACATTAGGTGGTTTTGTGATCAACCATCTAGGTCGTATCCCTGGTGCAGCGGATCACTTTGAATGGCAAAGTATGCGGTTTGAGGTGATGGATATGGATGGTAATCGTGTTGATAAGGTGCTGGTAGTGCCAAAAGCGGATTCTACTCATTCTCAAAAGGACCACCATGACTGAAACAGTTGACACTCAGATTATCAACGTCGAAGAACGTCTCATACCATTTCACGAAAATCTTGATACAATTCGCTCAAGAACTGCTCAAGAACTGCATCCCCTGCATCCCCTGCATCCCCTGCAAGCCTAAATGTATCAACTTTAAAGCGCTGCGCCAGATTGGAGAAGAAATTGTGCCAACTCACAAAATCCTTGCCCTTCGCTAGCGGTAGTCACATAAGCAGGTTGGTGCTGTAACCTATCTGTATACTCGCGAACATTTGCCACACCTACAGAGATAGGAAAACAAAGCTCATCAAATAAAGTTTCATCATTAGGACTATCCCCAACCGTCACGATCTCTCCTGGTGTGTACTGAGGAAAATAATCTCGCAACACCTGTAACAACCCAATACCTTTATCTTGTCCCAGAGGTTTAATGTGACACTGGACGTTGCTGTAGGTAAATCCCCAACCTATTTCCTGACAAAGATGACTTAGTGTTTGTAATTCATCTGTTTTTAAAGAATCTACATCAAATGTCCAGTCAGTAATACGAAAGCGATTATCGGCAGATTCTTGAATGTGAGGAAATTGGCTTTGTAAATGTAAAAAAGCTTTAGCCAATTGTTGACGATGAAGAACTAAGTCGGGAATGGGTGTTAGGGCGACTGGCATCTCATTTCCACAAGGGTAAAATAAACTGCCGTTTTCTGCTATAGCCCCCGCTACTGGCAGGTAACTCACCAGTCCACTCACCCACCCAGCAGAACGTCCAGTAACGATGAGGACCTTGATGCCACAGGCTGTTAAATCTTCCAAAGCTTGCAGCAAAGCGGCAGTAAATTTTCCTTCTGTAGTTAGGGTACCATCCATGTCAGAAGCAATCAGACGAATGTTTGTCAAGTCATGTGTAGATGAAACTTGAGACAAGGGTAAGTATCTAGACATATGTCTTTAATAAAAAGTATAAGTATATACAACTATCATCTAGCTTCGACCTATCGTGCGTCTATAACTTGTAAGAGTTGACACAATTCGCTTCATAGCTGAATGCTAAGTGCTGATAGTCGAATGCTTACAAAAATATCCATCATACCTCAATATGGCAGTCGGAATTTGGGCATCCTAAAAATCAGGAGTCAATTTCTGTTTGCCACCATGTATGTCAACTTCAATGTTTATTGCCCAAGCTTCAGGGAAGACTACAAAGACATCCCAACAAGTGCTAGCCTGCGATCCTCAAGCACCTCAATTCCTAGTGATCACCTCTGGAGGACTGGCTGTATTCGTAATTGTTTTGATTGTGTATGGCAAACTCCAGATGAAAAAGCTGGAGAAAAAACTCAAGTTTGAAAAATTCCGCTCACGGGAAATCGAGAAAAAGTTTAAGCTCGCCTTGGAAACAATCCGCAAAATGGAAACGAATCCTGATTTGATTAACTCACGGGAATTTAACCTGGAGTATTTGCGAATGCGGATGTCCGAGGACGTGTTTCATTTTGCAATTATTAATCAAGTCAAAATCAAGGTCAAAGATCAAATTTCTCAAGCATTACGTCCAAATCAAGCTCAACAAGGAGTTGTGGGGATTGCCAGTAACAACGGGAGGCAAGTGGATGATATTTTCGATCTCGAGTATGAGACTGGTAATTCACAAAATTATAGTAAGCGAGTGTTGTTTCGGATTCAAATTCGGTTAATGAAGTTACCGACGCAAGCCACTTCTGCTACTATTAGCCAGATTATTGAATGTATTGAAACTTACCTGAGTCCCACAGAAGATGAGGATACCTGGCAACCGACGATTCAAGGTCGAATTGCCAATATGCATTGGGACCAAAAGGCTAAGCCCACTCCTCTACTAGTACTCGAACAATCAAATGAAGGCGTGAATGTGACTTTCCGCACCAATCGCCAATTAAATATTAACTAGTACAGATCGGCGGAAATAAACCACCCATCTGAAATAGTTAAAACCCTTACAAAATAAGGTTCTTTCTTTTTACTTTTTACTTTTTACTTTTGCCTTGTTGTACTAGGTTAGTCTCAATAAATGCAATCGGTAACTGGTATATCAATTACGAATTATGCTAACTGTAGTTTGGGAATCACGAGCTAAAAGACCATCCTCCATTTCCACGATGCGATCAGCTATATCTAAAATACGATTATCGTGAGTTACCAACAAAATAGAAGTTCCCTGTTCTTTGGCAAGGTGCTGCATCAATTCTACAACATCACGTCCTGATTGTTTGTCTAAAGCTGCTGTAGGTTCGTCTGCTAGCACAAGTGGAGGATGATTAACTAAGGCGCGTGCGATCGCTATTCTTTGTTTTTGTCCCCCAGAAAGATTTTCTGGGTAGTCATTAACTTTTTCTCCCAAACCAACCATTTTCAGCATGGATTCTGATTTAAAAATAGCTTCTTGTGAAGAAATATACTCATTTAATTCTACCGCCATCTGGACATTTTGCCGAGCCGTTAAAAACTCTAACAAGTTGTGAGCTTGAAAAATATAACCAATTTTGCGCCGGATGTTCACTAATTTTTTCTGGTTGGCTCTGTAGAGTTCTCTCCCTAAAAATTGCAAACTTCCTTCTTGTACAGATCGTAAACCACCAATCAAGCTCAGTAATGTTGTTTTCCCAGACCCAGAAGGTCCAGTCATAATAACAATTTCTCCTGAATAAATTTCGAGGTTTATATCAAATAAAATTTGTTTTTTCAAACTCCCTTTACCATAGTAGTGATTGAGATGTTGAATAGTAACGACAGGTTCTCGATTTGTCATAAAGTTAAACTGAGTTTTAGAAGATAAGACTAACTTAAAAAATGTCAGCAGGATCGGCAGAACGTAATTTCCGTACAGCAATTGCACCAGAAATAAAGCACATGAGAATAGTTAAAATAAGTACCAGAATAATGCGTCCAAAATTCATAGCAATTGGCAGAAGCGTGGCTTGTCTAGCTAACTGGTATAAAAACATAGCAAAAGATAACCCTGGCATATAACCTAAAAAGGCTAGTATCAAGGATTCTTGTAGAATAACAACTAATAAGTAGTTTTGTGTATAGCCGATTGCTTTAAGCGTTGCGTACTCAGCTAAGTGATCTGCAACTTCCGTATAAAGCACTTGATAAACAATCACGGTTCCAACAATAAAACCCATGATTGTTCCTAACGTGAAAATAAATCCAATCGCTGTACTACTTGCCCAAAAATTCCTCTCAAAATCAATATATTCTTGCTTAGTAAATACTCGAACATCTTTCGGCAAATAATTCTTCAACATTTGAACAACGATCGATGCATCTGCTCCCGGTTTTAATCGAATCAGTCCAATATCAATCAATCCTTGCTGGCGACTGGAGAAGATCCGCAAAAAATTTACATCACTTGTGATTAAGTTCCCATCTGCTCCAAATGATGCACCTAAGGTAAATAATCCTTTTACCTCAACTCGCCGCCTTCTCAGTTCCGTTGTTACAGTTTTTCCTTGCTCAAACTCAGCCACAATTGGACCGTACTCTTTTCTGGAAGAACGGTCAAATAAAACGACATCGGGCAGTTGAAGTTTCGCTAAGTTTTCTTGAATTCCAGGTAAATTTAAAGGATTAAACTCTGGGTTTATTCCAATCACTAAAAGGTTGCGAGGCAAACCGGTTACTGGGTTTTTCCAGCTAGTATAATCTATATATATTGGATGAACAGATTTCACTGTCGGTAAATCTAAAGCTTTATACAAACGCCTTTGAGAAAAGCTTTTCATTGTTAGTAAAGCAATAGATTGGTTACTGATTAAAACAATATCACCCTGCAAGCTACTATGTAAACGAACGTTACTGAAATACAGAGAGTCTTGGAATCCTATCTGCATAAACATGAGAATGTCGGCAAAGGCAATTCCAGCAAGCGCCACAGCTAGGCGTGTTTTCTCCCGCTTCAGTTGTAGCCACGCGAGAGGGATTTTTTTGCCAAACATTTTCTAGATCTCCAAAATAGCTAATGGAAGACTGGCTAATAGAAGAGTGACTATTAGCTGTTCTGTGTTATTCATTAATGTCAACAACTATCTTGGCGTAAGTTAAGCCTGCAACTTTTTGACTATCTTGTGGAGTCAGAGCTATTTTGACTTCTACGACTCTGGCATCAATATCTGCGGCTGGATCTGTATTTAACACATCTTTTTTGCCAATTTTTCTGCCAATTTCAAAAACTGTTCCTTGTAGTTGCCCAATAAAAGCCCCATTATTGCTAGTGATGGTAGCTTGTTGACCTAGACGTACTTTACTAATACTGTCTTCAGGAACCTCAGCTATGGCAATCATCTGATCGGTTCGTCCAATCTCAGCAATGCCATTTTGGTTTATGCTTTCTCCTGCCTTGGTGTAAATTTTTAAGATTTCACCAGCAATAGGTGCTTTGACATAGCTCAACTTCAAATCAGCTTCTGCTTTTTTCACAGATGCGATCGCATTACTAACTTGGGCTTGCGCTACTTCTACATTAGCAGGACGGATCTCTTGAAGTCTTTTGAGTTTGGCTCTTTCTTCGTCAATTTGCTTTTGTAAAGTGTTTAGAGTTTTGCTACGATTTGCTTTGGCTTCAACAATTTGCTGTCTGATAGTTTCTATACTTTTCACCAAATTGGCTCTGGCTTCAGCAATTTGCCCTTTCACAGTTGAGATCGTCTGCGTCCGGTTCGCTTGGCTTTCTACAACCTGTTGATCGGTGGTTTCCGCATCCAGTCGTCTTTGATTGCGTTGCTGTTCAGAAATAGCACCTTCTCTGTATAAAGTTTCATAGCGTTGAGCTTCGACTTGGGCATTGCTTGCTTGTGCTTCCGTTCTTCGCACTGTTGCTCTTGAACTATCTGTCTGCCCGTAAAGTTGCGCTTGTAGGCGACTAATTGTTGCTTGTTGAGCAACGTTTTGTCCATTTAACTCGGCTTCTAAACGAGCGATCGTCGCTTGCTGTGCAGCGTTTTCTCCAGTGAACTGGGCTTCTAAACGAGCAATGACTGCTGTTTGGGCTTGAATATCTCTTGGTGATCCAACTTTTACATTTGCTAAATTGCCACGGGACTCTTGTAATTTTGCATTTGCCTCTTCTACTGTCGCTTGGTTGCTGGCAAAAGTATCCAAAATGGCTATAAATTGACCTTTTTTGACTCTTTCTCCTTCTTTTACCAGAACTTCCTCAACTCTAGACACTCCTTGCACTCCTGACGCTGAGGCAGATATTTTAATGACGTCTCCTCGCGGTTCTAGACGGCCTAAAGCATTAATGTTATTTACAATTGGTGCGGTGTTAAGCGCAGGCGGCGCAGTTGTTTTTTTTATCTGCGCGATTTTGGCTACACCCAGCATCCCGACAGCAATAACTAATGGCAGTGCAGTGAGGAGCCACCAAACCTTGGGTTTCTCAACTGCCTGTTCTCTTAAACTTGGCTTTTCACTCACCCTTGACATAATATTTTGCCTGTTTTGTGAATTTCGTTAATGAAAGTAAAAAAGCAAGTTAGACGCAGTTATAGGGGTTTTCACTTTTGAGCCGAATTCGATGGTGTATAATATGTTTTAATAGGTAGTAAAAGTGCTGGGTATATCCCTATTAGAATTCAAAATTATGACTTTTATTTGGTGAGACTTCATTGAATGTTATGGAAATTTTCGCTCTTACAGGATCATTTAGATAAGCAGCAAGATTAAACCTAAATTCAGTAGTTAGGCAATTAGATATACAGATTTAAGAGAGCAGAACATCGTAGAGATTTTCTGCTGAGTTTCCTTAACTTCATGGTCAATATATTAGTAGGCTTAGTTATTTCCACCTACTAAAAGAGCAAACAATCTTTGGATATTTGCTCCAAAGATTTCTCTCTTGCTCGTTAAACAAATTCTAACTTTATAGATTGCTCTTAACCGTAACAGAACCTACAGTTGATGGGTAATAGGAAATAGGTCATGGATAGTGGAATATAGAACAACAATCACTCGCCAATTACCAAAGAAGAAAGAATATGCAGTTTATACGGGCTTTTAGCTTATCTTGACTGTCAACTGTTGATTTGGAAGTCTTTTATGAATAGAGTTGTAAATCTCCTAATCATAGATTCTGCGTTCTGCGTTCTTCAAAACTAACTTGGCAAATCAAATAAAACTGTTGTCATATAATTTTCTGCCCAATCATGACCAAAAGCTTTTTCCAGTACGCGACGGGTTTTATCGTTTTGCTGCTGTTTGGTGCAGTAGTTGCGTTGTCCCTTGAGGATTTGCTCGACGACATCAGATGAAACTGGAGACGAGGCGATCGCTTGTGTACAATGAATTTCTAAAAATTCCTGTATACGGAGGAGAAACATTGCTTCTTCTGACGTAGAGGTGGGGCGAACGAAGATGCAATATTGTGAAAAGATATCTCCCCATTCTGGTAACTCACGCGGCTGAGAAAAGTTGAGTGTTTTAATTTGGGAGAGAGCAGAGGTATATGATTCGGGTAAGGTATGTCCGTTGAGTGGGGAAAGATCAGCGATCGCCGCACTTATTTGACCTCTTCCTCCAACTAAATCACAACCAAACATTGGTAGATCGTATTCTGGACGGGGAAACATAACACAGTGCAAAATGTCAAGCATATTTCCCACTTTTGCCAGTTCTAAGTGCATTTTTCGGAACTGGGGTGTTTGATAGCAGCGGTTTTCAATTATGAGTTTTTCTCCTTCCAGTCTACCTTCCACATACCCCAACTCAGTCGGCAAATGGTAAGGCGACAGATCTAAGTGCTTGTGCCATACTGCTTCAATACCATCAGCCAGTTGACGAATGAGAGGATGTTGTTGTTCGCGTAGCGATGGAGTAGAAGTATTTGACATTGTTAGTTGTTGGTGGTTAGTGGTTGTTGGTTATTCTCCCCCTACTCCCTACACTCCTGTACGGGAGAGTTTGAGATAACATCGGATGATCCCGGATGTTATCTATATTAAACCCAAGAGCATACCTACTCCCCTAAGCTTCAATGCTCAATGTTCCAACAGATGCGACAACAAAGCGTTGAGCATTGGGCGTACTCCAATGGGTTCCCCCGAAGTTCTCCTGTACAAATGTTGCCGTCGCGAGAGAGGGATGGCGTTGCACGCAACTTGCTCCTCCCTACTTCTTACACCGCAGGTTGCGGTTCTTTAAGTTTGGTATCCAATGTCGTGGGGTCAATTGATTTTAGTTCACCGTGGTTGATAGTCCAGCAATAGTCTGCGATCGCTAACAAATCCCCTGGATCGTGTGTCACTATCAACAGTGTCCAATCTTTTTTCAGTTTCGCTAGTAAATTCACCAGTTGTTGACGCATTGACCAATCCAAACCAGCTGTGGGTTCATCTAACAACAGTAAATGTGGCTGACGAATCAATTGTACTGCCAGAGCTAAACGTCGTTGCTGACCACCACTCAAAGCATGGGGTGGTGTAGAAAGTGTTAAATGCTCTAATCCTACTTCACTCAGTGCATGGTTAACTCGCTCTATCCCTAACTCTGGATGTCCCAATCGCAATTCTTCTAAAATAGAACCGCCGCAAAAATGCCGTTCGGGAAATTGAAACACCAATCCAGCCAATTGTTGCAACTGTTCGGAGATAAGTTCTTGTTCGCGCCATAGCACTGAACCAGATGTGGGTTCAGCAAGTCCAGATAAAATTTCGAGTAACGTACTTTTGCCTGAACCACTCGGTCCGATAATTAGACCTAGTTTTTGCGGTGCTAAATCCAGGTTAATTGATTTGAGAATTGCTGTTGAGGAAGCCGTGGGATGATAAGTTAGGTTTCTAAGATAGAGCATTTTATGAGATTACCAAAAAGTCAGCAACTTACTTATTAACTACTCTGCGGGTAACTGTATTCCGAAAAAAACTTGTAGCGCATTACCTACACTAACACTACTTGTTAAATCTCTCCTTTTAAGTTAAGCGTCTCCCTACGGTCTAAACGTGGGCTTTTGACTAAAGCCGTCGCTCGTACTTCTTTACTATTGTGGCAAATTTATGATTTAACAATCGCTCTCAACAAGTATGGGAACCAAAAAAAAATCCGAGAGTCTTACTGTGTAAAAACTTTAGCTTAAAGATGTATGTCAGTATAAGTATAATATCCTTGATTTTGAGGAAACTTAGAATTTATATTCCAGTGATGGTTTTCTCCCTTCTGGGTGGTAACGCGCGTTAAGTCAGATACAACCGTATTTATTTGTGGAAAGGAGAAAAACTTTTCCATACTAAATCCCCTTATCTTGCTGTGAGGTCCTAATTAGAGTTCCGTGTTTTAGTAAAAGTCTAGGTAATACCGAAAACAATTACAAGCGTAATTATTCTGAGATTAAAAATGACTAAACGATTTCCTGGTTCGCAACTCATATTATCTGCAAGACTGGCTAGCCTGACTAAAATAGCTTTTATTGCTGCTTTAGCAGTGAATGTGTTGGCAAATCCCTCATTAGCTGCAGATCCATTCCGAACTAGTCATCCTCGTAATATTAGTAACACGACAGAAGCAGCATTTAAAGCTATTTTCCAACAGGGAGACTATCAAGCGGCAGATCGTTACTTACAGCAAGCCTTATCTTCAGATCCCAATGAACCGTTAACCTATGCGATGAAGGCGTCTTTATCATACGCAAATAAGGATATAGCCTCATTTGATACATACAGCAAGAAAACCATTGAAACTGCACAAAAGTTGATTCCTAAAGATCCCTTACGTGGGAATTTATACACTGCTGTCGGTCATTTTTTAGCAGGGGCAGTTATTATTAGCCGTGAGGGTACAGTCAGTGGTGCGCCCCAAGCTTTGAGTCAGCTTCGGGAAGTTTACCAAGATTTAGACAAAGCCGAAGCGATTTCTAAGAACGATCCAGAACTGAATCTACTTAAGGGCTACATGGACTTAATGGTGGCAGTTAACTTGCCTTTTGCCAGCCCACAGCAGGCGATTGAACGGTTAGAAAAAAATGCGGCTCCTCAGTATCTTGCGGCTCGGGGTATTGCCATAGGCTATCGGGATTTAAAACAGTACACTCAAGCGCTGGATTATACTAATCGTGCTTTGAAGATGACATCTGATAACCCAGAGTTGTATTATCTTAAAGCTCAAATTCTTCGAGAACAGTCGAAAAAAGAAAAAAACCAACAACTGCTGCAAGAGGCGATCGCTAATTTTGACAAAGCACTCGTTAAAAAATCCCAACTGCCGACTGGTTTGGTGAAACAAATTGAACACGAACGGGGCAATGCTTCTAACGGTCTTTCTGCTGGCTAGAACCGCTACCTTGGAATCAAAAATGAAAAATTAAATCCGAATGGTAGCCTGATTTCCGCGTCCCGTGTGCTAGGGAGCAGGCGGCATTCAAAGCAGGGAGGAAGAGAATCAATTGAATCTACTTTCTCCCTTTTGCCTATCCACGCATCTTCTTGGTCCCCGACTCTTCTACAATTGGTTTTGAGTAATTTCGGTAATGAAGACAGAATGCAGGTACAGTTCCGCGAGATTAACCCTTTTGATATGTGGATTTGGCTGAAGTTCAGCACAGTTCCTTCAGAGCGCGAAAAGCAGTATGTAGAAGAGGTTTTCAATTCTTGGTTTTATCTGGGTAAGTTGGGTGCATTTAATGCCGAAAATCTCCAAGTACAGGAAACGGGGTTAGATATCAACTATATGGATTATGACTCTCAGGGGTACAATAAAAGCCTGCTGGCGCTGATGCACAACATGGGTGAGCTTGAGTATCAAGGGACTTGGGCGCGTTGCTGGTTTGACTTGGGCACTTCTGATGCGATCGCCTTAGATATCTTGATCAATGGTCTCATGCAGCTCAGTGAGGAATATGTAACTCTTGAGCAATTGTACATTGGCGGAGAAAATGAAGATTGGTCTGTCGAGGACAGTGAAAGTCGTCCTTCGTTTATTTACGATAATTAGAGCGATAACAATGCACAAATCAGGGGAAATTCGTGTCCTAGTCTTGGGACTGATTCGGGATGGCGATCGGATCTTTATCTCCGAAGGTTACGATCCAACTAAGCAACAAAGTTTTTACCGAGCCATGGGCGGTGGTGTTGACTTTGGTGAAACAAGTTTAGAAGCTCTCAAACGTGAATTTACTGAAGAAATCCAAGCCGAATTAACAAATATTCACTTCTTGGGTTGTTTAGAGAATATATTTACTTACGATGGTCAGCCAGGGCACGAAATTATTTTGCTTTATAAATGTGATTTTACTGACCCAAAGTTTTACCAACTCCAAGAGTTAGTATTTGCTGAGGGTGAACGAAAAAAGACAGCTTTGTGGATAGATATTTCCCGCTTCAAATCAGGAGAATTAAAGTTATTCCCAGAGCAGTTTTTTGACTATTTGTAAATTTATAAATTTAATTTCAGCAATTAGCACTCTACCCCCTGTAACCTGTCTGCTGTATTGTTTATGCCTAGAAAATAAATTTTTTAGACCAACTTTATGCTATTCTGAGGATAGTAGAAGCCCCCGAATTTCGGCGTGAAATCAATCTAAAATCCGCGCATTTAAGGTACCTATCATCCGTAAATCTCCAGGCAGATAAATTGTTGTCACTACGATGAGAGATCTAGTTTGACGTAGTTGCAATTTATTATGGAGTTGCCAAAAGAGCAAAAAGTATGGCTTGCTCTTATCAATCCAAAAACTCAAATTCAAAATCTCAAATCGAATGACGAAATAACTCTTCTATAGTTAAGATCCCATAAAGTCTTAAAATATTCTTAAAATCGGCTTTATCCCTTGACCGTCAAATTTATACGTACCAACCCGGAATTATTATGGCTATCGGCTACGTCGCACTTGTACTCCACGCACATCTACCCTTCGTCCGTCACCCGGAGAGTGACTACGTGCTGGAAGAAGAATGGCTTTATGAAGCCATCACCGAAACTTACATTCCTTTACTGCGAGTATTTGAAGGTTTAAAGCAAGACGGCGTTGACTTTAAAATCACTATGAGCATGACACCACCGCTAGTGTCGATGCTTCGCGATCCATTACTACAAGAACGCTATGAAGAACACTTAGCCAAACTTGAAGAACTTGTCGCAATGGAAGCAGAGCATAATGTCCATGACGGTCATATGCACTATTTAGCTGAATATTACATTGCTGAGTTTAAGGCAACGCGAGAAATTTGGGAACTACATAAGGGCGACTTGGTAACAGCTTTTAAGCAGTTTCAAGATACGAATAACCTGGAGATTATCACATGCGGTGCTACCCACGGCTATTTGCCTCTAATGAAAATGTATCCGCAAGCTGTTTGGGCGCAAATTCGAGTAGCCTGCGAACACTACGAGGAAAACTTTGGTCGTCCGCCTAAAGGCATTTGGTTGCCAGAATGCGCCTACTATGAAGGTGTCGAGCGGATGTTAGCTGATTCAGGTTTGCGTTACTTCCTAACAGATGGACATGGCATACTTTACGCCCGTCCCCGTCCTCGCTTTGGTACCTATGCGCCAATCTTTACAGAAACTGGTGTCGCTGTCTTCGGTCGAGATCATGAATGCTCCCAGCAAGTGTGGTCTTCAGAGGTTGGCTACCCAGGTGCTGCGGAATATCGCGAGTTTTACAAAGACTTGGGTTGGGAGGCAGAATATGAGTACATCAAGCCATACATCATGCCCAACGGTCAGCGTAAAAATACGGGTATTAAGTATCATAAGATTACTGGTCGTGGTTTAGGACTTGGAGATAAAGCACTTTACGATCCATACTGGGCTAGGGAAAAAGCTGCAGAACACTCCGCGAACTTCATGTATAATCGAGAGCGGCAGGTGGAAAATCTCTATGGGATGATGCAACGTCCGCCGATTATCGTTTCTCCCTACGATGCAGAGTTATTTGGACATTGGTGGTACGAAGGTCCCTGGTTCATCGATTACCTGTTCCGTAAGTCATGGTACGATCAAAATACGTATGCGATGACACACTTGGCAGATTATTTACGGGCACATCCAACTCAGCAAGTTTGCCGTCCTTCTCAATCTAGTTGGGGTTATAAAGGATTTCACGAGTATTGGTTGAACGAGACAAATACGTGGATTTACCCTCATTTACATAAAGCCGCAGAGCGAATGATCGAACTAGCGCGGCGGGAACCAGCAGATGAGTTAGAATGGAGGGCACTCAATCAAGCGGCGAGGGAATTGTTGTTAGCGCAATCTTCTGACTGGGCTTTTATTATGCGAACAGGGACGATGGTTCCCTATGCAGTCAGACGAACGCGATCGCACCTCATGCGCTTAAATAAACTTTACGAAGAAATTAACATCGGTAAAATTGACAGCGGTTGGTTGGAAAAAGTCGAGTCAATGGACAACATTTTCCCCAGCATCAACTACCGCGTTTATCGTCCTTTGTAGTTGCCTCATGCAAAGTAGTAGGTAGGGCATATGCCCCTACTTACTTCTAGAAAATATCTGGATCAATATTTAATTCCCTGAGTTTAGCGGCTAATCGGTGCGCTTTCTCCTCTGCAGCTTGCCGTGCTTGTTCTGCAGCTTGCTGTGCTTGTTCTGCAGCTTGTCGTGCAGATGCTTCTTCCTCAAAGCTAAAGAGAGTTTTATTTGTGAGTAGATCGTAGAAACGCATTTCGTGCTTCTTTAGTCGTAACTCTAGTCCCAAAACTTCACTGACTAGAGAAACTGTACCATCTGGCAGAGTAGTCGTTGCAACTGGCACATAATTCCCATCGATTAAGCGTAAGCCTTGGAGCACAGGAGTGAGATAATCACCTGTCGGATCGTATTGGTAATATTCTCTGACTCCCAAAAAGGCGTAAATTCCTTTCTTTGCACCTTGGTCTTTACTGCGTGTGCTTTTTGAGGTAATCTCTAGGACAAAATCAGGGGTTTGATTATTTTCTTCCCAAGTTTTATAACTGCGACGCTGGCGATTTTCTACGCCAAACACCACAAATACATCTGGTGCAACAACTGACTCTGGATTTCCCTGTTCGTAGTAAATAAATAAATTACCAGAAACGTACACGTCAGGACGGTTTTTAAAGTAAACTTCCAGCACTTTTGCAGCATAGAGTAGATATTCTCGTGTTTGGTCACTTTCAGCCATCGGCTTACCGTCCTCGTCGGGATATTCAATCGGCGTAATAGGAATATACTCTACTGTGACTGTCATGGGAAATTCCTCAACTCATCTGGTGCTAAGTTTAATTTAGCAGTTGTTTGCGGCTGTAGTCTGAACAGTATTGTGGCTTTTCAAAGCTAGAGAACTTAGTCCTCTTTTTCCTCTACAGAGTCTTCTAACTTACATTCAGCAGTAACTGTTCACAGGATGAATTCGGCTACCAGGAAAAATAAATAGAAAGAGATGGTAGATTAGAAGGCATAAAGAAAATCAGCCCTATCTGCCACATCTATAAAACAGAAATACCCGAAATGTCACCAAAGTCGTCACCCTAGTTGTCAGCTTAAAATATTGAAAATGAAGACTTAAGAAAATCTAGAAAGGTGAAATTACTGTGAAAGGTTTCTACATAACTTTGAGATAAAACATCGGCAACTCCAGTTTCCTTGAGTTTTTTAAAATTACTTATCTCATTAGGTTGTGACAATTTATTGGTCAAAGATTTAAGCAATTTTTCATCATCTTCTTTATTTCTCTCCTGACTATTTATTTTAGTCAGTTCTTGAGCGAGAATGGCCGGATCAGAAATTATATGCAATTGATTTAAAAAATTTGATTGTAATAACTGTTTTGTAACTGCATCAACAAATTCTTTTTCTTTATGAGTTCTGTTTACAATCATCCGCCATCTACTAAATAAAAAAGCAATACGTATAAAAATGTAATATACCAAACACAGAAATATAAAAAATAGGGTTGGAATAGCCCACGTTATTTTAGAAAAGGCAATAATTAGCCAATTCCCTTCAGTAACAAGTTTATATTGGTCAGCATTTTCATATGAATAATTATAACATTAGCCAAAATAGGATTATAGCAATTTTCAACTGAGTGGATGTTAAACTTTGATGCTGAGGAAGCGGCTGACAACGTACAAACTTATAACAAATATAAAAAATGCTCAAGCTCTATGTGAGCTTGTTTTAAAATCCGAGCAAGGGTGGAACGCTTAACTGGACGATGAGCTGGAACTGTCAATTTCAACACTTCATCTGGCATCTGTTTTTGTAGTCGAATATGACTGCCACCCTGGCGTACAACTATCCATCCATCCCTTTGTAGTGCAGCGATAATCTGAGTGTAGGGTAGATTGGGAACTTTGCTCACAGTGCCAGTTCCCTCACCATAGCACCTTCTGTAAGCTTTAATTCTTCTTCTAATGGCTCGAGGTACAGTTCTATTGCTTCTTGAATATTGGACAATGCTTCTTCGATAGTCTCCCCTTCGCTGACACATCCTGGAAGTGAAGGAACGTATATGGTGTATCCGCCTTCCTCACTCGGTTCCAATACAACTTTTATGTTCATGATTTTTCTTTCTAACTCGTGTCAACAGCATTGTTCTATTTTATGGGGACTATCGTAAGCTTGATGCATGTGTTGCAAACATTTTTGAAATCGGTATGAAAACCTTTATAAACGTTTTTGCTGCAAAAAAAGACAGGTATCATGCCTGTCCTAAAAGTCATAATTAAGTTGTCGAATTTAGAAATTCATTTCGGCAGCTTGAACTTTTTCAACCTGCTTCTTCTTAAGAACGAGCATAACTTGAGCCATCATTGTTAGCGCAACGAATGCGATCATCCATTGAACTCTGCCAGCATCTTGCAGCACGATCGCAGCGTCATGTTGACCAAATCCACCAACGTTTGGGTTATTCGTCAAAGCATCTCCAGCCTTAACTGCTTGTCCTTCAGAAATAATGAGTTCTGGACCTTGGGGAATCTTATCAGATACGACTTCACCTGCTTCGTTCTGAATACTCACTATGTTTTTGACGTTGCCGTCTTCATCTTCCTCTTTAGCTATTTTGCTAATAGTGCCAGTGGCGGAAGCAGTGTAAACGGTATTATTGCTCTTTTCACCAGTAGGATAAACTTGTCCGCGTCCCCGGTTAGCACCTAGGTAAACCCCATATTTGCCGAATTTGATATTCTTATCAATTGCAGGGTTGGGAGAAAGAACGGGGAAGACTATTTCCTGATACTGTTCACCAGGTAACGGTCCCACGAGGACGACATTTTCTTTATCTTCACTATAGGGTTGGAAAAAAACGTCGCCGACTTCTTTTTTCATCTCCTCAGGAATGCGATCCTCAGGAGCAATTTTGAAGCCTTCCGGTAGCATTAGTACAGCACCGACGTTTAAACCGACTTTAGAACCATCAGCACCTACCTGTTGCACGTTGGTGTCGTAGGGAATTTTCACCACGGCTTTAAATACCGTATCAGGTAGTACGGCCTGAGGAATTTCTACATCACTGGGCTTTGCTGCTAGGTGACAGTTAGCACAGACAATCCTTCCAGTTGGTTCGCGAGGAGTTTCTGGGTAGGTTTGCTGCGCCCAAAATGGATATGCCGCCGCTGATTGGGGAAGAACTAAATCGCCGGTGAAGAAAAATGTCACAGTAGCGATCGCCATGAGCAATATTTTTACAATTGCTCTAGGACTACGAGTTTTACTCGCTGTTTTACAAGCTTTTCTCATCTCTTAAGGACAACAATTCTCAGATATTTTAGTCATTAGTCATTCGTCATGAGTCATTAGTCACTAGTCAAGTTTCACTATATACTTTTGACTCAGCACTCAGCACTCAGCACTCAGCACTGATTAACCCCACCAAGGTGATTCGCCGGTGCGGAAGTCTGTTTCAGTCCAAGGGGTGAGAACAATTTTGTCTTCATCTGCTTTAGTATGAGCGAGAGCTAAAGATAGTGGTGCCGGACCGCGGACAACCTTACCAGTAGCGTCGTACTGGGAACCATGACAGGGACACTTAAACTTTTGCTCGGCTATATTCCAGGGAACAACACAACCTAAGTGAGTGCAGACAGCGTTAATGCCATAATCGCTGATCGCCTCTTTGCTTTCTACCACAATATAAGTTGGATCGCCCTTTAATCCCTGTACCAGAGAGCGATCGCCTACATTATGGGTTTCTAAAAACTTACTAACGCTGACATCGTTACCCAGTTCGTCTTTTGCCATCGTACCACCACCCGAGCCGCCACTAGCAGGTGGAATAAAATACTTGACAACGGGATACAATACTCCTAGGGCTACCCCAGATACAGTTCCAAAAGTGAGAAGATTCATGAACTGACGTCGCCCCATATCGGGCACGTCCACTGATTCAGAAAATTGAGCCATAATCCAAGCATTCTCTGTGTATTTTGTTAACAATTTTGACCAAAGTTCTCATCCAATGATGAATTTATTGGCTTATGAAACTTTAGTCTGTTGATGCTATGACCCACAGTGATGCTCGAATATCTTCAAAGATATTTGTCGCACCTTTTCTGTTAGCATTATATTTCTTTATATTCCTATCATACTTGAGTAATGGAACTTAACATCATAACTAAATGTAAAAATATTTGAGAGAAGCCATGACAGGACAGGAATTACACCAACTGTTGCTTGATAAGTGGGGACGCTCATATGATGTCCTGTTACGACGGACACAGGGTAAAATATTTTTACAAATTATGTGGAAATATTTAGAGCAAGCTTCTTTCCCTTTGAGTGAGGCGGAGTATGAACAGCATCTCAATAGCATTGCCTGTTATATTGATGCTATGGGTGGGACCGCACAAGTGCAGATATTTATTCAAGAAACAAGAGAGCGTCCCCGACTTGGTAAAGCTGTCAGTATTCCACTAAATTTGGGTGAACGCGCTGCGGAATGGTTTGTAGAGTGAAGCACACCGCTATAGGGAATTCAAAATTAAAAAAAGTACAAAATAGTTCTTAACTTTACCAATTTAATTTCCAATTAAATTGCAGCGACGCTTATTTACCAATCAGCTTAACTACACCAATCCCACCAAAGTAAAGCCCAAGAACCGCACCTGCTAAAAGACTTTGAGTGAATGGATCTGTAGAAGGTGTAAGCACAGCTCCCAAAACCACTGCTGCTAAAATCACATAGCGCCAACTCATAAGCATTTGTTGAGCAGAGACAATTCCCAGTACACCAAGCAGTAGTTGGATAATGGGAATTTGAAATGCTAAGCCAGTACTGAAAAGCAGTAACAATACAAATTCAAAATATTTATCAATAGACCACAATTGCTCTACCACACCAGCACCGTAATTGATGAAGAATCTTAAAGCAGCTGGTATCAACAATAAGTAAGCAAAGACTATCCCCGTCGCGAATAAAACACTCGACCCCAGAACCACCGGTCCAATCAAGCGGCGTTCGCGCCGTGTCAGTCCTGGGAGAACAAACTGGATAATTTGGTAAAGCACAAAAGGACTGGCAACCACCAAGCCACTGTAGCCTGCAACTTTGATGGAGACAAAAAAATATTCCCCAGGAGCAAGTTGGAGAAATTTGACTCCTTGCGCTGGTACTTCTAACAATTGGACAATCTGCTTGACAGCAATGAAGCAGCCGATGACGCCTACTAAGACGGCAATCAATCCATAAAAAATTCGCTGTCGCAACTCCTCTAAGTGGTCGAAAATGGACATTTCGACTTCATCTGGTAACTCATCAAGAGGATCGAACTCTGGATTGCCGTATTCTTCGCGGTCGCTCCTGAGAGAATTTGTTGTATCTACGTCTTGAGAAGGCGTCATGAGTCAGCTAGTTGGCGTCACCTGTTAACTATAGCGCAATCGGGAGTTTTTAGTCACAGCAGGCTAAATAAGGCAAACGTGCGCTCGCCTGGGAACTCTAGTAATAGGGATATAAAGAGCGAAATCTATGAGCGAATCCCCGACTCGCTGTGCGGGGATTGTCAATTTAGAAATTAAATAGGAATGCTCTAGCTAAAAACTATTAGCTAAATCCTTACCTTACTGCGTTGGTAGTTGTGGGTGTTCAACTGAATATTTGCCAACTAACTGGGAAACCTCAGGGTTGTAAAGCCGGAGATAATTCCAGTAATTGCCAAATACTTGACGGACGTAATTTTTGGTTTCATCGAAAGGAATTGCTTCGACAAATTCATCTGGATCATCTTTAGGCAGAATCGAAAGCCACTTGCTAACGTTACCGGGTCCTGCATTGTAACTGGCGATCGCCAGCAGTGAGTTATTCCCATATTGCTGATGAGTCTGAGCCAAATACGCAGTCCCAAACATAATGTTGTCGTTGGGGTTTTCTAGGTTAATGTTTTTGCTGTCCAACTTAAATTGTGGAGCAATCCATTTAGCTGTACTTGGCAATACCTGCATTAATCCGACTGCACCAGCACCAGATTTGACGTTTGGCTCAAACCGTGACTCCTGACGGATGACAGCAGTTACGAGCAGAGGATTTATCTGACGTTCTTTAGACCAGTGTTCTATTTCCTTAAGATAGGGAAATGGATAACGGGCTTGCCAGTAGAAGAGCTGTTTTTTCAGTGCCTCATAATCAGCTTTTTCTTGCGGTGTCTCTCTGTCTTCCAACTTAGAAATTTTCTCAATTCCGATTAAGTTTTCTCCCTTTGCCAGCCGCACCAAACCCTCAGTGAATTGTTCTGCTACAGTTGGCTGCATTTTGTTCTGAAATTCGGTTTCCCATTGCAACCAGGCATCGCGATCTTGACCTAGCAAATACAATTCTTTGAATGTCTCAGAACCTGCTGTTGGCACTGGACGCAGGAGTGGAACAACTTCCGGATTCATCTGGCGCAGAGTGTTAAAGTTGCTGACATTCAGTCCCAAGATGAGTGCCGATCGCCACGCGTAGTAAGAGTAGGGAAACTGGCTGATTACATTTTCATATACGGCTTGAGCTTCCGCCTTTTTCCCTAGTTTCGTTGTCCATTTACCTACCCAAAAGCCTGCTCTGGGAGCCAAAATACTATCTGGGTTGTTGGTGGTAATTGGTTGTGCCCATTGCAATGCTGCTTTGTAATCTTTAGCTTTGGCTTTACCTAGTGCCACTTTCCAACGGTATTCTGCTGCCGCCTCAGAACTACCGTACTTACTGATAAGTAATTGTAATGCGTCGTTAGCTGACTTTGTGTCGTTTTGAGATTCAAGAATTTTGGTTTTTGTCAGCAGTGCTTCACCTGCTCTATCCGGGAATTTACTGATTTCTTGGTCAAGATACGGTAGAGCATCTTTACGTGTTTTTACCATTTCTGCCAGATGCTGTAGAGCAGCGCCACTTTGTTTGGCATCTGGAAAAGCACTCACCAGTTGTTTAAAGGTAGCGATCGCACTTTCGCTCTTGCCACTTTTTTGCAATCCTCGTGCTATGCGGTAGAGGTTGCGGGGTGTCTTGGATGCTTTGGCATAAGCTGTTGACGCTTTGGTAAATTCACCATTTTCCCAGTAGCTTGTGCCGATAATTTCCCATTCTTCGGGTTTCAGAGTCGGGTTTTTCGCCAATTGATCAAGCACGGAAACAATTCCTGGTTGATCATAGGCGTATTTTGCCAATATTAACTGCAATTGTGGCTGATTAGGATTTTCTTGTAAACGCTTGCGGATAATTTCCCAAGTGAGTGGATGAGAAGGAAATTGGGCAATTTCTTTGTTTTGATACTCTGGGAGGGCAATTAGATAGAGGGCTTTAGCGGCAGCTGGTTCTTTAGGATAAACTTTGACCACCTTTTGCCTGAGATCCGAGGCTTTGCCGTCCTCTGCCAATAGTTCATGTGCTTGTGCCTGTTTCAGCAAAACATATGGCGCTAAAAGAGAATACTCCTTGTCTAAATCTTCAAGCAGATTGAGTGCTTCTTTAGCTTGCTTGCGTTCAATCAAGTCACTTGCCAGTAAATAACGGGCACGATTTTGGTCTAATGATGACGAACCTTTTGCTATTGCCTCTAGTTTTGCTGACCGTTCTTGCACAGATTGTAGCACCAATGGCAGCACAACTGATTTGGCTTTGTTTGCCTCAGAAATCTGCTCAGGTTGATGCTTTGCAAGTTTGAACCATTGCCCTATAGACTTTCCAATTTGAGGTGCTGAAATCATTGCCCCTGCCAAAAAGGCAAACAGGCCAGCACCTACTATTAGAGAAATATGCTTTTTCTGTAGCTTCTTCAGCATGGGTATCCGCTGAAAATTTCAGATTGAATTTCTTGCCACTCTAGCATCATTGGCGGACATGATAACCAATTTTATCTATTGAATTTTTTATTTCCGGCGCAAGTCCAGTCCAGCAACTGAAAATTGCTATGTGAAGACAGTTCTTCTAAAATCGCGTTGCTGTCAAAAGTTTCTTTTGGCAGCCTTCATCCGCCAATTGCCTGGACTTCAACACCGGGGAAGACAGTGTCTTCACCGACTTTGCGCCATTGGGAAAAATCTGCGTCCATTTCTGCGCGTTTCTTCTCCCACAGTCCGAAAGCATCTGCGCCAAGCATCAAGCGTAATGGCGGATTTGCGCTTTCGACAACATCAATCATGGTAAGCGCAGCTTTATGTGGATCGCCCGGCTGTTTGCCGTCGTTGCTGTAGAGATATTGTTGAATTGGCTCAATGACAGGTTTATAATCGTCAATCGCCTTGAACGGTCGAACATTCGCAGCACCAGCAAATTCGGTGCGGAACGCACCAGGTTCGACAATCGTAACTCGAATGCCAAGCGGCTTGACTTCATCACGCAAGGCTTCGGAGAAACCTTCTACCGCAAACTTCGTCGCGCAGTAAAGCGCAAAACCGCCGACGCTTGCGACACCGCCAATAGAAGTTAAATTAAGAATATGACCGCTTCTTTGCTTGCGCATCACGGGTAAAATCTCGCGTGTGAGTTCCAAAACACCAAAGAAATTAACTTCAAACTGTTTGCGAATCTGTTCTGAAGAAAATTCTTCCAACGCGCCGAGACTGCCTTGTCCAGCGATGTTTGCCAGAACATCAATGCGCCCGAATTTTTGAAGGGCGGCTTTAAAGGCGGCTTGTCGTTCGTCTTGGTTAGTTACGTCAAGTTTAACGGCAAGCGCATTGTCTTTGTATTGGGCGGCAAACTCTTCAATGTCTGTGAGTTTTCGCGCCGTCAAAATAACTTTGTCGCCGCGCTTCAAAGCGGCTTCGGCTAGAGCCCGTCCAAAACCGCTCGATGTTCCCGTAATCAAATAAACTTTGCTCATTGTTTTTCCGCCCTGTTCTGTTGACTGGAGTTTCTCTGCAACTTCTACTCTTGATATTGTGAGTTCTTCTTGAAGGAAAGTAGTCTCTTAAATACTAATTGATGAAAAACTAACTTTTGTATTCCCAAGGATGAGTAGTGATGGGCAACTTTCTTCAATAATTAAGTTACAGCTTCCAACCTTTTAAAAAAGTAACTATGGCAAGTGGCGATTTATTTGATTCTGAGGAAAACTCCCGATCTATGCCAAAGGTTAATTTGCTCACCATGTTTAGGCTGGGTTTATTCCAAATGGGCTTGGGTATTATGTCGGTGCTGACGCTAGGAGTCCTCAATCGCGTGATGATTGACCCAAAACTTCTTGCAGTCCCAGCTACGATTGCCGCAGGCACAACGGCAATGGCTCTATTTGTTTCCCCTGGTCGCGTCTGGTTTGGGCAGATGTCCGATTCTAAAAAGCTTTGGGGTTATCATCGTACTGGCTATATCTGGGCTGGTTTGTCTGTGTTAGCACTCTTTGTGTTTCTGGCTGTGCAGGTTGTGTGGCAGTTAGGCGCGAGCTTAAGTAATGGGTGGACACTACAAAGCACCGCTTGGGCTGCACTCTTGGCACTCGTTTTTGCCCTATATGGTCTTTGTATTGACGCGAGTTCCACAACTTATGCTGCTCTATTGGTCGATGTTTCTGATGAGGACAACCGTTCTAAACTGGTAGGGGTTGTTTGGTCACTGCTAATGGTGGGAATCGTCGTTGGGGCGGTTATTAGTAAGAAGCTGCTAGAAGGACTCACTCGAGAAACTTTACAAGGGTCAGTCAATCGTTTATTTATCATTTTACCGATCGCCGTCGTTTGTCTTGGCTTTATTGCGACGATTGGGATAGAAAAAAAATACTCCCGCTTTGCCTCGCGTTCCATATTAGCAGACCGAGAAAATCACATCACCTTAAGTAAGGCGTTGAAAGTTTTGACAGCTAGCCGTCAAACGGCACTATTTTTCAGCTTTTTGTTAGTTATGACAATTAGCTTGTTCTTACAACAACCGATTTTAGAGCCTTTTGGCGGCGAAGTCTTTCATATGAGCGTCGCTCAAGGTGCTTTGCTGAATGCTTGCTGGGGAATTGGTGTTTTGGTGGGAATGAGCGTCACGGGTTTTTTGATTGTCCCTCGGTTGGGTAAACAAAAGACGGCTCGATTAGGATGTTGGGCAGTCGCAGTTAGCTTTGGCTTGGTGATTGCGACTGGTTTCACTGGTAATTCAGTTCTGCTGAAAAGTGCTGTTTTGGTGCTGGGTTTGGCTGGTGGAGTTTTAACAAATGGTGCAGTCAGTTTGATGCTGGATCTGACATCGGCAGAAACAGCCGGGACTTTTCTGGGAGCTTGGGGATTAGCACAGGCGTTGGCCCAAGGTTTGGCTACAGTCGGAGGAGGGGGACTGTTAGATCTAGGTCGAAGGTTGCTCAACACGCCAGTATTAGCTTACAGTCTGGTGTTTGCCACATCAGCACTAGGTATGATTTTTGCCGTTAGTTTACTTAACTCTGTGAATACCGCAGAATTTCAATCAAGTGCTAGACGAGCTATTGCCTCTGGAGAGCGATAATGTCTGTTAGTTGTTAATTGGTAGGGGCGGGTTTGAGCGGATATCTTCGAGGCTGACAAATGATCTAGATCA
>CALMVQ010000196.1:0-41742 GCA_937873135.1 uncultured Scytonema sp. | reverse complement strand
GATATCTTCGAGGCTGACAAATGATCTAGATCAAACCCGCCCGTACAGTTGGTAGGGGCGGGTTTGAGCGGATATCTTCGAGGCTGACAAATGATTTAGATCAAACCCGCCCGTACAGTTGGTAGGGGCGGGTTTGATCCGATATCTTCGAGGCTGACAAATGATCTAGATCAAACCCGCCCGTACAGTTGGTAGGGGCGGGTTTGATCCGATATCTTAGGGGCTGACAAATGATTTAGATTAAACCCGCCCGTACAATTGTTAGTTATTCTAATAAGAACGATCTACTAACCACCATCCATTACCTATCGATCAAATGACTGAATTTTGGACGACGATTCTGGAATTTTCTCAAACCACTACCGCCAGAGTGGGAAAGCAACTGATGCAGGAGTTTGGGCAGGTGCAGGCTTTGCAAAAAGCTGATGGTAGTTTGGTAACGCAAGCAGATCAATGGGCGGATCAAGAAATTAGTGATGCGATCGCATCGACTTTTTCTGGTTACGGTATCTTGAGCGAAGAGAGCGATCGGATTTTTCCAGGGACGGAGTGGTGCTGGGTGATTGACCCCTTAGACGGCACCACTAACTTTACACGCGGCATTCCTATTTGGTCAATTTCTCTAGGATTATTGTATCAAGGCACACCAGTGTTTGGATATGTTTACGTACCACCAATGGACCAAAGTTTTCACGGCTTCTGGGAAGGTTCATCTGGGTTAACAGTACCAACTGGGGCGTTTCGCGATCGCCACCCTATCCATACGAGTAGTGATGCGATCAGTAGCAATCATTTTTTTAACCTATGCTCTCGTAGCACCGCCATCATCCAAAAAGACTTCCCCTGCAAACTTCGGATGCTGGGTGTTGCTAGCTACAATTTCCTTACGGTTGCTTCAGGAGCAGTTTTGGCAGGTATCGAAGCAACACCAAAAGTTTGGGACTTTGCAGCTGCGTGGGTTATTCTTCAAGCAGCTGGCGGTACTTGGATATCATTAAAGTCAGAACCATTTCCATTATTACCAGGGGAAGATTACAGCGATCTCTCTTTCCCGACTCTAGTTGTCAGTGATCCGGAATTGATTCCAGCCTTTGAACCGTTTGTGGAAAGGTTGAAAATTTAAATCGGCAAGCGAGAAGAATACAACAAAAGGAAGCTGGTAAATACGTATTTACGGTTAAGACAGAGTATCTGGTGAGTCATCCAGCTCTGCAAGAGCTACTTTCACACAAGCACGAACATCCTTCCAATCACGTTCTGATAGATGCCCAATAAGTACTAAATTAGCCGAGGGTGGCAGAGTAACAATAAAACTGCGGAAAACAGACGCAACTCGTAAACCTGCTGTAGCCCAATCTTGAAGTACGTAGTCAGTAGTACCTAGAGAAGTTGTTTGGGTAGTGATGAGTCCAACTATCACATCAGGACGAGTTGCGTGATAAGTGGTTGATGACAGAACTACAGCAGGGCGACGTTTAACGCCACTGACACCGGGAAAATCGACTGTGACAACATCACCAGGGTTGAATGTCACTCAGTTATCTCCTAGTCCTCAGTGAAAACCGCAGCTGCGTATTGCAAGGAAAAGTTCGTTATGTCATGTTGATCTTGCTCAGTCCAAGTATCACTTTGGTCAATAACAGATACATTTTGCTGAACCAGATCGTTGAGGATAAGAGTTGCTAAGCGTAGTCTTTCAGTCGGTGACAAAGTGTGGATAATTTGCGTATATATTTCTTGTGCAGTAGTTAGCATAGTAAACCCTCCTGTCCCCGAAACGGCCAATGGATAGCTATTTAACACTCTTGCTTTTGCATAACTTCTAGCATAGCAAAAGAATGTAAACAATGGCTTTACCGTTTACTTTCAAGAAGTGCTTATATGGTATTAGAAAAGATAAAGTCGGCGATCGCCCGATCTTTGGGTGCGGTTTCATCAGGTGGACTCAGCAACACAGAACGCTGAATGAGCTTAGCGTTGAGACGACGGGCGACGCGGCTGGGAATACCGTAGCCATACATGATGTGTCCCTGCCCAGCTAACACAACTACTTGATAATCTGGATGAGTTTTGACAAACTTGGCAACACCATCTGCCATTGTTTCATCCCATAGCACTTGTGCTAGGAAGAAGCGTTCAAAATCAGTGTTACTGCCATGACTTGCAGCTTGATGTTGTTGAAAGACTTGCTGTAACCGTTGGCGATACTCTTGATTGTCTGTGCGAATTTCTGAGAAGGGAGGAATGTATTGCCGTTCGGATGGTGTGAGACTTTCCAAACCTTCACGACTAACTTTACGGGTTATTTCAGCAGGGGTATTTACAGCTAAGACAGGCAGTTGCTTTTCTTTAGCAAACCGGAAAATGGGAGCGTAATTTTCCCAAGGAAAACCCCAGCGTTTTTCATACTCGCTTTTCTCTACAAATTCTTTTTCTGTCAGTTTCCCTGCAAGATATTGATTGACAACTTCTTGATAAGGACGCTGAAACATTTCCATTGCGATCGCAATTTTGGGATGCCGTTTGTAGAGTTCTTTAATAATTTTTAGCTGGTTTTGGTGATCTTCGGAACTATCGTGAGTCTCTCCTAGATACACTACCTTCGCTTGTGCCAGTGCTGTGAAGATTTGTGACAAATCTGTAACGCACTTACTGGCAACGAATTTTTCAGTACAGGAAGTTTCTACTTGTTCGGCATAAGTTGGTGAAGTGCAAAGTAGAAACATTCCCAGCCATAGCGCGAAAACTTGGGTGAGATGAGGGTGGGAACGCTGGGTTTTCATTTGTCTTTTCATCTTTTTCGCTCAACAAGCGGATTTCATATAACGCTCTTCCATCACTCTGGGAAAATAAAAATCGAAATTTTCATCTAATATCTGGGCTTCACCGATTAATCAGGCAATAGGTATCTTCAAGGGCGCTCCCCCCTGAACGGTTACAATAAATTTATCATTTTACCAATATCATCCCTGCTGCTTTTGGGTCAAAATTAGAGGGGAAAATGGTAGGACATGGGTATTTATCAGAGAAAGGTTGACACGTCTCAGGACTAGTATTCTTGTCTGTATATTTCGCTGTTTGCAAATTGGTAAATTTGAGGAAGGCATTTTCGAGGTTGGTACCAGAGAGGTGGGCATTTTCGAGGTTGGCACCAGAGAGGTCGGCAAATCTGAGGTTGGTACCAGAGAGGTTGGCACCAGAGAGGAAGGCTGTAGAGAGGAACTCAGATCTTGCACCACTACCTTGTTGCGAAAATACAAGCCCAAAAAGCTTGTAATTACGTAGGATAAACAGTAGATAACAGCCCTTATTGATAAGGTGCAAGATCTCAGGGAAGGCATTTTCGAGGTTGGCACCAGAGAGGAAGGCATTTTCGAGGTTGGCACTTTTGAGGTTGGCGCAACCACCAAACAGAAAAGTTACTAGTGAATTATGCATCAAAGGCAACTGATGCTGCGCCCAACATCCTTCAGTTAGAGTCTCAAGCGCTTCACGAGCCCCAGAATTTTTAGAATTTTGAATCGTTCTCCAAGCGGTTTGTTCACTTTGTCTTCTAAAAGCTGGCACAACACCCATAAATGCAATCACAATAGGAATTGCTGCTAAAGCAGTTGTTCTCAATGATTTACTACGACGAATTTGGATGCTTTTTTGAATAAACTCACTTGCCAAATCTGATAGTGTAAAGAGCGCAGCGTGTTCTTTTTGAAACGCTTTAGCTTCGGTTAAATGTTTACCCCCAAGCAAATAATCCTTTGATTTTCCCTTATCTCTCCACTCATTTGCTCTTGCTTCAATTTTGCGTTGTTGTATTAATGACTCTCGATTATTATCAATCCATTCTTGTAAACGTTTCCATTCACGAATTAATGCTTCATGAACAACTTCTACTGTTTCTTCAGAAGATTTATCATTACGTCCTGTCACTACCAACCGTACTTCGGAACCCGCTAAATGAGTCACTAATTCCCAATTTTGTCTTCCAATATCCGAAACAGTAGCAACTCGCCTAGTATCTTCTGTTGCTTCACCCAATCGCACTAATGCCAGAAAAACTTGTTGTGCTTGCGGCTGTTGTGACTGGCTTAGTCTGGAATAAACTTGTTCTGCGTGTTTCACTAGTGCTTGCTTGATACCACCAATGTCATCATATGCTTTGTGAGTCAGTTCACCATCTCTCTGGTTATCCCACAATTGTGTCAAAGCAAATTCTAGTAACGGTAAATTGCCCGGTTCAAACCCGACATCATCCAGTATTCTTTCGGCTAAATGAGTTTGTAATTGTACATTTAATTTTTGAGCAGGTTGTTCAATGGCTGCCCGTAATTCTTCTCGACGCATTAAGCCCAGTGGCGTGTGTTTGAATTGCTGCAATGCCTCACAAAAAGGAAGATAAGAGAGGACATATCCATAAAAGTCAGCACGCAATGTAAAAACTAATGTTATACTTTTTTGATGAATAGCAGCCAACAACGTATCAGGAAAATACTGTTGTTCTTCCTTATTTTGACATTGAGTGTAAAGTTCTTCAAACTGATCTACAACTAACAAAAAGCGTTTATTGTGTTTATTTTCTAAGATTTGAGACGCTATCTGATGCAGCTTAACTTCACCTTTTTTAAGACTATCTGCCAGTTTACCAACTTTGATAACTTTGTCTACACCATCAAGATTTGGTTCTAATTGACGCACTAAAGCTAGGGCTAGTTCATCAAATGGTTGGCTTTTAGGACGCAATGATTCAATTAACCAAATGCCTTCTTCTCTCAATTTAGGAATTAATCCAGCAAATACAACAGAAGATTTTCCACTACCACTTGCACCAATAACTGCAACTAATTGTTGGTGGTGAGCCATCTCAAACAATTCATTGGTAAACTTCTCCCGCCCAAAAAAGAACGCTGCATCTTTTTCACCAAAAGCAGATAATCCAAGGTATGGGTTAGGAGGAATATCACCAGCTTCAAACTGAATGTCAGCAGGATGAATTAATGTTGTCTTCAGTACTGGCGTTTGGTCTTCTTTTAATCCAACAAGTTGTGAACAACCCAAGTCAAAAGCAAATTGTACTGTTTCTCCAGCAGCAAGTGCATCGTAGAATGCCACAGCAAAAGTGATCGCCGCTTTATCACCAAGAGCCTGATTCATACCAATGACATACTTAATGTATTGGCTAATAGCATCAGCCTGTTGTTGAGAGTAACAAGCATTTAAGACGACGCACTCAACCCCCTTAACTGCAAATAGTTTAAACAGTTTTGAAAGAGCTTGTTGATCAACTAGGATTGGTTGTCCGGTATCATCCTCTAAAATAATTCCATCAACGCTTGTACCATGCCCACAGAAATGTACTATCTGAGGTTTGTGTTCTAAGATTGCCCGGTAAAAGTCACGTGATCGCCCTGCCCATTTTTGTACTAACTTAAATTGTCTGCCTTTTGAAGCACGTTGTAATCCTTCTTCAATTTCCCGCACTTCTACATCTAGTCGTAGCCGTGAGGTATCTGTAGGATTTGCTGCCAGAATCAAAATTGTTTTGACAGGAGTATTGCTACTCGTGGCATTACTATTATTATTTTGTTGCTTCCCCATGTTTTACTCTCCAAGCTTTTCGTATCTACTAGATAAAAACACATAAATTACCAAGTTTTCGCAAACAACATGCAATCGTTCACGCAAAAGCCCATAATCTAAGTGGTGAGTACCACTTGATGCAATTTCGTATAAAAAGATACTTGTTCGACCTAAGTTAGTGAAGTGCAAAGTAGAAACGTTCCCAGCCATAGCGCAAAAACTTGGGTGAGATGAGGGTGGGAACGGTGCGGTTTAATTTTTCTTTTCATCCTTTTAGCTCAACACTGGCTCAACAATAACAATCAACTCCAGCGATCACTAAGTATTAAGAATTGCTATTATATACGACGCATATTTAATTTTTGAAAAGATATGTATGGTGTGTTAGCACTGAAAGTACAGCACCAAAACCCTGAGAATGGTGTATTAGAGAAACGTTAACGCACCCGAAAAATACCTAATTTTTTCAAAAATAAAACCGAATGCCATATCATGTCCGCTTAAACACTTAAGGATTCACGCAAAAAGTCTCTCAAACTTTTATTCCTTTGTATACTTTAAGCCTCTTAGGGTTCGTTTTTCAAGCACTCTTGCGTAAGTCCTATAATTATTGTTAAAGCCTATTTTTTTCGTTCAAAAATTTTTCTCCGCGTTCCAGCGTCAGTCAAAACGTGAAATTTATTTAAGTTAACTAAATTATGAAAGGACTTTGGCTCGAAAACAATCAACTACAACTCCGCACTGATATCCCTACTCCCGAACCGCCACCAGGTGAAGCCTTAGTGCGCGTTTTGTGTGCAGGTGTCTGTAATACTGACATCGAACTTAAGAGAGGCTATTATCCATATACTGGTATTATAGGACACGAATTTGTTGGTGTGGTCGAACAAGGACCAGAACATTTAGTCAACCAGCGCGTCGTTGGAGAAATCAATGCGGTTTGCGGAAAGTGTCGTTTCTGTCGTAGTGGACAATCGACTCACTGTGAAAACCGCACTGTTCTTGGGATTGTTAATCGTAACGGAGCCTTTGCTGACTATCTGTGTTTGCCGATAGAGAACTTGCATCCTGTTCCAGAGAATGTCCCTACAGAAGTCGCAACATTTACCGAACCTTTAGCCGCAGCGCTGGAAATCCAGCAGCAGGTGGCGTTACTTCCAGATCATCGGGTGTTGGTGATTGGGGATGGGAAGCTTGGGCAATTAGTGGCGCAAACATTAGCTTTAACTGGCTGCGATCTTTTGGTTATAGGACGCCATCAAGACAAACTTGCTAACCTAGAGGCGCTGGGTATTAAAACAGGTTTAGCGGACGCAGTAGTAGACAGAACATTTGATATTTCAGTAGAGTGTACTGGAAACGCTGACGGATTTGCGATCGCCCACCGCGCTTTACGTCCACGAGGCACTTTGGTGCTTAAAAGTACTTATGCTGGGAAGCTGAGCTTGGATGCTTCCTCTTTGGTAGTGGACGAAATTACCTTGATTGGCTCCCGTTGTGGTCCCTTTTCGGCTGCGCTCAATTTGCTATCACAAGAAAGCGTTGATGTCAAGTCACTTATTCAGGCTCGCTACCCCCTTACCGAAGGGCTAACTGCTTTTGAACACGCCCAGACTAAAGGTGTTTTAAAAGTCTTGCTAGAAGTTAGTAGTTAATAAATGGTTAATAGTTAGTTGTTAAACCAGTTTGAAAAAAGAATGCGACAGATAACCATGTAGGGGCGTTCGCCTTCAGGCGTTCTGTGTAGGGTACGGCTGTTCGTCCCCTGACGATGGGTTCATGTGTCTTGAAATTAATATTACTCCCAACAGGGGTGTAATATTACCTATATTATTTCTCTGTGTCCTTGGCGTGCGTGTGCGGTTTTTAATCGGTATTCATAGGAGCGGTTCGGGAGTCATAGATCGTTCTGGAGAAACAAAACCCCCGACTTCTTACTCGAAGTCGGGGGTGTGAATCTTCCCATTCTCAAGGAGAATAGATAGGATTGCTATATTTACTGATGTTTTTTAATACTTAAAACTCAACGACTAACGACCAATTAATAAAACATGGAATTGGTCTTTGGTTGGTAGTCCCGACAATTTATGGCTTCTTCTGTGTTGGCAATACAGGGATGAACGGTACATTTGAGACGGTAATCTTGGGTAAAAAACTGGCAGCCAGTACAGGGTACTTGATGCATTGCCTGAGCTTTACTAACGGTGTCTCTTGCTGTTATCCAAAGACTCCAAGCAACAAGAATGATTAATGTCCAAGCACATAAGAAGCAAATAGGCACGAGAAAAGGTTGAATGGCATTGATTAGGAAATAGAAAAGTTGTAACACGGTAAATCCTAAAAAGAGTTATGAAGAAGAAGGGAGGCTTGGGAGTGAGGAGTTGTTGTAGAGACGCTCCTCGTTGTTACGTCTGTACAGGAGTTATGAGTTGTTGATTATAAGTTAAAACTCCTCATTCGGTGACTTTATTTAATACACGCCAGCATGACCGATCGCTAAGCCAGCAACAAGCATTCCGAATACCAAAAATGGTTGGGCACTTGCTTGATACTTGACATCATTTTTGAGAGGATCACGCAAGAAGTACATATCTTGGAAGGTGATTTGCGGAATCACGAGCAGGAGTAGAATTGCTGCATACAAATTTTCATGGATGCTAATGAGATAAACTGCGATCGCAGCTTGAAACACATCAATTAATACTACACAAATCCATGCTGCAGTGCTAACGCCAAACATAACTGGTAGTGACTTTAATCCGAATTGGCGATCGCCTTCCACACTTTTAAAGTCATTGACAATGGCAATACCCAAACCTGCCAAACTATACACCACGGTGATCACGATAATTTTCCAATTAAGTTCACCGAACAAAGCATGACCGGTACACCATGGTAAAGCGATGTAGCTTGCACCCAAAGCGTAGCCGCTGAGCCAACCGTTTTGTTTGAGCTTGAGTGGTGGTGCGGAATAGATGTATGCTATAAACGAACCCAGTATGGCTGTTACTGTTACAGTTGGGAATTGATGCCCTGACCAAACATCCAGAGCAAATGCTAAGGCAATGCCTGCAATAAACAATACCCAAATTTGCGTAATTACCTGTGGTAAGGGAATTGCTCCCGAGGGAATTGGACGGTAAGGTTCGTTGATGGCATCGATTTCGCGATCGTAGTATTCATTTAGAGTTTGCGTGTAACCTGCCAGCAATGGTCCAGCTAGTAACATACACGCTGCTGACTTCAACACATTTTCCAGTGTCCAAGTATATTCACCAGAAGAAGCCGCACCACAAACGACACCCCAAATGAGGGGAATCCAGGTGATGGGCTTCATCAATTGCAAGCGGATTTTCCAAATAGAGGTTTCCCCTGATGCGGCACCTTTCATACCCAGGAGTTGCCTGGTTTGAGCATTACGATCAACAACAGCTTTTGCTTCCTGTTGTGAATCGGGATTTGGGGTAATTGGAGTTGATTCAGACATAAGGCATAGTGATAGTGAGGAGTGAGAAGTAAGGATTGGAGAAGTTGTTAAATAAGTTATGAATTAGAGTACAAAGAGCATTGAGTAAGCAATTTCAATTTTATTCTTAACTCCTGTATAGAAGCGCTACTTTGTTGCATGTCTACAACAACTCCACCCCCTGTGCCTCTTAATTCCTAACTCTCTCAAAACGAGATTATCAAATAATTATTCTGAAACTTTGCGCCAGTAATAGTCTTGCCACTTAAGGATGGAGGTGGGACAATATTACGTCGTTGATCTCCTGCTTCCACGGTGACTTCTGGTCCATACTGAGTCAGTTTAACTTGCTTTTTCTCAAATCCTGGTAAGAATAAGCGTACTTGACGGGCAGAGATATCAAATTCGATCGGCTTGGGAGCTTGTGTTGCTTGTTCGACAAAGTTGGGTAAAGCATCGATTAATGGTTGCCAATCACCCTGTGTGGGGTTAGGAACGACACTGACTGGTAGGGGAGAAAAATCTGCTGATAGAATGCTTGTATTATCCGATACAACTATCGTCCCTCCAACAGTGAGACCGATTTGTTGAGAGCTACCCCAAAGATAACGAGCCGTCGCCACTTCAACAGGATCTTCTGTTGTGACTAAGAAAGCTGCAACCCGCTTGGAATCGGCAAGAACTGCTTTCCCTTTATCGAGTAAGTTATTAATTTGGTTGGTAGGTTGAGCAAAAGTCTCGGTCGTCCAGTTAATATTGAAAAATGTGCTAATGAGCGGTTGAACAAAGGGTGATTCGGAAATTGCTTTGCCTATGTCAGAATTGACAAATAATTGCCGAACCCGCCGCACGTACCAGCTCAGAGACTCTGCCATACCTAATATTCGCAACATAGAGGCGTCACCCGTACCGTCGTAGACGATCGCATCATATTTGCCACTTTCGTCGTACTCGCGGATGGCATTCAAGGCAAGAGCGCCATCCATACCCGGCAAGACTGGCAGCTCTTGACCATAAATATCCTTCAGAAAAGGGCTACGGAGATATTGCCTCTCCAGTTTTTTCACTTCCTCCCAAGTACGTTCTAGCAGTGAGGAGGTATGAAACTGAACGACATGCAAATTAGCACCAATTTCCTGAGGATCGTAACCAACAGGGACACCTAAAAGAGTTGGCAATGTTGGTTCTGCTTGTCCAGCTAGGAGGACACGCTTTCCTTGGCTTGCTAATAACTTGGCCGTAGCGATCGCAATTTGTGTTCGATTGGTGCTGTCTTTGCCCAAAAATGTCAATATCAGGGCCATTTCTTCATTCCTAATTTTTCAAGCCGACTTTTTAACTCCAACTTAGCACTCGGCTCTTAGAAGCTTCCTCTGGCTACTGCGCGAGTTTGAGTTCATCTTCAAAAAACCAAGTGGTAAAATTATCTTCAAACTTCACCACGATGCCGACACCGCTGCTATCGGTCATTTTGAAGCCTTGTATAGTGCCTACTTGTCCCAGCCTTTTGACGATAGGACGAGATACGCGATCGCGCAAACGATAAACTTTAACTCTTTGTCCGATTTCCATGCCAACTAAATCAATGCGATAAACAAGACTCAGTGTAGCTGAAGACGGCACTCTGCTTAAATGCCTGAAGCCAAAAGATTATTATATTTAGATTAATCTGATTGCCACACCTGAATGTATTATGAGGCGACGATGCAGTTCAAAACTACAACAGATGAGGAGAGTTCAGCTATGCTGCCATGATTGCCACTAAGGGAAAGCGCGTGGGAATTATGCTCAAGGGACGCCTCAAGTACCTGAGCGGCAGTCTCCTCTCGAAATACATTTGCGCTAGCTATAAATTAAGTTACATAATTCCGACTGAGCAGACCAAGTTAAGTATGTAAATAGTAAGCGAGGAAATAGGAATTGTTGCGACCAATGCGAGTAGTTATCCGTAAGGCGAGTCATCTCAGACGTTTTTTGCCAATTAACGAATCGTGGTGGGCAAAGTTCGACTTACTGAGAATTCTGGTACGACGCGATTTAGACGCGCGGTACAAAGGTTCTGTTATAGGTAATTTGTGGCCTTTGTTAAATCAGTTGTCACAGTTACTCATTTATATTTATGTGTTTTCGATAGTACTGAAGGTTAAGCCGGCTCTCAAGGGCTTGCCAATAAATGAAAATCTAACTTTTGGTCTATGGTTATTTGCCGGATTGCTTCCTTGGATTGCTTTCACGAGTGGTCTCATGCAGTCTGCTAATTCGGTGGTAGGACAGGCAAATTTAGTCAAGAAAGTCGTATTTCCCTTAACATTGTTACCGCTCGTGCCAGTATTGTCAGCATTCATTGAAAGTTCTTTTGGTTTAATGGCGTTAATTGTTGTAGTAGCAATTATCTCTCATACTTTACATCCGACTTTAGCGCTGTTACCGTTGGTCTGGCTACCGCAGCTATTGTTAGCAGCAGGATTGGGTTATTTAGCTGCGGGATTAACAGTGTTTTTGCGTGATATTCCGCAAACTTTAGGAGTTCTTCTAAATATTTGGATGTATTTAACACCAATTATTTATCCAGCTTCAGCAATTCCACTGGAACTACGGGGGTGGGTATTTTGGTTAAATCCGATGGCAGCTATTGCAGAAGTTTACCGAGATCTAGTTTTAGTGGGAGAAGTGAAGCACTGGGGTGAGTGGGGAGTTTCTGCAATAATTGCATCTGTGGTGTTTTGTGCTGGACTGTGGTGTTATCGACGTTTGCGGCCGGCGTTTGCAGATGTATTATGAGGAGTCTTTAGAGTAGGGGAACTTTTGGGTATTTGGATATTTCTAAAGATAGAGATGACATCAAAGTAGATGATAAAGGTAAACTATGCTACCAAGCTCCTTGAATTCACTATCATGCATGGTTGTTTCTACTGAGTAATCTAAGATCAGATAATTATCGGAGATAGATTCTGCCAAAATAGGAAAAATGCATGATACTTGCTTTTAAAGAGTGTGATTTGATAATGGTGTAGGAGTTTTAAGGATTGATAGCGGAAGCATGGGCAAGGAGATTGTAATTTCCCTTAAGAATGTCTCAAAGTGCTTTAAGCGGTATGCTCATCCTCGAGATCGGCTTAAGGAACTTTTATTACCAGGAAAGAGCAGATGTGACGAATTTTGGGCGTTACAGGATGTTAATTTGGAAATTCCCAAAGGGAAGACGGTAGGAATTGTTGGGCGTAATGGCTCCGGGAAAAGTACAATGCTGCAAATTATTGCGGGGACACTGACACCAACTACAGGAGAAGTCATTGTTAAAGGCAGGGTTTCTGCATTGTTGGAGTTAGGGAGTGGGTTTAATTTAGAGTTCACTGGGCGGCAAAACGTATTTTTTAATGGGCGATTGTTGGGGTTAAGCCAAAAAGAAATAGAAGATAAATTTGATGAAATTGCTGGGTTTGCTGATATAGGAGATTTTATTGATCAGCCTGTTAAGACTTACTCTAGCGGGATGTTCATCCGTTTGGCTTTTGCTGTGGCGGTGAATGTTGATCCGGAAATTTTAATTGTTGATGAAGCGCTCGCGGTGGGAGACATTGTGTTTCAACATCGTTGTATCCGGCGAATGAGAGCTTTGATGGATTCTGGGGTAACAACACTGTTTGTCTCCCATGATTCCGGTGCAATTAAGACGTTGTGTAATTCGGCTGTCATGATTAATCAAGGCAAAATCTATGCTTCTGGATCTCCCAACGCAGTCATCATAAAGTACATGAAGCTTGTAACGGAAACAGAATTGGGAATCACACCTATTGAAGAGGAAGTGCAAGAAAATTCTGTCGTTAATGACAATGCTAGTACGCAACAGAAATCGCATACCTCATCTGCAGTTAAAGTTAAACCTACGCGAAGAGGAAATCGCAAAGCGCTGATTGAAAATGTCACACTGCTTAACCACTTAGGAGAAACGCCGGGAGAGATTCCTATCTTCGGGTTTAACGAACAAGTCACCTTACTTGTCGATCTCCAGGTTTATGAGCCTTTACAAAGCTGTATTCTTGGTTTTTTCATTTGTGATAAAAATGGCAACGAACTTATTGGTAGTAACACTATTGAAGAAAACTGTCCCATTAATAAGTTAGAACCACAAACTCAATGGCAAATTGAGTTCAAATTCCATTTGCCCTTGCGTCCGGGTTCTTATAGTTTAACAGTAGCTGGTGCAGAAAACTACACAGCAATGACGTTTGATTGGATTGACAATGCAATGGTTTTTCAGATTTTACCCCCCGATACAGGTAAGCGCGTTCATGCGTTAGTAGACACCCCAATGAATGTTAAAGTGTCTCAGCAATTACCAATGTCTGCAAATTACGATGAGAGTCTAATTGCGTCAGCAACCCCGGTCTAAAGACACGGGGCGTCTAGCAAGTGCTACTAGGCGTTCACGGTTTTTAGAAATAGCTGACCCGCTTAAGTCTTAACTGACTACGTTATCGGTAAGTGTTAAAGTTCCTACTTCGGGATGCGCAGCCAGTCCACGAACTCTAGAAGAAGACAGTTAAACAGGTTTATAAGGTTAAGCCTATTATCAAGACTGGTAAAAACATCGGTGAGTATGTTGGAAAAGTGGCGATTAGAACGTCAGGCAGTTTCAATATCTCAACTAAAAAAGGATGTGTTCAAGGAATATCTCATAAGCTCTGTAAAAGGATACATGGAAAAGATGGATATAACTATGCAAATTAGATTGGAGGCGAATAAATTCGCACGTGTCGCTTACCTACACGATATAAATAACGTTTGTTACTTCCTGAGTCAGCAACAAACTTCGGGGTTTCCCGCGTACCGAGGATTTTTCCGATGAATACTAATAATGAGAAAAGTTATCATTTAATATCAAATATATCTGAAGATGATTTAGATGATAATAATAGTTTGAAGAAAATGCTGCGCTTGGTAGGAAATAACAAGCGAGTTATCGATTTTGGCTGTGCAGTAGGTGATTTTGCTCAAATGCTTACTGCTAAGGGATGCCAGGTTACAGGCGTTGAGGTAAATCCTCAGGCAGCGAAAGTTGCTGAACAATATTGCGAACAAGTTATTGTTGTCGATTTAGATTTTGTGTCTCTGGCTGAAATTTTACCCCAACAAGCTTTTGATGTAGTTGTATTTGGAGATGTATTAGAACACCTGCGCGATCCGTGGAAAGTGCTGGAGGAAACTCGGCAGTTATTAAAGCCAGAAGGATATGTGGTGGCTTCAATTCCCAATATTGCTCATGGAGCCATTCGATTGGCTTTATTGCAGGGACGATTTGAGTATATGACACAAGGCATTTTAGACAATACTCACCTCAGGTTTTTTACGCGGAAAACAGTTGAGGAATTGTTTGCTCGTTCTGGATACTTTGTAAATCAGATGGAACGAACGAAAATTCCGGTTTTATCAATGTCTAATTTGATACCAAATATAAATAAGGAGAGTTTTGATATGAGAATTCTCCAAGAAATTGAACAAGATGAAGATGCAGATACATTACAGTTTATCGTCAGAGCATTTCCTTCATCATTAGAGGGGAAATATATAGCTTTAGAAGGAATGCATGCAGCTTTAGAAGGAAAGTATGCAGCTTTAGAAGAAAAGTATGCAGCTTTAGAAGGAAAGTACACATCTTTGAATCAAGAATATTCTGAACAGGTTAATGAATTTAAGTTTACCCACAATCAGCTAGAGCAAATTCGCTTAGAACTAGAGCAGTCACAAATTCAACTCAAAGATTACAAAACCGAAATAGAGCGATCGCAATCCCAATATCAGCAAAAACAAGTAGAATGCGATCACCTACAAGAGGAAGTGCAACAAACGGAAGTTGAGCTAGAGCAATTGCAGTTAAAATTACAACATACGGAAGCCAACTTAGAGCGCTCTCAACTACAACAGCAACAACTTCAGTCTCAGTTGCAACAAGCTCATGTAGGCTGGGGGAGTTGTCAAAATATAATTCAAGCAATGGAGAGCAGTAAATTCTGGAAACTGCGACAACATTGGCTCAAACTGAAAGGTTCTCTGGGATTAAAAGTCAATTGAAATTACCTTACATTAAAAAAAAATAGTCAATTAAACGTAAATCAAGGATGTATTTTGAATGATTGAAGAACCACAGTCCCAATTACTGTTCGATCCGGCTGAACTGAACCTACGCCACTTGCAGTTATTAGAAAATCAGGTGAAACTTGAGCAATCGCATCCTCATCTTCACAAAAATGTACATACACAAACTACTTCATCTGGAAAAAATTGGCAGGATGTTGTAAAAAGTAAGGTAATCAGCAACGCCTTAGCTAAATTATTCAAAAAATCTTCACCAAGAGTTGATGTCTCATCGCCTTTAGAAGTTTTGCTAGAAAACCCTTGTAGCGATGATATTATCTACCAACAGTGGCTAAACAAGAACTATCCCAAGCAAGCTGACTTACAAAAGATGGGCTCGTGTGTAAAGTTACTCAGTTACAAGCCATTAATCAGTATTGTTATGCCTGTGTATAATACACCTAAGTTTTTTCTGGAACAGGCGATATTATCTGTATTAAATCAGGTATATCCACATTGGGAATTATGTATTGCTGATGATGCCTCCAGAGAACCTCATATCAAGCAAACTTTGAAAGAATTTGCGGCTAAAGACAGAAGAATTAAAGTTACTTTTAGGGAAAAAAATGGACATATTTCACGTGCTTCAAACTCGGCTTTAGAAATCGCAACAGGTGAATTCATGGCTTTACTCGACCATGATGATTTACTTACACCTAATGCATTATATGAGGTAGCTCTCCTCCTAAATCGACATCCAGATGCAGACATGATTTATTCTGATGAAGATAAAATTGACGAGCAAAATAAACTCAGGGAACCGTTTTTCAAACCCGATTGGTGTCCTGATACATTTCTATCTCGGATGTACACTTGTCACCTGGGAGTCTACCGTAAAACTTTAGTCAACGAAATTGGTGGGTTCAGACAAGGTTATGAGGGTAGTCAAGATTACGATTTAGTACTTAGGCTCACGGAAAAAACAAAAAATATTTTCCACATACCCAAAGTCATATACCACTGGAGAATTCATCCACAGTCGGCAGCAAGTAGATCTGATGTCAAACCATATGCAGCGATCGCCGCAGAAAAAGCTTTAGGAGATGCTCTCCAAAGAAGAGGCGAAGATGGTTTCGTGACACAAGCAGGCAGCCTTGTAGGGCACTATATTATTCGATATACAATATCAGCTTATAAGCTAGTCAGTATCATCATTCCTACTAGAGATTTAGGTGATCTTGTAGATAAATGTCTGACATCTATTTTTGAAAAATCTGTTTATCCAAACTACGAAGTCATTCTAATAGATAACGGCAGTCAAGAACAAAAGACTGCTGATATTATTACTAAGTGGCAAAAACTGGAAGCAAATCGTTTTAGAGCTTATAAACTTGATATACCTTTTAACTATTCTAAAATAAACAACTATGCTGTTAGTCAAGCCTTGGGAGATTACATCTTATTTTTAAATAATGATATAGAAGTTATTACTCATGACTGGATTGACGCAATGGTTGAACAAGCTCAAAGACCTTCTATTGGAGCGGTTGGAACTTTGCTTTTATATCCAGATGATACAGTTCAGCATGCTGGTGTAGTCATGGGTATTGGAGGAGTAGCAAATCACTCTCACAAACATTTCTCTGCAGGTTCACCAGGATATTTTGGTCAAATATTGACTGTTAACAACTATTCCTGTGTGACAGCAGCTTGTTTAATGGCTAGGCGAGAAGTTTTTGAAGCTGTTGGAGGTTTTGAAGAAGAACTTGCAGTCGCTTTTAATGATGTGGACTTATGCTTAAAGATTCTAAAACAAGGTTACAGAAACATTTATCTACCTCATGTCATACTTTATCATTATGAGTCAAAAAGCAGGGGATACGAGGATACTCCAGAAAAGCAAGCTCGATTTATCAAAGAAGTAAAGTATATGCAGAAGAAATGGAAAGAAATTATTGATTTAGATCCTTGCTACAATCCAAATTTAACCAAGACACTAGTCGATTTTAGTATAGAAGTCTAGTCATGCTTTGCGGAATTAAAAATTATCCATGCGACGAAAGGAACTTTGTAAATCTATAGACATAGAACTATCATCAGACAAGTCTTACTAGCTGATAGAGCAAATGCTACTCGGCTGAATACTTACTAAAATAGAACAAAAAAGTTGATCTAGTAGAGATGAGATTTTCTATCAATCACAAAATTTTCCAAGTTCAACGTGTCTGGCGATCGCAAGGTGTACGAGGACTAATACATTTTTTCTATCAACGTATAGTATCTCAAATTAGGACAACGAAAACTCATCAGGCCTATAAAGAATGGATGGAAAAAAATTGCTTGACAAAGCATGATATTACGAATGCTCTTGAACAAATTGCACAATGGGAGTTGCATCCTAAATTCTCGATCATCATGCCTGTTTACAACGTAGAGGCGAAATGGTTGGAGAAAGCGATTCAATCTGTTCAAAATCAAATATATCCAAACTGGGAACTATGTATTGCTGATGATGCTTCTCCAAAACCTCACATTCGCTCAATTCTGACTGAATATAGCAAACTTGACTCACGTATCAAAGTTATATTTCGTACAGAAAATGGGAATATCTCAGCCGCTAGCAACTCTGCTTTAGAATTGGTAACAGGAGAATATATCGCCCTTTTGGATCATGATGATGAATTCGCAATTGATGCTTTATTTGAGAATGCTAAGCTAATTAACCAGCATCCAGAGGCGGACTTCATTTATAGTGATGAAGATAAAATAAATACTAAAGGCAAACGTTCTCATCCATGTTTTAAACCAGATTGGTCCCCAGAGTATTTCTACTCATGTATGTACACCTGTCATCTAGGTGTTTATCGTACTAGTATTATTCGTGATATCGGTGGCTTCCGCAGCACGTATGACGGTTCGCAAGATTATGATCTTGTATTACGAGTCGTAGAAAACACGCAGAACATCTATCATATTCCAAAAGTTCTCTATCACTGGCGTATCATCCCATCATCTGCCGCTTCTGGCATACAAGCGAAGCCGTGGGCATACACTGCTGGCAAAAAAGCTCTCCAAGCAATGATAGAACGCAGTCCATATCCTGGATATGTAGAAGAAACTATAAATCCAGGTATTTATAGAGTTAGACGTCATCTCATTGGCAAACCTCTAGTCAGCATTATCATTCCCAGTACCGGAAAAAAGATTGATACTCCCAAAGGTTCTGTGTGTCTTTTGGAAGATTGTATCCGCAGCATAAAGCAATTGAGTACTTACCCTCATTATGAAATTATCGTAGTTGATGGATATGATATTTCCGAGTCAACTTTAAAAGTCATCGCATCTCCTTGTGTACAACTCGTCCGGTGTCACGAACAATTTAACTTCTCCATGCGAATAAATGCGGGAGTCGCCAAAGCCAAAGGACAATTCCTACTGTTACTCAATGATGATACAAAGGTGCTTTCCCCAGACTGGCTGGAGTCCATGTTAGAACTTGCACAACAGAAAGAAATTGGTGCTGTAGGAGCAAAACTTTTATCACCTGACGGGAGAATACAGCATACAGGCATGATATTTTTAGAAGGAAATCCCTGTCATGCATTCTACGGTTTTGATAGTGAAAACCCAGGTTATTATTGTTCAAATATTGTCAATAAAACTTACTTAGCTGTGACGGCTGCTTGCTTGATGATTCGACAAGAGGTGTTTCAGCAGTTAGGAGGATTAGATGAGCTGTTTCCGCTTAACTACAACGATGTGGATTTATGCTTAAAAGCGCATCAAGCAGGATATCGCAATGTTGTCACGCCTTACGCTCAACTTATTCACTACGAATCCGCCAGCTGCCAGAAAGGTGTTAGCCCTGGAGAAATTTCTCTATTAAATAATAAGTGGAATGACTATCTCAAAATTCTACGAGGAGACCCTTATTATAACCCTAATCTATCTTGCCAATCCGCTAATTTTCAATTGTTTTAATGCTTACAATATCGCATTACCAATCTTCAGCCCAATACACAATTTCCGAAGCTGAACGATCTATCGCTACCCCAGAGGTATCGCCATGATTCCACTTGAAGTCACGGCTTCCTTTGTGATGCGCATCTAATACCAATATTTCATAACTGGGCGGAAAGGAATCTTGGTGAGAGTCACTAGTATAGAAGAAAGTTGTCGGTACACCGTTAGGTAGGTTGGCGTGGTCGTTGGTGTTACCACCTATATACTTATATTTAGAAATCTCTCGATAATGCAAAAGTAATTTTTCTATGTTTTGTGGTGACTGTTTTAGCCTTAGTTGAAAATAACTGCCACTTTGAGAGAAAGCAGGAGAATAGACGACGCGTACATTTGAAGCATTGCCAGGAATATCAGTGGGAAAATGCTTAATTGGTGCTTGATTAGACCAAAGATGATTCCGAATTTCTTTATAGCGAGAAATATCGGTTATTGTCTGAGTTTCCGCTGTACTGCTGAAAGTTTTTCTCAGGAGAAAGCTACCTCCAACAATACCAACACTGCCAAGGAACAATAAAACTATAGTTGCAGTTTTAACAAAATACCTAGGTATCGAGTCTGTTGTTGTCAAACTTCGCTTCATTAAATTGAGTATATTTAACTAATTAGTCATATACCCAACTATCGTATCATTAAGGGAAATTGCGGATCTAACTTTAGACAGATTTCTGAAAAATTCCGTAAAAACTCGGTGGCTTTTGTTTAAGTCATTACTTATATGGTTCTAAATTAAAGCTTTTGAATTTCGCGGAAAGTAAGCGGGGTAGGTTTTCCTTGAGCGAAATTTGCAAAGGATGAAAACCGGACATGCAACTTCTACATAGCTTAACTTCCCAAGGCAGGGGTATTAGAAACTCCCAGCAATCATCCCAGCAAGCAAGAGAAAGCCAATCCAAACATTTTCTCGGAACATTTCAGCATAAGCTAAGTTGGGCAAGTCTTGCTGTATCAAGCGAGTGTATTGCCAAACCCAAGTGATAGCCGCAAGGGCAAGGCTAACCCAAAAGGCAATGTGAAGGTGGATAACGACACCCAGACAACCAAGGAGTAATATAGTCCCAAGAAAGAAAATTCCAATAGTAATCGGCGCACGATCGCCAAAAAAGAGAGCGCTTGAATTGACACCAATACGGCGATCATCGTCGCGATCGCTCATCGCATAAACAGTATCAAATCCCAATGTCCAAAGTATAGTGGCACTCCACAGCAACCAAGTGGGTTGGGAGATATTTCCCGTTACGGCACTCCAGCTAATCAACACGCCAAAACCCCAAGCGATGGAAAGAACGAGTTGCGGTATGGGGAATACGCGCTTGGCACCTGGATAAAGTAGAATAACTGGAATCGCTGCTACACATAACCAGAATGAGAGTGGGTTAAGATAGAAAGCAAGAACCCCTGCACATCCCATTGAGAATATAGCGACAACGATACCTACTTTTATAGAAAGTCTGCGGGAAGCCAAGGGGCGATCGCGTGTTCTTTCCACCTGCGGATCGATATCTCTATCCCACAAATCGTTGATCACACATCCAGCAGCACTTGTGGCGAGAGTTCCTAAAACGATAACTCCAACTAGTAATAAAGGCGGTTGCCCTGAAGCTGCTAAAAACACTGCCCACAAGGCAGGAATCATTAAAATCAACCGTCCTTCAGGTTTATGCCACCTTAAAAGTCGGACGATCGCAAGCCATACGGGTATAATGTTGTGTTCTGGCTTACTCAGCATAGGAATTCCCAAAATAATGACTAAAGCTAGATGTTTTTATATATCTTCACATCTATATAATATCTTTATTTGCTATTTCTAATAGCAAAACCTCAATTAGCAACTTTGGATACCACGAGAATGTCGTCTTAGTGCGATCGTCTCCGGCAAGAGAGCGAGTGGCATTTGTTGCCGTCTTTGCCTCGTCCACTTGTTTAAGATCTTGGTAAAGCTACATAAAATCAGCCTTTGCCAGATTTTGCCATCCTTAACACAGAGAAAAATGATGGTGAGTTTACTTTCAAATAGCTGGGAGAGTATTCCAACTCAAACAGTTGAGCAACACCGAATTATTGCCTCTATAGACTTGGGAACAAATTCTCTGCACATGGTTATTGTGCAGATTGAACCGACACTGCCCGCTTTTACCATCATTGGCAGAGAAAAGGAAACTGTGAGACTGGGGGATTGTGATCCAAAGACAGGAGAACTCAAACCAGAAGTCATAGAACGGGCGATCGCTGCTTTGCAACGCTTCTGTGAAGTTGCTAAAACTCTCAACGCGGAAACAATCGTGGCAGTAGCAACGAGTGCTGTGCGCGAAGCCCCCAATGGTAAAGATTTTTTGCAAAGGCTAGAAGCTGAGTTGGGTTTAAGCGTTAATCTGATTTCCGGTCAAGAAGAAGCGCGGCGAATCTACTTAGGTGTGTTGTCGGGGATGGAGTTTAACAACCAACCTCACATGATTGTCGATATTGGTGGCGGTTCTACAGAATTAATTTTGGGAGACAGTCACGAAGCAAAAGTGCTTACTAGTACCAAAGTTGGGGCAGTCCGCTTACAAAGCGAATTAATTAGCACTGACCCCATTAGCAATGCCGAATTTCAGTACCTGCAAGCTTATACGCGAGGAATGCTGGAACGTTCTGTTGATGAGGTGCTGCTCAACCTACAGTCGGGTGAAATTCCTCGTCTGGTAGGGACTTCAGGGACGATTGAAACTTTAGCGATCATCCATGCCCGTGAAAAGTTGGGTAATGTCCCTTCCACACTCAGTGGCTATGAGTTCAGTCTGAAAGACTTGCAGGAGTTGGTCAGTCGCTTACGGAAACTGAGTAACTCAGAAAGAGCAGAAATTCCGGGAATGCCAGAGAAAAGGTCAGAAGTTATACTGGCTGGAGCAGTAATTTTACAGGAAGTTATGACCTTGTTGAGTGTTGAATCTTTAACCGTGTGCGAGCGTGCTCTGCGCGAAGGTGTCATTGTAGATTGGATGCTTGCACACGGTTTGATTGAAGACCGCCTGCGATACCAAGGTTCAGTGCGACAGCGGAGTGTGATCAAAATTGCTCAGAAATATCACGTCAACTTGGAATACAGCACTCGTGTGGCAGAATTTGCCGTCAGTATATTTAACCAAACTCAAGGTAAACTGCACGACTGGGAAACAGAGGAAAGCGAACTACTATGGGCTGCAGGAATTTTACATAACTGCGGTCATTACATCAGCCATTCTGCTCACCACAAACATTCTTACTACTTAATTCGCAATGGAGAATTACTCGGTTATACAGAAACAGAGATAGAAATTATTGCCAATATAGCGCGTTATCATCGCAAATCGCCCCCTAAGAAAAAGCACGAGAATTACCGAAACTTACTGAAAAAGAATTATCGTCAAATTGTCAACCAATTGAGTGCAATATTAAGATTGGCAGTTGCTCTCGACAGGCGGCAAATTGGAGCACTTAGACAAGTGCAGTGTGAATATAATCCTGAGTCAGAGGAATTTAAAATCCAAATCTTTCCATATCATTCCGATGATGACTGCGCTTTAGAACTTTGGAGTATAGATTACAAAAAAGGAGTGTTTGAGGCAGAATTTGGTGTGAAAGTCATAGCAACTTTAGACCCTAACGCTGTTATAGTAAATTGATAGTTATATCGTTACTGAACATCTTAGATAAAGTTTGACTAAATAAAATAGACGCACCGAGATAACATTTTATTTTCCTACTATGCAATAGTTCATTGACTAAATCCTATTAGCATCAGCTTTTTTTACTTACGGGGTTATACACACTTAGATCCTTGTTGTTTATAAGAGCGTTTCAGCAGTAAACCTACACCCCCAATACCGAAAGCTAATAAACCCAAGCTAGAGTTCGACTCAGGAATAGCTCTTCTACGGGTCACTTCATAGTTACTTTTCGCTCATAAATCATTCATGACAAACAAGACCCCCGACTTCTCTAAAAAGTTGGGGGTCTGGATTGCTATAGTTGTTTAAGCTTCTTTTGAATCTCAAAATCGTCACTGCTACAAATAGTCTCTAAATCAACAACACGTTGCCGCAACTCAGAGACATTATTCATCAACTCAAAAATTTCGCCATTCCGGTGATTTTTCGTGCGCCAAACGACTACCGTACCTCCACTAGCTCCTAAAATCACAGCTAGTGGCAGAATCACACCACTTCCAGTTGACGTTACAAGTGGGATGCAAATAGCGAGCATTGCCGTGGCTAAGCCCCAGATAATAGCAGTAGTCGCAATTTTAGGACCATAACCTTCAGATTGACGTTTCATCTGTTTTTCCTATAGGAGTTTAGCGCTTCATTACTCCTAAATTATCGGTAATGGCTCTAGTTGTATGTACTCGCCCTTACCATTAACGACATGTTCCGCTCCATGCCTTCCGCTTTGAATAACCGGACCGCCCACAGCGTTGGGAGTTACTATCTACCCGACATTCCGCACCCTCAACTATAACAATCGGTTTTTACTGCTTTCCATCACATAATAAAGTTTTATAATATACACATGCACCTTACATTAACGGATAAGGGGCATTTCAAAGGCATAATTTATAGCTAGAAAAGAAAAGCTCTAAGTAATTATGCTGTGTAGTCTTTCAGGGTGCGGAATGTGGTACATATCACTTCTTCAACGGGGGCATCCAGTTGTAACGCAGTGTTTTAATCAAGTTAATACTGACGATATCGCTACATCGCTCTGTAACAAGTATGAATTTCTTCACAAAACGACATAATTCGGTAAGATCAAGAAAAGTAATTTCTGCGTCTGTCTACAAAAAGGTACGTCTCAATCTCATGCAACTGAAGCTCAGTGCATCTCAACTTCCCTTTGGCTCGCTCTTGTTAATTGCACCTTTCTTCCTCTGGGGTACGGCAATGGTAGCAATGAAAGGAGTGATACCTCAAACCACACCTTTATTTATGGCTGGAATGCGTACACTACCAGCAGGGGTGCTTATTCTTGTAGGAGCAGCATTGATGGGTAAACAGCAGCCTAAGGGTTGGAAAGCATGGCTGTGGATTACCTTGTTTGCCATAGTTGATGCGGCGCTGTTTCAAGGCTTTTTAGCCGAAGGATTAGTTAGAACAAGCGCAGGGTTAGGATCTGTGATGATTGACTCTCAACCCTTAGCTGTTGCACTGCTGTCGTGGTGGTTATTTAAAGAACACATTGGTGTGTGGGGATGGCTGGGACTGGGATTGGGAGTCATAGGCATTAGTTTAATTGGTTTGCCTGATGATTTAATCTTCGATCTTATATCTTTTCGTACTCCCCATTCTCTACTCCTGAGTTCCCACTCCCTGCTCGACAGTGGCGAATGGTTAATGCTACTAGCTTCCCTCAGTATGGCAGTAGGAACGGTAACAATTAGATTTGTCAGCCACCATGTAGATCCGATCATTGCTACAGGATGGCATTTAATTCTGGGTGGATTGCCTCTGTGGGGTCTTTCGTCAGTTGTCGAATCCCGCCAGTGGCATAATCTCGTGTTGTTCGACTGGATGGGTTTGGCTTATGCTACTGTATTTGGCAGCGCGATCGCCTACGGATTGTTTTTCTATTTTGCCTCTAGCGGCAATCTCACCAGTCTGAGTTCTCTCACCTTCCTCACACCCATATTTGCCTTGATATTTGGGAATTTATTACTTAATGAAGTCCTAAGTCCACTACAGTGGATAGGAGTCATCATAACTTTAATTAGCATTTATCTCATCAATCAGCGCGATACCTTGGCACATACAGATTAGGTGGGGAGTGTAGACGAACAAATGACTTCACCGCAACCAGTGTTAGAAGCATCTCCTATTCAAGAGAGGGTGTAAGCGTATAATGGGGAACTTACGACTTTAAACAATCGACAACTACCTATCATATATTTGAGTCTAAGTAGTGGTTAGGGTGTATCCTTACTTTTTTCTTTTCTAGAAAAAAACCTAACATTGAGTCAGCTTAAAGTTATCTTTGTATCGGTAACTTCCAACGCACGTCCTGGCTGAAAATTTTTATATGAGGCTAAGATATTCCTCTATTATTATGCTCACCTGCCTGACTCATCTGGGTGTTGACGCCAGTAGAGCAGGTACACCCACACATGACCAAGCACGCGAAAGTATTAGAAAACTGACGTTTGCTAGTTCCACAGATACTCAAGAGCAGTCTATTCTTGAACTTGGGAGTACAGGTGTAGACGTCAAGGTACTGCAAACCCGACTGAAAAAGTTAGGTTACTACAATGGTGACGTAGACGGACAATATGGCGAAAGTACACGCTATGCTGTCGCTAAGTTTCAGCAAGCAAAGGACTTGATCGCAGACGGAATTACTGGTTCTCAGACTATCAATCGCCTGCAACAAGTGGCGGTTAAAAAAGATACGCCAGCAAGTATCACTCCCATTGTAGAACCAACCAATGCAATCCGAAACAAGCCTTCTCGAGGTTTAGTCTGGTGGTCACTTGTTGGTGTCGGAGTTTTAGGAAGTATAGGCGCACTGCTGTATTTTGTCAGCTGGCTTTTGAAACTCAATGAAAGACCGCACACCCAAACCGCAGACACGACAACGTCTCATCAAAACGATCTTAACCCAGTTCTAGGCACAACGAATAACCCGACAACACCACCACCTACAGAATTGCTACCACCAGAAGCAATTTCTCGCCTTACCAAAGTCAATATTGTTGACGAATTGATCGAAGATTTACACAGTTTTGATCCTACACAGCGACGGAAAGCTATTTGGGATTTAGGGCAGCAGGGAGACTCACGAGCAATTCAACCACTTGTGGAGTTGATGATGAATGCAGATTCTCAACAACGCAGCTTAATACTGGCAGCTTTATCGGAAATTGGCATCCGCACGCTGAAACCAATGAACCATGCATTGGCAATCTCCCTGCAAGATGAAAGCTCACAAGTCCGGCAAAATGCTATCCGCGACCTGACTCGCGTTTATGATATGATGGCTCAACTCAGCCAGATGTTGTCTCATGCAGCACATGACCCTGATGCTGAAGTACAGGCAACAGCACGATATGCTCTTTCACAAATGAATCGTATTCGTGCTTTGCCTGATTCCGAAACACAGGAAGAAAGAGGAGATAAAGAAAAAGGATAATATCGTGGAGGCTGACAAGGGAGAGGTTTTCAGCCAGCAGCAATTAAACGGACTTGATATCATAACCGTCTGGAAAATTTCTCAGAATGCATAACAAGCAACACTTAAAAAAAAATATTATTCCACCGCCTTTAAAACCTGGTGACCAATTACAGGTCATTGCCCCTAGTGGTGTCTTGCGAGAAATAGAAGCTTTTGAGGAAGGGGTAGAAATTTGGCGATCGCGTGGCTACCAAGTAAAAATCATTCCAGAGATAGTTGACAAATGGGGATATTTAGCGGGTGAGGACGAAAACCGTCGCCGTCAGCTAGCAATGGCATGGAAAGATCCCGAATGTCGCGGTATCCTGTGTGTCAGAGGTGGTTATGGTAGTACACGTCTTTTAGAGAATTGGACTTGGGAAGGAGAACAGGAGGCAGACGGACAAGGAGATAAGGGCGACTTGGAAGAGTATTCTCTTACTACTTTACGACCTCACTCTCCACAAACCAACGCCACTTGCGGCACTCGTTCGGATACCCGCTACGCAGTGGCTCCTCCTTACTCTCCACAAACCAAATGGCTAATTGGCTTTTCTGACATCACGGCTCTACTTTGGAGCCTTTATAATGTAGGAATTTCTGGTGTTCATGCGCCTGTGTTGACAACTCTTGCGGCAGAACCAAATTGGTCGCGGCAACGATTGTTTGATTGGGTGGAAGGTCGTTCCCTCCCACCTTTACAAGGTTGTGGTTGGGGTGGGGGTGTAGTAAATGGCACTTTACTTCCTGGGAATCTGACAGTAGCAACCCATCTTTTAGGCACGCCATTGCAACCAAGTTTTGATAATGTCATTCTTGCCTTAGAAGATGTGACAGAAGCGCCTTATCGGATCGACAGGTTACTAACGCAATGGCGAATGAGCGGAGCTTTGCAAAATGTCCGGGGGATTGCATTGGGTCGCTTTAGTCGTTGCGAACCGCCACCGAAAATTCCCAGTTTTACTATTGAAGAAGTTTTGCGCGATCGCTTGGGTGATTTAGATATCCCTATTGTTTCTAACTTGCCTTTTGGTCACGACGGAGCGAACGCAGCTTTACCAGTAGGTATGACCGTAACTTTAGATGCCGAGCTGGGAATATTGGATATCACCCCATCATAGGTGACTGTTTTAAGAAGTTTTAGGGAATTAGTATAATCTGTTGTCTCCCTTTTCCGGAATTCCATAAGAGCGAGTTGTATCGTATGATTGTTTGAGCAAGTCAAAGCCTCTTTGGGGCAGAACAACGTTACTACGTAGGACAAGTCATGCTTCGTAACAACACTTCGTAATACTCTCTGTTTCCAACCGGAGGAGAGTTCAACTTTTTTCTGCAACCAAATTTTTGATAGATGAGTAGTACGAGCAATCCCAGCTAAAGGAATCTTTTCAAGTAAAAGTCTATCAATCAGTTAAGTCAGAGAATGGCTGAGTTGGAAGCCAAGGTAGAAGAGCTACAGGTTTTGGCCAAGACATAGTTCACTTGTGAGAGAAGAGGAAAAGTTTTTGATGAGCGATCGCCAAAGGTTAGCAGATTTAGAGGCTGTTGAGTGTATTCAGCAGTTGGAAGATTTGGACAAGTCCGCCTCAGCCAAGTTGAAAATAATGCTGCCACTAATTCCAGCGATCGCCTCTTATGAACTGGAGATGGATACAGAAGGATTAATGTACAAAACCTGGTCAATAAATCATTTAGTAGCCATTGGTACAGCAAAACCTATGGCAGATGCTACTGGTGTGAAAGAAAAGAATCTCTTGGAAAGGATATCTTTTCTGATGATACCGAGCAATATAAGGGACTTCCAAATAAAAAAATAATCAATCACGAGGGAGCAGGGGGAATAAAAGAAGTAGGTCAAGTCTAGGAATTGGAGAATTTATTTCTTGGAGTTCCCTTATACGCCGTTGCTCCTAGTAATTACTCTTCCTCTGTAAGAGCCGCATCAAAAACCTGTTGTGCGGTAAACTTAAGATTGGGGAAAGAAGGCGAGACAATCACGTCATTGCCACGAAACATTCTTTTCACATATTCGTGATCAACCAGTTCGCAGATAAAAATCGTAGGTTCTTTAGGATTGCCTATAAATTCTCGTCCCCCCAACGCGGCATAATCTACAATCCAGTACTCAGGGATGCCGATTATTTCATAGTCAGCAAATTTTTTATGATAATCGTCACGCCAATTGGTACTCACAATCTCAATCGCTAGCGGTACAGATGCACCAAACATAACGGTTGATTCTTTTGTCCATAGCGGTTCGTTAACAAGATTTTTACGATTTAGTAGCAAAATATCAGGGGCGTAGCCTGATTCGTTTTCGGGTGGCTTGACTAGTGCGGTTTTGGGTAGAAAGTACGGTAATTTTAACCGTTTGTATTCAGGCACAACCTCCTCAACTAAAAAACCAACAACTCCTTGATGACCTCCAACGGGTTGTACCATTTCAACAATTACTCCATCACGTAATTCGTAACGTCCTCCTTCAGGACGCCACGCAGCAAATTCTTCAAATGTTACTAGTTTAGGTAAGGTTTGGGTCATCGTTACAACTTCCAGATATATTTGACTTTAACATCCGGAGAAAATCAAACCTCTAGTTTTAGGGTTTTTATCATTGCTATATAGATCTGGTATAAGTCCGCATAATCGCATACGATAAAAGTGGAGAGTGCAAACATAACTAATGCCAAAACGAATTAGTGTCGCCACACATTTAAGCATCAGTGAGCTAGAGCAACGCTACCGGAGTGCGAAGGATGGGGTAGAAAGCCGCCAGTACCAGATTATATGGTTACTGGCACAAGGCAAGAAAACTGAAGAAGTGGAAAAAATAACAGGATACAGCAGAACATGGATGTATACATTGGTCAAAAGGTATAACGAGTTAGGCATTGAAGGATTGGGAGATCGCCGACAGTTTAACAAAGGTTCACAAGCGCTTGTGGATGATATTCATCAGGCACAGTTATGGCAGGTTTTACAAGGAAACGCCCCAGACGGAGGATTGTGGAATGGTCGTAAAGTCGCCGATTGGCTCACTAACTTAACCGGGAAAAAAATTAGTCGGCAAAGGGGATGGGAGGTGCTACAGCAAATGACGTTTCGATTACGAGTACCTCGTTCAAATCACACATAAGCTGACTCGGATGAACGGCTTAAAACCGCTCATCCACAACCAGAAATTTAATGATGGTTTGAGGACGAACAGACGCTCGTTCGCCCTTCTCCTCTCCCAAAGGAGAAGAGAGATCGCTAACGTTTAGGACTTACCAGTTATGTAACAGAAGGTGAGGTGCCAATTGCTAATGTCAAGTAATACAATTTTTGACCAAACTCCGGAAGTTTCAGTTATATTATGTACTTACAATCGAGCAAAATACTTAAATAATTGTATTAATAGTGTAATAAATCAGACTTTTAAGGACTGGGAACTAATTGTTGTTGATGATGGCAGTCAGGACAACACCTTTGAAATTGTCAATCATTATATTCAAAAGTTTAAAAATATCCGTTATTTAAAACATCAGAATCAAAAGTTATGGTATGCAAAAAATGCAGGCGTTCAGAGCTCCTTTGGGAAATACATCACATTTATTGATAGTGATGATACTTACAAAAGCAATCATCTGAAATCGCGACTTGAATATATGAAGAATTATCCAGAGATTGACTTGATTGAAGGTGGATTTGAAACAGAGGAAGAGGTTTGGGTCGCAGATTATTTTCAACTTGGGAAAAAGATTAATCTTCGAGAATGCGTTTTGGGTCCAACGTTCTTTGGAAAAAGACACGTATTTTTTGAGTTAAAGGGATTTAATAATATTCCTTATGGAGAGGATACAGATTTATGGTACCGGGCTGAAAAAATATTTAAAACTCAAAACCTTACAGAACCACAAACTTATGTTTATACAAGAGCAGAAACTAGTATAACCAAAAGTTTTGTAGAGAATATAGAGAGTGTAAATGATTCGTGAAAGTAGAGAAACTCACTGTCTTAAAGAAGGCGGTTTTCTGAATGTTTAAATTTTTGCCAATGATATAAGATTGCTATATTTGATAATCTTCGACTATTTAGCATGCAAATCACCCTTTTTCCACACAAAATAAAAAAAAGAGCGCGATCGCTACTAGGAATCATCCTGAGTTTGTGTCTACTCTTATCTAGTTGTCAGATTCCTGTAAAGAATGACGGAATTATACATCTGACACTATGGCAAGGAATCAATCCTCCGGCTAATCGGGATGTGTTTCAAAAACTGGTAGATAAATTTAATCAGACTCATACTGATATTCAAGTCGAATCTATCTACTCAGGTCAACAACTGCCGAAAATATTAACAGCAGTCGTTGGCAATGTGCCTCCAGATATCCTGTTATTGTACCCAGAAATAACGGGTCAGTTAGTAGAACTAGGAGCAATTCAACCTTTAGATGATTGGCTCTTAAAGTCACCCTTGAAGACGCAAATCAACTCCAACCTATTTGAAGAAATGCAGTTAGACGGTCATATATGGTCAGTGCCACTGTATACCAGTAACATCGGCATTTTTTACAGACCAAAGCTTTTCCAAGCTGCAGGAATTACTCAAACACCCAAGACTTGGGAAGAGTTACGGCAAGTTGCTAAAAAACTAACGATAGATCGTAATGGTGACAATCGTCCAGAACAGTATGGAATGTTACTTCCTCTAGGTAATGGAGAATGGACTGTCTTTAGTTGGTTCCCCTTTTTACTAAGTGCTGGGGGAGAGATAGTGACAAACAACCGACCGAATTTGGTTTCTTCGGGTGCGATCGCCGCCTTACAATTTTGGCAAGACCTCTTGAAAGATGGTTCGGCAAAGCTTTCGGCCCCAGAAAGAGGTTACGAAGAAGATAACTTTATCGCCGGTCGTGTCGCTATGCAAATTACAGGACCTTGGACCTACATCACAAAGTCTAATGTTGATTATGGGGTATTTCCCATACCTGCAAGTACCAAGCAAGCTTCGGCGATCGGCAATGGAAATCTGTATGTCATGAATACCACACCAGCCAGAAAGCAAGCCGCACTTAAGTTTTTAGAGTATGTTTTGAGTGAAGAATTTCAATTAGAGTGGAGTATGGGAACAGGTTTTGTACCAGTTAACTCCAGAGCGGCTCAAAGCAAAGTTTATCAGCAATTCGTCAGCCAAAAACCAATGTTAAAAGTGTTTCTAGAGCAAATGCCCGTCGCCCACGCTCGACCTATTATTGCTGGCTACAGTCGTCTATCGGACAGTCTCGGTCGTGCGATTGAGGCAACAATGCTGGGAGAATCTCCAGAAAAAGCTCTTCATTCAGCTCAAGAACGTTTGGAAGTTTATTGGGATAACAAGTAATCTTTAATCAAAAATGTAAAGAGTCTCGGTTGTCCTAGATATAGCAATTTTTACTACACAACGGGAACACAATTACTGAGATGGTAAATTTCTTTTCAACTGACACAAGCCCAGTGCTGGAATAACTCCCAGAATTAATGCGGTCAATCCTTGTCCACTTAGATACAATATTTGAGCGCTATGTACTTCTGGAGACTCTTGAACAAGGGAAAGTAACCAAACCAAGAGACTGATCGATAAGAATGAAATTGAAGGCAGAAAATTCCACCACCAAGCACTCGTAGTGTATCGTCGCAGTACCAGCCACTGGAAAAAACCTAACCAAATTCCAGAAAGAATATACGCAAGGGTTGACAAAATTCCCAAAATAACAATTTCACTAGGAAATAAAGTTTTATTTAAAGATAAAGCAATAGATGAAATTGAGTTAATCCATGCAGCAGAAACGCCGTTGCAAATCAGCCAACCTACGCAGGTAGCAAGCATCCACAACCAACCTGATACATATTGGTGCAGGATGATCGCCTGATCTGCGCCAAAAATAACTGCAAACACAACACTACTCAAGTATTTTCCTAAAGTGTATGATATTTGCTGCTGTAGGAAAGCTGGTGGCAAAATCTCCATAATGGTTCTTTCTATGAGCATACTGATGATTCCACCTACAATCCACCCAATAATGGTCATTAAAGTAAATTGGATAAAAAATCTCTGACGCAGGGTGCGAGGAATCAAAAAGCTTTGCTGTCTGGGAACGCTTTTTGTCGCGCCTCTATCATCAGGGCTGTTTGAGTCGGTTTGCATAAATTTTGTTAGTAGCGTTACGTACCAAACGCATAATAACCTTACACAGAAGAAGGCGATCGCGTTCGCAAGACTTCTCGGTTAGTGATGTCCGGTTAAATTAGCTGATTGCTACGCACTCCGATCATTCACTCTTTAAAGAGGGAGAAAAAGCTGTGATAGCTCAAAAAGCACAAACCGGGAATGATAAGCTAAACAATGACATAAAAAAGAGTATAGGACGAAGTGTTAAATGGGTATTTCCTCATACGATCCCCATCTCCTCAGGGTAGCTCGTGGTGAAGTATTAGACCGTCCACCTGTATGGATGATGCGACAGGCGGGACGATACATGAAAGCTTATCGAGACTTGAGGGAGAAATATCCTTCATTTCGCGATCGTTCGGAAATCCCGGAAGTGGCGATTGAAGTTTCCTTGCAACCTTGGAAAGCCTTTCAACCAGACGGAGTAATTTTGTTTTCCGATATCGTCACTCCCCTTCCTGGTTTGGGGATTGAGATGGATATTGCCGAAGGTAAAGGCCCAATCATTGACTCGCCCATTCGCACTCAAGAACAAATCGATAACCTGCACGAATTAGAACCAGAAGTCTCGCTGCCGTTTATCAAAACAATTTTGCATGCGTTGCGGCAAGAAGTGGGTAGTAAATCGACAGTGTTAGGCTTTGTCGGTGCACCGTGGACATTGGCAGCTTACGTAGTGGAAGGAAAAGGTTCTAAAACCTACTCCGCCATTAAAGGCATGGCCTTCTCAGACCCAACAATTTTGCATAAACTGCTGGCAAAATTAGCAGATGCGATCGCCATTTATGTCCGCTACCAAATTGACTCAGGCGCTCAAGTCGTGCAAATGTTCGATTCATGGGCAGGTCAATTGAGCCCTCAAGATTATGATACCTTTGCTCTCCCCTACCAAAAACGAGTTTTTCAACAAGTCAAGGAGACTCACCCAGATACACCCCTGATCCTTCTGGTGAGTGGTAGTGCGGGTGTCTTGGAAAGAATGGCCTTATCCGGTGCAGATATTGTCACTGTAGATTGGTCGGTGGATATGGCAGAAGCACGCGCCAGATTGGGAAGCCATGTGAAAGTTCAGGGAAATCTCGACCCTGGTGTACTATTCGGTTCTAAAGAGTTTATCCGCGATCGCATCCGCGATACAGTTCGCAAAGCTGGCAGTGGTGGACATATTCTCAACCTCGGTCATGGTGTTCTTCCAGAAACCCCAGAAGAAAATGTCGCTTTCTTCTTTGAAACAGCAAAGCAACTTGAAGCTTTGGGAGTAGGGAGTAGGGAGTAGGGAGGTTTTGGGAGTAAGGAGTTGTACAGACGCGCGGATTTCGTCTTGATACAAGAGTCAGGAGTTGGAAGTTATATTTTTTGATGATTAGCACGCTGACGCGGAACCTTTTACTTCATTGCTAATTCTTTACTCCTGTACGGGCGGTTTTTGTAAGATGTTGTGTTCGCTCTGGCGATGTTCTTTCTATTAAACCCGCCTTTACGCGCCTCTTGTACGGGCAGGTTTAACCAGATAACTTATCGGCTCCAAAATTAATCGCTAAAACCTGCCTCTACGCGCCTCCTGTACGGGCAGGTTTAATCAAATAACTTATCAGATCCAAAATTAATCGCTAAAACCTGCCCCTACTCCTAACTCCTAACTTTACTTTTGATGATGAGCCAAAAACGAGTTTTAGTGACGGGTGCGAGTGGTTGTATTGGTCACTATATATCTGAAGTTTTAATTCAAGAAACCAATTACGAACTCTATCTACTGGTAAGAAACCCAAGTAAGCTGCAAGTTGATACTCAAACACGTCCGGGGATCACTGTTTTGCAAGGTGATTTACAGGAAATTAGCGCTTTTGCTGATTTGCTGAAAACAATAGATATTGCGGTACTTACAGCGACAGCTTGGGGTGCGCCTGGAACATATGATATTAATGTATTTAAGACGTTAGAGTTGCTGGAACTGTTAGATCCGCTCAGATGCGAACAGGTGGTATATTTTTCTACTGCAAGCGTTTTAGATCGCCACAATCAACCCTTAAAAGAAGCAGGGGAACTGGGGACAGATTATATCCGTTCTAAATATGACTGCTTACATCGACTTCCGAAACTAGCGATCGCATCTAAAATTACCACTCTGTTTCCAACTTTAGTCATGGGTGGCGATCATCACAAACCATATTCCCACGCCACGAATGGCATACCAGAAGTCACAAAATATATAAACTTGATTCGCTTTCTCCAGGCAGATGGTAGTTTCCACTTCATTCACGGGCAAGATATTGCCACTGTTGTAAAATATTTAATCGACAATCCTCCTAAAAAAGACGAATCGCGATATCTTGTTTTAGCTCAAGCACAATTAACTGCTAACCAAGCCGTTGAAGAAGTTTGTTCGTACCTTGGCAAAAAAATTTACTTTCGTATCCCCCTATCTTTATCGTTAGCCAACCTGTTAATCCTAGTGTTCCGCATTCAAATGGCTGCTTGGGATAGGTTTTGTATGAACTATCGGCATTTTACTTACCACAATATCATTAATCCCGCCAGTTTTGGTTTGCCAAATTACTGCGCGACGATGAGTGAAGTTTTGAAAACGAGTGGTGTCGAGGAGAGGTGAGTGAGGGAGAGCAGGGGAAGAATCATAATTCCACGCCTCCAGATACCGCTGTTCAAAAAAATAGTGATTATCCGGACTTTATCTGACTCCTGACTCAATTAGTGCTAAATCTTCTGCTGAATGGGAAGTTCTATGATAAATTCCGTACCTACACCAGGTGCGGAAATACATTTTATCTGCCCTTGATGTTTCTCCACTACAATTTGACGGCTGATTGACAATCCAATTCCCGTACCTTTTCCGATTGATTTTGTGGTGAAGAAAGGGTTGAAGAGTTTGCTGTGGACTTCTTCTGTCATCCCAGAACCATTATCGGCAATGCGAATTATAACTTGACGACTATCTAAAATCTCCGTGCAAATGCGAATCTTGAAATTTGGGATTTCGGATTTTGGATTTTGAATTGGGGTTTGTTTTTCTTTCTGCGTCTCCTCAATCGCATCAATCGCATTGGTTAAGAGATTCATAAACACTTGGTTGAGTAAACCCCCATAACACCTCAGCATAGGCAAGTTGCCATATTCTTTGATAATCTCAATAGCGGGTCTGTTTGACTGAGCTTTCAATCGATGCTGTAAAATCATGAGGGTAGTGTCTATGCCCTCATGAATGTCTTGCAGTGTCATTTGTGAAGTATCTTGGCGCGAGAAATTACGCAAGCTTCGGACAATTTCCTTGATGCAATGGGATCCTAATTTCAGCGAATCAAGCATTTTGGGCAAATCTTCTTGGAGAAACTCTAAGTCAATCGCTTCTATCTCTTCTTGGATTTCCTTGACTGGCTGAGGATAGTTTTGCTGGTAAAGGTTGATGAGATTGAGTAAATCTTGAACGTAGTTGCTGGCGTGGCAAAGGTTGACATTAATAAAATTAACCGGATTATTAATTTCATGAGCAATACCCGCCAGCATTTGTCCTAAATTAGACAGCTTTTCGCTTTGAATAAGTTGTAGTTGAGTATCTTGAAGTTCTTGCAATGTGCTTTCTAGCTGAGCGGCTTTTTCTCTTTCTCTCACTTCCGATTGTTGCCAAGCCTGATTTTTCACGAACAATTCTTGGGCGTAACTTTGTAAATCTTTGTAGAGGTTAGCATTTTCAATAGAAATCGAAATTTGGGAGCATAATAGAGAGAGAACTTGTAGGCGCTCACGTGTAAAAGCACCTGTCGTTTCGCGATTTTCCAGGTACAGAATACCTGTAAGTTTATCTTGATAAACAATTGGCAAACCTAAAACCGACTTTGGTTGGTACTTGAGTATATAAGGATCGTTGGTAAATAATCCTTCTTGTATGGCATTATTGAGGACTACCGTCTCCTTAGTTCTTTCTACGTAATTAATTAGAGAGGTAGGTAAATGCTGGCATTCTTCAACAGCTATAAAAGGAAGGACAACTACCTTCTCTAATTCCAGAGAACTTTCAGCCGCCAATACAAGTTTATTGGATATTTGTAAAAACAGTAACCCTTTTTGCGTTCCGGCATTTTCCGTAACAATCTGCATTAACTTATCGAGTAACTTCTCAAGAATAATTTCTTCAGAAATCGCTTGAGATGCCTTTAAGACTGTAGATAAATCAAGCGCGGCTAAACTTCCTGATGTCGTTTTTGATTTATTTGTCTGATTTGTCGAAATTTCTGTTTTTTCTTCAGCAGTGATTCGAGAGAGAAACTGAGGATATTTTACTTCGCCAACGTTCCAATACGGATTTTGGATTCTGGGTTGAGCTTTCTCCTGAGATCCTGTAGCCAATTGTTCAAATGCTGTTAATAAGGCTTCTACTTCTTGCTCTCTACCATAAAGTTTTTGGGGAATGAGGAGTTGACCAGATAAATCCTGCGCTCCTACAATAAAGTTAAGTATGTTACCTGTTGTCTGTAGTTGAGTCAAACAAAACTCTAGGTCGTACTTAATTCCTAAGGCACTTTGATATCTATCTTCAGCATTTTTCGCTAATAATTTCATCACAATTTCAGAAACCGCTACAGGAACTTCTAAATTGACTAGATGGGGTGGAATTGCTTTTTTAGCAATGTGACAATGCACTAGTTCTATTGTGTCTGTAGATGCAAACGGTAGTTGATTTGTGAGAAGCTCATAAAAAGTGACTCCTAAGGAGTAGTAATCAGTACGGTAATCAATAAACCTATTCATTCTTCCGGTTTGCTCCGGTGACATATAAGCTAAAGTACCTTCGAGTATGTTGGTATGACTGATGATCTGGTTTTCTTTAGATAAACTTGAGGCGAGCGCAAAATCAGTAATCTTAACTTGCCCTGTTTCGGGATTAATAATAATATTTGAACTTTTAATATCTTTATGAGTAATTTGTCTCGTCTGCAACTCGGCTAATGTTTGTGCTAACTGAATTGCTATTTTGAGAAAATCTATTAAATCAATTTTTTTATATGTAATATAATGTTGTAGTGATTGCCCATCTACATCTTCCAAAATTAGGGCTAACCCGTTTCCATAATTTTCTAAACTTAATGGTTTGACAATCCCCTCCAAATCTAAATTCTTGGCTATTTGATATTCATGTTTTAGGAAAGCAATTTCTTCTAATGTTGGATACTCACTTTTAAAAGTTTTAATAATGACTGATTGTTGTTTTCGGAGAGATTTACCTCGATAAATAACTGTATGCTCACTGTGATAAATTTCTTGAATAACTTCATATTCAACCATTCTGTGCATATTACTTACCCTGTATCAGGAAGAGCGCCTCTGATATATTTTTGACACACAGATAAGCTGGTGACTGCGATCGCGATCACTATAACAGTTATATAGACTCATACTACTAATGGGTAATAGGGAAGAAATTATTCCCCATTCCTATGCACTTTGGTACTCATATCTTGCACCAGGAAAAATTGATGTTCTTTAGTCACTCAGTATTAAAATCAAAATCCTTTATTTATCGAGAAAAGCCAAAAAAAGAATGTAGCTTTATCCCGCATCTTTATTATTTTGTATGGAATTATACGTAAACATGAGATATACAGCATTTACCATCCTTAAGTATCCATCTGTTTGAATTGAAGCGCGAAGCTCGCGCCTTGTCAGCAACCCTCGGCAGACGCAAGCGATTACGACTCTCTTTCTAGAATGAACTGCTGGGGAGGTTTTTTTTGAAATTGGTATTATTTTTATGGATCTCCCTATGAGTTGAAGCGCGAAGATTTAGAATCTCAGAGTCAAGCCGCCAAGGGCGGCAAGGCAGCTATGCTGCTATGCTGAGGGCAGAAGTAAGTCCCCATAACGCTCATTTAGGGTCTTGAAGTATGGGCGTAGTATTTCTTGTGTTATGCATCTCGCTCGGACATGTTTTCAAAGTTGCATAAATAAATTCAGGGGCTTGAAACCCTGTGGCAGAGAGCTTTTAAAAAATTTCTTACCTTCTGCATAGCAGCATAGCTGCCCTCTGCCTTTCTTCGGTCACTCAACAAAGCTTCTTTACTAAACTTCATGTTTCTTCACACGATAGTGAGTAAACAGTTAAACTTCATTGCAAAGTCGGAATAAAGACAAAATAAGCATGATAAATATTAATGTGAATCAACAGCACAACAAATGTAGAGGAGAATACAGTGGCAATGGAATCAAATTTGTTAATCGGCACAGCAGCAGTGCGTGAAGACTTTAGTGAATACGTTGCTCACTTACAACTTCATATGGCTCTGCAAGCCCGCAATCTGGTTCCATCCTTGAAGCAGACACTCGAAGACAGTCGAGAACAATTACTTCATCAAACCCAAGCCAATTTTGAAAAGATCGTTTCTCGATATTATTAAGAAATATTCTCAAAAGAAATAGAATAGGATAGAGGCAGGTTTTGTTGGGTAAACGAAGACAGCCGTTCTCAACATATCTGCTTTTTGCGATTATTTATGAAAATCACCCTTTTGGATGGACGGCAAGGAGCAGAAAGCCGTTAAAATTATAGCAGCAGTTCATCTGATCCAGTTACTTAAGGCTGAATGGCGGCTCGAATGAAAATGACTTCATTGCTTCCTCGAAATCTCAGCGTTATTATCCGACCAGTCCAACATCGGGACTTGGATGGAATTGATCGCCTAACAAAAGAGTCATTCGCAGCCTACACCCCCAAGGGCGCTAGTGTTGCAAGTAAGCAAGTACAAGGACTGCGCCGTTGGTTTGGGTTCCTCAAGTTTTTAAGTTGGTTTCCCAACCCACTCCAGTATCGTTTTTGTGCTTATGTAGCAGAACAGGGGCGTACGCTTCTGGGGATGGTTAAAGTATCGCCCTTTAACCGCACCAGAAGTACGTGGCGTGTAGACCGAGTGATGCTAGATCGTGCTACAGATAATCTTGGAATTGGCTCGCAACTTTTACGGCATTGCTTTGAGTCGATTCTAGAAGCTCGCACATGGATACTAGAAGTCAACATCAATGATAAAGAGGCGTTGGCACTTTATCGGCAAAACGGATTTCAGCGCCTAGCAGAAATGACTTACTGGGAAATTACACCAGAGTTACTGGCTGAATTAGGAAAATCAGAGCCAGACTTGCCAAATTTACTACCAGTAAGTAATGCTGATGCTCAATTGCTATATCAATTAGATACAGCGTCAATGCCACCGTTGATGCGGCAAGTCTTTGATCGCCAAACTCAAGACTTTAAAACAAGTTTGTTTGGCACTTTAACTGATGCAATCAAACAGTGGTTGAGCAAAACAGAAGTCGTAAGTGGCTATGTATTTGAACCACAGCGCAAAGCAGCAATAGGTTATTTTCAAATTTCCCTAGACAGGAAAGGTCAAGAACCATATGTAGCAACACTCATGGTTCATCCAGCATACACTTGGCTGTATCCAGAGTTACTGTCCCAACTTGCTCGCATTGCACAGGATTTTCCCAAGCAAGTGTTGCAACTAGCTTCAGCCGACTACCAACCTGAGGGAGAAGAGTATTTGGAGCAAATCGGGGCAAATCGGATCGAACACACTTTAGTCATGTCTCGCTCGGTATGGCATAAGGTACGTGAGTCGAAATTTGTCTCCTTGGAAGGGATTCAGTTACCCGAGATGTTGCAAGGTTTGCAACCAGCGCGCAAACCAATACCGGGTGGGATGTCATGGGTACCAACACAGCAGATGGTACCAGATAGATCAGTGCCTAACAATTTATCTTGCAGTAACTCTAGCTTAGAAGCACAACGCCCACCTGAGTCAGCCGATGTAGAGCAGGAGTAGTTGAGAAAGGATGTGTGAAACAACAGCACAAAAGCAAGGAGGGAATGGGGTATTACCACATACGCTCTCCACACCTCCGAATGAAATTAGAAGTCAAAACAAGCAACCAAAGTCTTTTATTTCCGCTTTGGGTTTAGATGTCGGTAGCAAGCGTATTGGTGTTGCTGGGTGCGATCGCACTGGACTCATCTCGAGCGGTATAACTACAATTGAACGCAAATCGTTCGATTTAGATGTGGCGAAAATAAAACAATTAGTCAATGAGCGTGAAGTACAAGTCTTAGTCGTCGGTCTACCTTATTCAATGGATGGTTCAGTGGGATTTCAGGCTCACCAAGTGCAAAAGTATATCGCAAAAGTGGCCAAGGTTCTCAAATTACCCGTGGAGTATGTAGATGAGCGCTTAACTTCATTTCAAGCAGAGCAGATGCTAATATCTGAAAATCGTTCGCCATCACGTCATAAAGAATTAATCGACCGTAAAGCCGCAGCTTTGATTTTGCAACAATGGCTGGACATAAAGCGAGCTAGCTCCAAAATCGAAAGAGGTCTTTGCTGACTATTATATCTTTTTGCATGATATTCTAATACTGATAAACCAGAAAAATTGTTATTTGATTGACATTAACTGTTAAAAAACAGTTGAGCAACTTCTATAAATGACTGGTATATATAATTCCACACCTTGGCTATGTCTCCCTCACAATTTCCTGAAGAAAATGATAATGCTCAAGTCGGTTCCATCATTTTGATGGATGAGCAAGAGCGATCGCTCGAATGTTATATTGAGCATTCGCTGATCGTGGATGAGCAAGAGTATGTTTTACTTCTTCCAGTTGATTCACCTGTGGAAATTTTTGCTTGGCAAGGTGATGGCGAAGAAGAAGAAGCTATTCTTGTAGAAGATGATCACATAATTAACCAAATTTTTGGGACGGCTCAAGCTGTTTTAGCCGAACAAAATTTGCTACTGAAAAACACGGCTTACGCTCTCACCGTCGCTGGTGAATTACCACCAGTAGAAGAGTCAGAACTCTTTACCTTAGAAATCGAAGATGAAAATGCTGATTTGGAACCAGAGCAATTACAGCTACTAACAAGCTTTTACTTTGAGGATCGGGAGTATGCAATTTACACTCCCCTCGATCCACTGTTGTTTTTTGCACGGACATCAAAAACGGGTAACCATGAATTACTGTCTCCAGAAGAGTTCCGCAAAGTTCAACCGCTTTTAGAAGAACATCTGTTCAACGAAGTTGAATAGCGGGTGGTAATAGGCAAGAGGGAGTAGGTTATGGGTATAGGGAATCGCACGAAAGAATATATTACCAATAACCAATCCCCTTTTTTCCAAATACCAACCTCAAGAAAAGCTTGACAGAACTTGGCAAAAGTTAAAAGTGAGCCAGCGCGATCTTGGGGGTTTCCC
>CALMVQ010000195.1 GCA_937873135.1 uncultured Scytonema sp. | reverse complement strand
CTACAAAGTTTACTGTGTCTACTTTTCAGTCTTATTTTTTACGTCGAACTCAGGTATTTTCGGGCTGATTCATTGATTTTTTCTGCGCCTTCACCTGAATTTGTTCAGAGTATCAACAACTGTGATTTTTTACAAATGATTTAGGATTGCTATATGCGTCCATCAGGCATTTGGCAGGTATCAGCTCGAACTGAAAGCCATTTGTCTTTTAGTTCGTACTCTGACTTGAGAATAATCCAATCAAATGAATGCATACAGGAGAACCATTATTGCTCGCTAACCATGAATAAAAAAGTAGAGAGTCATGCTAAAAGCAACAACCATCACAACTCTCCGAATTATAAGGGGTTCAAGCCTACGGGCATAGTGAGCGGATAAGTAGCCACCTAGAGAACTACCCACAGCCATTAAAATAGCTTGAGGCCAAGCAATGACACCTGCAAAAACAAAGGGAACAATGGCAATTCCATTGATGCAACTCCCTAAAAACGTCTTAAAGGCATTCATGGCGTGAATATTTTTGATTCCTAAAAACGATAGGGTTGCCAGCATTAAAATACCAAGCCCTGCACCGAAGAAACCACCGTAGATGGCGATCGCTCCTTGGGCTAGCATGAGGTTGAATAGTGGTGGAGATTCTGGCGATGACTTCTGACGCCCAAACCATGCTTTAAGCGGTTCACCGAAGGTAAACACGAGCGTCGCCAGCAGCAACAGATAGGGGATTAGCTTTTGAAAAACATTTGGAGAGGTATATAACAATGCTAAAGAGCCAAGTAATCCACCCACTAAACTAGTAGCACTCAGTAATAACAGTTCGCGTTGCGGGATGCCCAAATCTTTACGGTAAGCTCCCGCACTTGCTAGAGCAGCTACCCAGAGAGCGGTATTATTCGTTGCATTAGCAGCGATTGGGGGTACACCCGTAAAAATTAGGGTAGGAAACGTAATGAAACTCCCACCTCCCGCCACAGCATTGAGTCCACCAGCAATGAACGCAGTTCCAAACAGAAGTAAGGTATGGATAAGTGTTAAAGATGGCGCAATCATATTTTACTTATTAAATTTTATTGACAACAAAGAAACATGCGCCGAAACAACTTTCCATCCTAGGGAAAACCTTTGCTATTTCAGGCTACACACCCGGAGTCTGTCCGCCATCAACAAGAATCTCCGCACCAGTGATGGAAGAAGCGAGATCAGAAACTAAAAATAGAGCCAGCGCGGCAATTTCTTCTGGCTTAACAATTTTCCCCAAGGGAATCGCCTGAAGGGATTGTGCCTTAATTTCCTCCACACTAACACCCTGGCTCTGGGCATTCTGTTGAGCTAACTGTTCGGCACGCTCTGTTGCTGTCAGACCTGGGGAGATGGCATTAATGCGAATATTGTGCTGGGCTAACTCTTTAGAAATCCCTCGGGTGAAGTTAAGCAGGGCTGCATTTGTTGTACCTCCTGGTAAAAAGTTCGGACGAGGGGTGCGTCCGGCTCCTCCAATAATGTTGACAATCCGTCCATCACGCCGACTTTTAAAATCAGGTACAACGGCTCTTACCAGGCGAATGTAGCCCAATAATTTTAAATTCCAAGCATCTAGAAATGCTTCATCACTGAGGTCGAGGAACGACCCAGCGCGTGCCGATCCAGCATTGTTAATGAGAATATCAATGTGACCAAACTTTTCCTGCGCTGTTGATGCTACTTTCAGGACACCTTCTGCCTGACTGAGGTCAGCACTAATGGGAATCACTTTACCACCTTCACTCTTTTGGGTTTGAATGGCACTTACTGCAAGCTCAAGTCGTTCTGAATTACGACCTGCGATGGCGACACTCACACCTTCACTATATAAGGCTTTAGCCGTAGCTAAACCAATCCCAGCACTCCCACCTGTCACAATTGCTGTTTTACCTGACAGTTTTAGATCTAAGCTCATGTGAAATTACCTCAAAAATCTAATTTACTTGTAATGTAAGTTGCTAGAAAGAGTGTGGCATAAATAACTAGTGCAACAAGGCAAAAGTAAAAAGTCAAAAGGCACTCATAATGAAATCCTTATATATCAAGCTTTTGGTTTGAGATTTACTGGTAAGTTATTTCAGCCAGCCTGCACTAGACAGTTAAAAACAGATTAAAACTTGATAGTAGTGCGAAGCCAAGCAATTACAGTATCAGCATTGTGATCGTCAGAGTCTGGTGCGGTTACCCAGATCACACCGGGCATAATTGCAATATTATCGGTGAGTTGAGATTGGTAAAATCCCTCAATATGTAGGGAGGTATCCCTGTCTGCTTGACTCCTCACCCTCACTCTTAATGACTCAAGCAGTGCGACAGAAGCGATGAACTCCAAGCTTCTGCTAGATATTTCAATCTGTTTTTTGACAGCCACTGAGAGCGGCAAGTGAGGAAATTTATTGCCTCCAGCCAACATCAAAAGTGGCGGTTCAACCAATGGTTGAACTCATGACGAATGAGCAAATAGTTCTGTGTTGGAATCACAGGCTATGAAAAACTAAAATTATTTTTCTAAATGATTTGACACTTTTACGCGAGAGTGATCTGAGCAACAATTCACCGAAACGTGCTAGTACAGATCGGCGGAAATAAACCACCCATCTGAAATAGTTAAAACCCTTACAAAATAAGGTTCTTTCTTTTTACTTTTTACTTTTTACTTTTGCCTTGTTGTACTAGTGCGTTTTAGTTTTGATTGCTCCGCACAAAACAATAGTTCGCCAATCGTCCAGATACAAGCGCTTCCCCACGTAGCAGTATGCAAATGCTACGTCCACAAGCTGCTAAATAAATTTCGTTTCCACAACCACCTGTGTCATGCAATTAGCATGAACAATAAATTTTGGAATCGAAAATATAATACGATAAGTCTGTCGAATTACAGTATTTTATTCTTTGGAGCCATAATCGCACAAATATTGGGAGAAAGCAATAGTCTTAAAGCACATTTTCTTGAAGTAAACGGGGCTTGAGTCGCAAATTTGCGGCGTGGCTCATGACATTTAGGACTAGCTCATTTTTTTAACCTGCTAGAACTCATGCCACCCAAAGCAAAACCCCAGGCGGATCACCAGGGGTTAACAGTTGTTGCAAATAGATGTTTCCAATTAGATGCTAGAATCAACACACTCTTCTTTGTGTTTGTGGCAGTAGACCCCGATAAAAACCCGGTTTGAAGAGTTGTATGTTGTTGTGCTTATCGTCAAACTGCTTGACGAATTGATTCAAACTATACTCTTCACTAAATTAAAGTGGTTGCCATCTTGCCATGATGACTAAGTACTGCATTTCCTAAATTCGGATTATAAAAAAAGCTTGTAGTTGCGATCCAGAGCCCTCTTATCGCAACTCGCGAACATAACGCTATGAATTTAGGCAATTTTGTACTAAGCTAAAAATAGGAGTATTAACAACATTAGGACTTACGCACACTCTAAGAATTCTTGGCGCTCTTGGCGTCTTGGCGGTTCACTAAATTCAGCTTTTTGGCTATTTTCGCGTAAGTCCTAAACATGATTCTGAGGCAATCAGATGTAGGACTTACGCATTAATCTGACCATGATCGCTCCCAATGTTCGATACGTATAGAGCGAGCGATCACAGATCGTGAAGAGCAAAGGAAGAGCGCAAGGTATTAGAAGGCGACAGATACTGATTGCCGCACGCTTATCATCAAGCAACTCTTAGCATAGTGGACAAAGTTTCTAGAGTCAGGTTAAACGTCACGCCCTTTGAAAAAATTATATACCGCAAGACCAATCGCTAAAAGTAACACTACATGAATTAGACTTCCTGCAATGTGAAATACCAGCCCTAATGCCCAGAAAGCGAACAGTAAAACTACAATACCCCAAAGTAAGCTCAACATGATTTTTAAAGGTTTAGCGTAGAGAACTAATATCACGATAATTCCAAGACACTAAAAAAAATGATATAGACACAAATTTTTAATGTATACTCTTATGAAGCAAACCACTAATTTTTCTGCAACGACCCGAACATAGGGTTGTTTTAGCTTCTAAAGGTGAGAGGCAGAAACATAATGGATATCTAGACTCATTAAGAAGGCAGCTATGCTGGAGGCAGAGGGCAGCTATGTATCCCCATAAATAAATGCGCGGGGATGTAATAAGGACACCGTATTTCTTGTGCTACGCATCTCGAAATACATCTTTTTTTACCTTTCATAAATAAATTTAGGGGCTTGTACCCATATCGGCAGATGGAAAATAAATTCTTCCCGTGACTCATAGCTGCCCTCTGCCCTCTGCCTTTCTTTGGTCACCCCAACCGAATTGAGGATCGTAGCCTACCGCATCGTCTCGACTCTTGTGGTCACTCCGCAATAAAGTCTTTCTACCAGGAGAATTTTAGAAGATATACCTAGCCGGCACGTTGGCGTCTATAATCTCCAATCGCAGCGATCGCATCAGACACTTTGAGTTATTCTGAAGTATGTTGATGGCACAGCTATTTGTCTATAGTTCAGAGAAGATCCATGTGTCAACTATTAGGAATGAACTGCAATGTGCCAACAGATATTTGCTTTTCGTTTGAGGGTTTTGCAACGCGAGGAGGAAAAACAGACGATCATAAAGATGGTTGGGGTATTGCTTTCTTTGAAGGAAAGGGGTGTCGGATTTTTTTAGATGCCAAACCTTCAATCGCTTCTCCTATAGCCGATCTTGTGCGAGGCTATCCTATCCACTCCACTCATGTGATTGCCCATATCCGCAAAGCGACACAAGGTGAAATTGCCCTCTTAAACTGTCATCCCTTTCAACGAGAACTATGGGGACGATATTGGGTGTTTGCTCACAACGGAGATTTGCGAGATTTTTCTCCTCAAAGCCAAAAATTTTATCAAGCTGTGGGCAATACCGATAGTGAAAATGCGTTCTGTTTTATTTTAGAAAGATTGCGACAGTACTTTCCTGATCGTAAACCTCCTTTAAAAGAATTGTACTCAGTAATTAAAGATACCACAAAGACTCTAGCCGCTCAAGGGATCTTTAATTACTTGCTATCGGATGGAGAACACTTTTTCGCCCACTGCTCAACTAAGTTATGTTACATTGTGCGCCAAGCGCCGTTTGCGGCGGCTCACTTAATTGACCAAGATATGACCGTAGATTTCCGCGAGTTGACAACTAAGAGCGATCGCGTCGCTGTCATTGCCACGACTCCCCTAACTGACAATGAAGTTTGGACGCAAATTCCACCTGGAGAATTACTAGTTTTTCAGGATGGCGTACCTCTCAACTTATCATGATTAATAAGAGTAATGCGGCGATCGCTCCTCGGAAACCGAATTCATCCACTTACTGAGCTAAAGTTTGTACGGTAAGCACTTGCGGTGGAGTGGCATCAGCCGGGTAAAGAAAATTAACTTCCACCACCTGCTTCTTCCCAGGAAGGATTTTTATTTGGGCTAAAGGTTCTCCCATTTCCCCCTGTCGCTGAACTAAATGCCAGTATTTGGTGATGGGTAAACCTATATAGTTGTTGTATCGAATACGAACAGTCCCTCGAAAGAACACGGATGAGGATGGCGGCTTTAAGAAACGCAGACCCGGTTTGCTTAAAATATCTTCTTTGATAGGTGTTTGAAATAGCACATTTACGGTTTGGGGCAAACTTGTTTTGTTAATAAGCGGTAGAGTAAGGTTGTATTCAATGCCGTAGTTGCCATGTGCTTCGTAAGCAGTGCCGGGGTAGCGCACTAAAAGCTTTGCACTTTGGTTCTGTCCAGTACCCATTTTACCAGCTAAGAGGGTACTCAGACCATAGGAGAAAGCTTGCCCTATTGGAGGAATTGTCAGGTAGTCGCTGCGAAGATCTGTGAGTTGTGCTCGCCACTCAGACCCCAAAGCGACTCCTGCAACCCGACCGTAAATTTCCGATCCCTTAGGGTTACTTGGATCACTGGGAGCGACTTCACGAGGTCCTGCTAAATTCCCATTTTGTAGGAGAATCTGCCATTCCTCCTGAGTCGGTGCCCGTTCGCTACCATCTAAATTGAGTTTGGCAAACATGGCGAGATCTGCCATATAGACTCGTCCATCACTAGATAGATGTAGTTCTGTCGAGCGCCCATTGAGTGGTGGGTCTAAAAGATGCACGGGAATGGGATGATTCATCAGCATACGGCTTTGTTTGGGTGGAATCACCAATTCTGTGGGTATGTCTGACTGTCGCTGCAAACGTAACAGATCGTTCGTCGTGCGATCGCCAGGACCGGCATATATATTGCCCAAAAAATTATCCTGCATGGACGGAAGATCGACGAAAGGTGCGTCGGGCTGACTCAGATAACTTGCTGCATGCAATACGCTGACAGTCACCGGGCGATCGCCTGGATTGTAGACAATGACGCCTTGGTAAAGAGTCCGCAGATCGTTCGGAGTCTCGATTGCCCTAGCGATATGATGAGAAAATAGATCGAATCGTCCCTGAAACGGAAAGTTAAGGTGGGCTGTTGGGACTTGTTTGCCTTGCGGGGGGAATGTGGAGAGTAAGATACCTTCAGTTTGTACAACCTCTGGGTTATTGCTGTTAAAGACAGGCACTCGATCTAGATGACCGGGTAAAGGTCGCGTCTGTTGGGGAATGAAGATTTCTTCTGGGACGACGGGAGTTGTTTCTGGCATAACTTGAGCCAGAAGTAAAGAAGCAATAAAATGTAACATCAAACGGCTGAAGGATCTTTGAGATGGTAAACTGTTCTCTATGAACTTGCACACTACTTAGAGCCTGTTTGTAGATTGTCAATGTCCCAAAGAGGCTCAGTTTCTATCAGCGTAATTTTTGTTGACAAATAGCTTCTTCAGTAGGTGGACAAGATTAAGCACAACTATGTAAAGAATCGTAAAAGTTATTCAAAAATGCGTATTTGTGCTAAGCAGCCTGTAACGCAACTACGCACTTTATAGCAGTTTTTAATCAATACAACTTTACCTGATGGGCTGTTAATCGTTTTAGGACTTCCGCAGCGTACATATGTACTAGACAAATTTGGGTATTTCAGCCATTGTTAGCTAGGTGCTTCCCCCAATACGGAAAATTGTGAGGAAATGCGATCGCGATGGAAACGACCAAATCTCATCATGCACATTATGATTAGTTTGAGAACGTGCGTAACTCCTAGTTTAGGAGAGGGTTTAATCTCATAAGTTGTCAGTAAAAACGAACAATCTTGTCAAACCCGCCCGTACACTTTTTAAGTTGTCAGTCAAAAGAACTAATAACTAATGACAGTCTCAACGCGTCAGTTGTTTCCAGCAAACCCACATTACTCTTAATACGGTGGATAAGCAAAATCATCTTCATCCGCGTACACATAGGAACTAGAAACTCCTGTCATCTCCATCTTAGGTGTTTCTAGTTTGATAGTTTCCTTACCAAATTCTTTGTATTCTTCAAAAGATTTAGAAATTATAGCTGACTCTTCGGAGTCGGAAGCAATCAAATATTCTGTCAACGTGGAAAGTGTCGGATGTTTATAATCTACAGTAGAAGCAACCAGAACTGTATTCGGTTCTATTCCTCTTTCTTCACATTCAATGATCGGGCAAAAAATTCCGTGGGCATGGAACAGAGGACCTTTTGGTGTCAGAGGTTGCTTGCGATATGTAGCATAAGCCTTTTCTAGTTCGGCAACAAATCCGCTTGATACCCTACCTTGTTGGTATTCGCAGTAAGTTTTACTGAAACTTGCTCCTGCTGCACCACTTAGAGTTAATTGCAGTGGTGATTCATGTAAAAACTTTTTATCTTCATCGACTAAATAGATAAGATAACGAGTGAAAGTTTTAAATTTAAGTTTATCTGCTAAAAAAGCATCGTAATTTTCTTTGAGTGTACCAAGTTTTGCTCCAGTTTCCCGGTCTTTGATTGATAATGGTCCCCGACGCACAATAACTAAGCGTGGAGTGGTTGTCATCAACACCGTTTCCACCCCGGAACTGAATTCATGCTCCTCCTGATGCCAATTGTCATCCAACCTAAAGCCTACAGCTTGGGCATTATCTAGCTTAATCGCCAAACCGTGAGGTTGGATGCCATCTTTACCATACCGAGGATTAATCATCTGACACCAAGGGATTGTTTGAGAAGGCGGTGCGTTAAACTTCTCGTCCTCAAAGTCGAATTTTGCAGATGTTTTCATCATCTTAGGTAAGGCAAGAGTATTTTGCAGATCAAGTTTAGCCGATCTGAGGAATATGTGGGGGGTTGTCTCATGGGAAATTGTCAGATATTAGCTTTTACTCTATCAGCAATGGATAGAATTGTACCAGTTAAGAGACCTACGACCGAACCCTGATAACTAATTTATGCTAATAGAGTGGCAGGCGCTCCGGCTGTACTTTCTTCCCGAACCGCCCTTACTCATGCTTTGAAAACCCGCTTTCTGAGATTACCTATTTAATCAACCGCAATAGACTTGGCAGTGCGTTAGATGGTTTCCCCCGCAGTCTCGCACCGAACAAGTGCAAAGGGCGCATCCCTTGCTTTGTAAGCGTGCTACTGAGAAGAAAGAACAAGAAGAAAATTGGTAATCTACCACTTTTGTTGAAAGAAGGAATTCACAACTCAGATAACCGTTGGCGATAATGGTCAATGATTTGTGCAGTCACTTCAGACACATCCAGACCATCAGTTTTCAGTTCAATTGCATCCGTGGCTTTTTGTAAAGGAGAAACCTTACGAGTGCTATCTTTCCAGTCACGTTCGGCGATATCGCGTTCCAGTTGTTCTAAACTCACTTCGATTTGACCTTGTTTTGTAAAGTCTTGGAGGCGGCGATGTGCGCGTTCACTCACAGAAGCCGTCAAGAAAATTTTCACTTCTGCATCGGGAAAAACGTGAGTACCGATATCCCGTCCTTCAGCAACTAAACCACCTTTTTTGCCCCAGCTTTGCTGTTGTTTGACGAGTGCTTGACGCACAAAGCTTTGTGCGGCGACTGTAGATACTTTAGATGTCACCTCAATAGAGCGAATTGCCTTAGTAACATCATTACCGTTAATCCAGACGTGTACTGGAGATTGTAAACTGCGATTGGGAGTCAGTTCAATCACACACTGATTAGCTAATTCAGCGATCGCGCACTCATCATCAAGGGGAATTCCCTTTTGCAAGACCAGCCAGGTGAAAGCACGGTACATTGCTCCTGTATCTAAATACACTAAACCGAGATCTGCTGCTAATTGACGAGCGACGGTAGATTTTCCTGCGCCTGCTGGTCCATCGATGGCGATGATGGGTTGGCGATCGCGCAAAATGGTATTATCAATTAAGCGTGTAGAACCAAGACGAGCGGCGATCGCGAGCATTCCTTCCTCCTGAACTGTTTCTAAAAACATCAACGTATTTGGTTCAATCAATTCAATATATTCCACACACACAGTACTGACCTTTGCCAATTCTTGCTGTACGACTGCTATCAGTTGGCTGGTATTGCGAACGCCTTCACGAAATGCTTTTTCAGCTTGACGTAAGGAGCGATACAACACAGTTGCCTGAAGCTTTTGTGTTTCGGTCAAATATTGGTTTCGGGAACTCAAGGCAATGCCTGATGCTTCCCGCACCGTTGGACAAGCAACAATTTCTATGGGCAAACTTAAATCAGCCACCAGCCGTTTAATAACTGCCAGTTGCTGTCCGTCTTTTTGACCGAAATAGGCTCTGTTAGGTTGGACCAAGTTAAAAAGCTTGGTCACAATTGTAGCCACACCTTGAAAATGACCTAGCCGAGAATGACCACACAAGCCAGATATCATAGCAGATGGTGGAATTACTTGTGTAATTTTTGATTCTTGTATAGTATTCAAGGCAAGTCCCACTTCTTCCGGAGTGGGCATAAAAATTACATCGACTCCAGCTTGTTCACAAAATTGTTGGTCTTGCTCTAAAGTGCGGGGATAACGTTGAAAATCCTCATTGGGACCAAACTGTAGAGGATTGACAAAAATACTGACAACCACGGTGGCATTTTCTTGACGCGCCCGTTGAATCAAACTTAAATGACCTTGATGCAAAGCTCCCATCGTGGGAACTAGACCAACCGCCGTCGGTGATCGGACTGTCACCTCAAATTGCAACGGCAGTTGCTCCACATTTTGGGTTTCCCAGCGACTTTTAGCTAAATAGCAGCGTAAAGCTGCCACTGTTGTCAACAGGCGCACAAAAACATACCCCTACTTTATTCTCGATCTCTTTTTCGTTAGTTTATATCCGAAATGTCGGGAAGAAACTAGCATTTAGGGAGATATAGACGATTGAAAGAGGGGGAAAGGTGCTCTTAACGATTAAGTAGGGAGAAAAGGGACAGGAACTCCCAACTGTTTCTCTTCTCCCACTCCCCTACAGCCTTTTACGTTTGAAGAGAACACAGTTAGGATATACCCTAAGGTAGTTGCCAACAGATTTTTGGGAATTTTACTTTTGAGAGGAACACAGCTGATGTATTCCCTGAGGTAGTTGCCGACACATTTTTTGGAATGCGGGAGAATTGTTCAGTTCTCCCCTAGCAAATATTCCTAGGCTCACACCTGCTACCATTAAAGCCAACAATCCCCCAAGCTTTATCCACTGTTTTCGCCGATTCTGACTTTTGATAGAGGTTTGGGCTGTGTTGGGTGTAGTTGGTTCTGTAATATCTAACTCCACTAGTGCTTGGGAACTTTCTGCCAACTCAGTATGTTCTTCTTGTGCTACTTCAGGCGCTTCTGTTACTACCAATGGCAATGCGCGAGTCGTCGGCACTAAGGAGTTTGAAGAGACACGGCAATGGGTGAGAACTACCGATATGTTATCATGACCATTTTTCTGGTTTGCCAAGTTAATCCAATGGTGAAGAGCTTCTTTTAGAGAAAGTTCTCCTGTTAATATTGGGATACCGTAATTCCGCCAGGATTGTTCTACCCAGTTATTGTCACTCAAACCATCAGAACACAGCAGCAAGACACCATCTTCTTCTACAATAAAGCGCTGAATCGAAAGACGCAAAAGTTCGCCATCTCTAATTCCCAATGCTTGGGTGAGGGCGGTAGCATCTGATTTCGAGAGTGCTTTTCGATACAAAGTACGACCTGAGCGCACTTCCCGTGCCACCACATCATCATCGACTGTCAGAAGTTGGCAGTCGTTGCATGTGATCCAGTAAGCACGGCTATCGCCAATATTCACTAAGTAAAGTTCGTGAGCATTTTCACTTCGCCATCCTGAAGACGTCTGAAAGCTTTGCGGGACTTGTACTGCCATCACAAGGGTTGTTCCCATACGCTGAGTGCTTTCGCGTTTTTGCTCGTTATTAGAGGTGCAAATGACGTTATTCACAACCCTCACACTTGCCTCTAGTTGTTGTTGCAACAAGTCCATCGGTACAAGTTCGGGTTGTTCTGCCACCTCTGAAAGTAAAGCGCGGATCTGCAACTTCAAAGACTGCACTGCCAATTGACTTGCTACCTCGCCACCTTCGTGTCCCCCAATCCCATCGCAAACAATCGACACTTGTGGCAATAAGGGGTCATTGTGGTTTTCAGTGTCAATAGGGTAGCAATTGTCTTCATTTTGCATTCCTTCTGGACCAGGATCTGTTGCTCCTGCTACATTTAGAATTAATGGTAATTCCGCAGCTGTTGATAGTAATAACTCGTTGAGTTGAGTTGCGATCGCCTTTAAGGCTTCTCCACTACACATTTGCTGGACGATTTTCTGTAACCCCTGTGCCACTGGTGTTTTTGCCTCAACAACCATCATGTGCCAACTCTCTCCCAACTCTCGTAGAGACGCGTCATGGGGCGTCTGTTCAAGTTCTATGAGACGCACGCACCACCCTTGTACCCGCAAATTGTTTGGCACCAGTAAACTGCTTGCGACTCCCAATTCTGATAAAGGAGTCCATAGTTGGAGAATTTGCCACAGCCAGTAAACTTGCCGTACTGCCGTTGCTTGCTTCCATGCGTCTATCATTGCTGGATAGAGATTTCCAGTCTCATCTATCGGCACATTTTCAAGCATTAGGACATCATTTGCCAATCCATAGACTTGAGGTAGGTGCAGCCGTTGTGGATACAACTGCAGGTAATTTAAAATTTCTGTTGACAATTCTTCTGGGATGAATGGCAGTAGTCCCGGTTGAGTATCAAGCCATATTTGGGGTGTTTGTACCTGGTACCTATCTGCTACCTTGTCTCCAAATCGTCTATTGACGCTAGCATCGCTCCTTGCCCAGAGATAGCGGTGAGTTAAAGGAGTTTGGCAACTGGCACATAAGTCATTGCCCACAGGATTGATGGGCTCAGTGCAATCTGGATTTGTGCAATGAACGATCCGCTGAGTAGAAATCATGCAAATGTGAGAGCTTGTTCCTCACGAAATGTAAAGCTAAGACACGAACATCGTCAACACGTTGGATTGCAATAAGTAGGTGGGCATGAAAAATTGTCGTTGAGGTAAGGCAGCTATGCTGAGGGC
>CALMVQ010000194.1 GCA_937873135.1 uncultured Scytonema sp. | reverse complement strand
GTAGCGTATGCCCGGAAATGGACAGAAACAACAATTACATCTCCCATCTTCGTTTGCTATATCTTTGTTGAAACGAAGCGAATCCCGGCAACGGGACTGAAACGCTCCAGCCGACAAAGCCTATGTCCGAAAACAATGAGTTGAAACGAAGCGAATCCCGGCAACGGGACTGAAACCTTGCTATACGAAGATGGCAACGCATCCGGATACAAGTTGAAACGAAGCGAATCCCGGCAACGGGACTGAAACTCGAGCTGCTGAATATGTTTTGAAAGACGCAAGAGAAGTTGAAACGAAGCGAATCCCGGCAACGGGACTGAAACGTGATAATACCATCATTACTTGCTGGAGCAGTAAAGTTGAAACGAAGCGAATCCCGGCAACGAGACTAAAACAACTACATAGATTGTTTCGTAATCATCCTCATTAATGCTTGAGTGCCCTTGCAGAAACTTCATGGCATGTAGTCGTGAAAGTCTTCTAAGTGGGTTTCATCTTCAGTGACGATGGTTAGGGTTCTGATCGCACTACCGGGCAGGCGAGGCTTGCGGGGTGGTTGGAGTTCGGCAATCAGTCTGGCAACAGTGCGATCGCCAGAAAAAATCTGCACTTCTTCACCGGGTTGCAGACTTGCAATCAGTTCAGGTAAACGAAGTTGAGCTTCTGTTAATGGAATTCGTGTCATTGTTTTCTGCTTCTAGACGATCGCTCTTGCTTAATTTTACAAAAAAGTCCCATAGCAGTCCGCACATCAGTTGTGAAATTCTCACTCTTTGTTTATAGGAGCGTTTTTGGCTCAGGAGCGGTTTATTCAAACAAGAATTTTCAAGACTCCTGCACGGATTGCTATATTAATCTTAATAATAAAAATGACTGAATATTATACACAGCAAGAGTTTCCAGACAATCTTGCCGGAATGAACATTGACCAACAGTTCCAAATCCTCACCACCTTTCCACCCCGCCAATTTCAACGTGAAACCATTGCTAAACTCCTTCACCGCCAAGACATTCTTCTCCGCGCACCCACGGGTTCGGGAAAAACTGAAACTGCGATCGCACCTTTTCTCTTCGCCAAAACCCTCAACCTTGATTTCCCCGACAAACTTATCTATGTTGTACCGCTGAGAACACTAGCAAACAGTCTCCGTCAACGAGCAGAAGATTTAGTAGAACGATGGGCGCAAGTTCATGAGCTTCCCCGTCCTTTAATTGTGACGCTGCAAACAGGAGAAAATCCGGAAGATCCTCGTTTTGAAGGTGATATTGTCTTTTGTACTATTGACCAAATGTTGAGTAGCTTTTTAAATATTCCCTACTCAGTTGGTCGCGGTTCCGCTAATGTCAACTCTGGGGCAATTTTTGCATCTTACTTGGTGTTTGATGAACTGCATTTACTCGACCCAGAACGCTCTTTTACTACTGTCCTCAAAGTATTGCAGCAAGTCAAAGGCATTTCGCCATTTTTGTTAATGACAGCTACGTTAACTGATGAACTTGCAACCCAAATTCAAAAAATAGTTGACAATGGAAATCATTCAAGTTGAAGATGCCGATTTGCAGATCATAGAGAGTAATCGTTGCCGCATTTTTCGTGCAATGTCTCAGCCTCTGACTGCACAAGTTATTTTGGATGACATTTATACACACCACCGAAAACGAGTCATCATTATCTGTAATACTGTATCTCAATCTCAAGGTCTTTATCGAGATTTAGAGTCACTCAACCGTGAATACGAGTTAACTATTACACTGCTTCATGCCAGGTTTTTACCAGAACATCGCGCTCAAAAAGAAACCTTCCTAAAAAAGATATTTGCTCAAGACTGGCGACAAAATAATGAAGAGATTTGCCAAGTTCTCATTTCCACACAGGTGATTGAAGCCGGGATTAATATTACCTGCGAAGTGATGCACACTCAACTTTGTCCGATGAACTCTCTACTACAACGAGCTGGTCGTTGTGCCAGGTTTCAGGGAGAACAAGGAGAAGTGTTTGTCTATCAGTCGGTTGAAGTTAATCAGGTGAATTTAAAATTAGCTGAGGTAGATTTTGACCCTGAATTAGTGGAAGCTGAGAAGACAAAACACAGTTTTCTACCTTATCAAAAAGATTCCTGCGAAAAGACATGGCAAGTTTTACAAACCCACACTGAATCAGAAAAAGCCAATCAAAATGTTGGTTTTCGGACTGAGGAAGAGTGGATTAATCAGATACATTCCGCACAAGATTTGCTTGGACTACAGCGCAGGCAAAATAATCGGATGCATTTTGAACAAAGATTTGAGGATGCTTTTTTTAGGGGAGATGAATCTGCTGCTAGGGATTTAATTCGTAGCGTTGATAGTCGCAGTGTCTTTGTTTGGGAAGAATCTACTTTTATTGATATCAGTGATGAAAAGCCAATTGATCCTCAAAAACTGTTAGCTTTTTCGGTTCCTGTCTCTACACTTTGCACAGTTTGGGGAGAGTTCAAAAATCAAGGGTTTGGTGCCGACTGGATTTTTAAGCGGATTGAAGCACCCAAAGAAAAAGCTGAAACATACAGTCAACCAATTTGCACGCCAATTACTTCCCGCGATAAGTTGATGAGCAGTATTCGGATTTTGGTCAATCCCCGTTATGTGGAATATGACGAATGTATAGGGTTGGTGATGGGCACGGATGCATACGGCAACGGTTTCAAGTCACCAGTAAAACCTCAGCGCACCACTTCCAGTCAGTACCGTTACCGTATGGATAATTACGTGGGACACCTCGTGTTGATGTGGAAGTGTTGGCGAGAACCTTTCACGACAACTCAGTTCAAAAATGGAGAGCCTGTTGAAACTACTTACGTTAGTGTTATCAATGAACTCTTAGCAACAGGTGGGCGATTTATTAAAAGCAAAATCTTTCCCCAGGTGAAAGAGATCGAAGCAGAAGCCTTGTTTGAAATACTCGTATTTTTTGCGATCTTTACCCATGACTTAGGCAAGCTGCAAGTCAAGTGGCAGGAAGTGATGCAGGGATGGCAAGCGATCGCACACTCTTCATTCCAAGGTCGAAATCCAGGAAAACACCTGCTTGCACACACTGACTACAACCCAGAAGATAAGCAACAAAAAGAGGCACTGAAAGCCCACGAAAAGAAACACAAGCGTCCCAACCACGCAATTGAAAGTGCTTTTTTATCACAGGCGATTCTGAAACAATCTTTAATCCCACTGCTACGCGACCATTTTACCAACGATGCTGAACAAATGAAATACCTTTGTTATACGGTTATTATGGCAGCAGGTCGTCACCATTCTGCTTGGGCAAGCGGCTGGGATAATGCTGATGTAGCAAGAGTTAAGAGTATTGAATTACACGCAGGGGCAATAGAGGCGATCGCCGACAGTTGGCGAAGTATGACGCGCTTCTTACCGACAACTTTACCTTTACGTGAAGCGAACTTGAGTCGAAAACTCTACCAACTTAAACAATTTGACCTAAATCGGTTTGGCAATGATGAGGTTGAATATGTGCAACTTTATTTGTTAGTAGTTAGGGCTTTGCGACTGTGCGATCAACGCTCAGTCCAACTGGCAGAGAAAAAACGTGGAGCGTCCTAAAATTAAAGTTACCTGAAAAAAGATAATAACAGACAGATGGAACACGTATTCCGCAGGTGTGATTGCAGTTTGTAGTTGCGCTTTAGCGCTCTTAACAGTTTTGAGCGCTAAAGCGCAACTACGAGCCTATCTTTTATTTATAAGTAATTAGGCGAACGTGATATTTTTCCCTTGCGGAATACCCCCTTTCCGGCAGGGTATAAAATTATTAGAAGTACACGACTCTGTGAGGCGGAAAGCCAAGTGATAGAGCGCTTATTTGTGGTGAAAAAATTCAGTAATTATGCTGACACTTTTTTGATGTTGGGTTTGGCACAGCTTGCAGAGTTCGCCTTGAAGGAAACTAGGCAAAAAAGAGAGATCCAGCTTATTGATGAGGGGATACGCTACTGCATCCAGTTTAAAAATGCTGTGAATTTAGAACCTATCGCCAAACTGGTGTACTTTAATCCATTTCCACCTGTAAAAGGTCAGAAGACAGATACTAGCAAAATTCCGCAAGAAATCGTACCTTTTGACACTGTTGAGCAAAGCGATGTCCGAAAAGTTTACCGGGAGTATTCATTTCAGCAACGCGGTAAACCTCAATTGACGGAAGATGCACCGAAACAACCTGATTCTAGAACTCAGAATGGGGTTGTGCTGACTTCCATGCGGCACGATCGCAATCACAATGACTTATGGCAGGTTAGCTGGGAACTTAAAGATAACTATGGCTCTTTAATTGCTGCGCTGTTTCAAGGCTTTAGTCAAGAAAATGCTGGAACGGAGGCAGTTGCAGACTTCTTTCAACAAGCAACAGGCTGCAAGTTACCAAATACTGCCAGTGCGGTTAAAGTTTACTTGCCAACCTCTGTTCAAGGGGTAAACCGAGTTAAAGCAGATAGCAACAAAGTTGATTCCCAAACAGCAGATTGGCTGAGTTTGTGGTTAATTGCTACGGGTTTCTTTCATTTTGGCGTTGCAGAACGAGTCAAAATTGCCGAACGGGTTTACGATTGGCGAGTTGTTGCCTTGCAACCTAAAGATATTCAGTTTGGGAAATATCGAGAGGTGCTGCAAAAACTATTGATCCACAACGCACCAGGAGGAGGACATGGTATCGCCCGGTTTGATGCAGAGTTGGTGTTGCGATTTTGTCAGGAACTGCTGAAACATCACTCCTTTCAAGCTGAGAGTCAACAAGAAGACAACTTTGATCTGTGGGAACCTGTCAACCATTTTGTGAGTAACTTTGCAGGCACTCACTTTGGCTCAAAAGGTCAAGTTTATGGTGTCAAGGAAGTCTTTACTTTAGGACTTCCGAGTTGGATTCGTCCTCAGAACAACCAAGAATTGCACGATTATCAAACTGTTTTGCAAGAGCATTTATTGGTTGTGCGATCGCTCTCTGTTGAGGAAGGACACAGCGAGTTACTGGCTGGATATCGCGACTTTATCACTGGCATGGACTTGTCTCAGTTTTTTCGCTTTCAAGTCAGCTATGCCGATTATGTTATCAAACAGCTAGCAGATCCAACTGCGAGAACCGTACTTTTTTCTAAACATGGAATCGACCTAATGATCCAAAATTTGAAACGTCAAGACGACCGGGAATGGTCTTTAACTGAAATCACTGAAGATTCTGGATTTTTGAATATTGCCAAAGCTATTAACAGTGCGACAGTCTACGCCGGGAAAATCCGCGATAAAGACGGTCAAACAAAAGAGACGGGATGGGAAAGAATCTATGGTTTGGCACAGCGTTTAAGTAGCCAATCTGGTTCCAAGAAGGATTTCATTATTGAAATAGCATCTTTTCTTGCCAGCTATGAAAATGAAAATTTGCGAATAGATGAAGAATTACGCGAACAGGGTAAACCGCGCCGAATTTGGACAACAAAAGATGATTTAGACAGACTCATTGACTTGATTGATAAGTTTGGTTCTAGCTTAGTGGCAAATCTTTTAATTGCTTATGGATATGCCAGAGGTTGGGGTAAAGCCAGAGACAACGAACCAGCAGTAGAACTCAAATCAACCGAAGAAAACGAACAAGGAGCCGCCTCAAATGACTAATCAACAATTTCCTGTTTACTCAATTTCAATAAGTGGTTTATTATCCTGGCAACTTCATGCTCTTAACAATGAAGGTAACGAGGGCAATCAATCCTTAACTCGTCGCTACTACATTATTCAAAAAGGAATGAGCGAACCAGAATATGTCAATGGGGTTTCTGGTGATATGCTCAAGCATATTCAGGCAGAACACTTACATAGAATTGCCATTCAGGAAGCGTTAGCACTGTCAGAAGGAGGCAGGCAATTTCATCCTAACCGCATCGGTTATGACTTAGACAAAGACCAAGCTATCTTTACCGAAGCGGATAAAGATTTAGCCGGAAAAACTAACCGGGTACTTCAACTTTGCAGCATCAGCGACTTAGAAGGTTTTATGGTGACGGTTAAAGGTGGGCAAACCTTGAAACGAGAGTCTGCAATTGAGTTTGGTGCAGTCGTAGGTTTACCAACTTTAGTGAAAACTCAAAGTTACTTCCATGCTAAATATGGTCCAGATAACCCAACTCCCTACAACGTCCAGGTAAGTTCCGGTTTATACGCCACTGTCCTCAATATTGAAGCCTTTCGCATCGGCTACAATCCCCACAATTTCAGCTACAGCATTGATGCTGCCGAACGCAAAAAACGTTTAGATGCTCTGCTTAAAAGTGTACTTTATACCTACCTACAACCCAACGGAGCAAAGCGAAATACCAATTTACCCCATCCTGACTATTTTGAAGGAGTGATTACCGTTAGTACTCGCCGATGTCCCGCACCAATGCTGAGTCCTTTGGAAGAAAGCTACAGCCGTCAAATTCATAGCTTGGCTGACACGTTGAATCATCTCAATGGTGCAGACACAATCCACTGTTTTGACTTCGAGACTATGGCACAATTTGCCGAACAAATTCAAACTTTAATTGCACAGGCACAACCTTGGGAGAGTGATCATGCCGAAGCGATTGAATAAATCTCAAAACCCTGAGGAACAACAAACAAGTTCTAGCACCAATCGATGGCTAACGGTGAGTTACCAGCCTGTGAGTTTATTCTGCCTCAAACGCTCTGATGCTACCAGCATGGCTGCTCGGTCTAACTTAGTGCCGACTCCGTACACTATCAAGATGGCACTGTTAAAAGTGTTGCTCCTCAGTCAGGGAAAACAACAGCAAAGTAACTTTGAGCAATGGATTAAGAGCCAATTTACCTGGATTCGAGACTTAGAAATCTACGTCTTGCCACCAGAACAGTTGGTCGTCAATCGTAATGGTTATAAACTGCGTTACTACGACCAAACTGCTGATAAGGCAGATAAAACTCGCCCAACTCTACCCATGCAAGATGGTTTTGTTTTTCGGGAGTGGGTGCATATGCAAGGTGCTCTGCAAATTTGTTGTGGTGAGTGCGATCGCTTGGAAGAGTTAGCACAGCTATTTGCCCAAATCAACTATTTTGGTAAACGGGGTTGTTTTTTCCAGTTTCTCCCCGATGCCACCCAAGAAACTCCTCAACCAACCTTGACACCAAATCCTACCACAGGCTTTACAGTTCAGCCGATGGATGATTTTGGGGCAAAAACCACCTTTAACCGTATTAACCCCTTTTCCACCGAAAAAGCCCAACTTGACAAAGACAGGGTAATAAAACCTGGATTTCTGCCTCTAAAACTCATTTCTACTGGTGCCCGTTATGACTTCTACCAAAGATACTGAAACTACATTTGCTGGATTGAGTGTGGTTTTGCGATCTATAGAAGCATCTTCTAACCCCACTCCGTTAACATCTTGGCTGCCAGAAATTCAAACTGTACCGATTTGGATTCCCTTAAGGAAGGTAGATGGCATCACTAAAGTTATGCCTGTGCTGCCAGAACCCTTCTTATATCCCACACTAATGCAATCGATTTGTCAGCAAATTGGTCAAAACAGCTTGGTAGAGTGGCAGCAAAAGCCCTACGAACTTACGGGAGTGGAAGTAGATTCTCATTCTTTGCACATCATTCAAGTTTCCGTTTCCGCAGCAAAACCACTACCCCCCACCCTTGGACGTGCTATTCATGCCCTTTGCTTTCATTGGTTTGCAAGTGCAGATGCTACCCTAGCCGAAAACTTGCACCAACAAGAGAACCTACCCATGACTTTAGGAATGCAGTACGGTTCTCCCAAAAATATGCTGTTGCGGATTGCCTTGTTGAAGAAAGAATTACTCGCACCCCTGCTGTGGGGAATGAGTGTAGATTTGGGACGTGAAATAACCTTGACAGGAATACCTTGTCGGTTAGGTGACTCAATCGATATTTTGCAAGCGAGTAGCTTTGAAAAATTGATGCAAGTACCGGCCCAAAGCACAATTGATTTGCAGTTTCTCTCTCCTACCAGCTTTAAACAAGCCAAAAACATCCAGCCTTTTCCTTTGCCAGATTTGGTTTTTAACGGACTGTTGCGTCGTTGGAATATATTTGCCCCAGAAAAATTACATTTGCCAGCAGTGGAGTGGAACGGTTTGGTTTCCGCCTACGAACTCAAAACCTACGCCATGAAAATGGAAGGAGGCGCAGAAATTGGGGCGGAAGGTAAGATACGCTATCGGTTTTCAGATCCTGAACAAGCAAAAATTGCCACAATTTTAGCCCACTTCGCCTGCTTTGCGGGAATTGGACGTAAAACAGCGATGGGGATGGGGCAAGTCTGTTTGGGGAGTCGGGAGAAATGACCAATGAATGAAGATTATTTGCCTCTAGCTTACTTAAATGCCTGGGAATATTGCCCGCGCAGGTTTTACTTAGAATACGTGTTGGGCGAAATGGAAGACAACGAACATATTATTCTCGGTCGCCATTTACACCGCAATATTGACCAAGAAGCGATTCTTCAAGAAGGTGATACGCTGATTCATCAACAACAGTGGGTGTGGAGTGATCGCCTGAAAGTTGCTGGTATTATTGATGCGGTTGAGGAATGTAACGGTCAACTTATCCCGGTGGAATATAAGAAAGGGAAGATGGCACAGCACCTCAACGATCATTTTCAACTCTGTGCGGCGGCTTTGTGTCTAGAAGAACGCACTGGACACAGCATTGCCTCCGGAGAGATTTTTTACCACGCCAACCGCAGGCGGCAGATAGTAACTTTTACGACACAACTTAGGCAGGCAACAGAACAAGCGATCGCTCTTGCTCATATCGCTGCTCAAGGTTCCATGCCTGCCCCTATTGACCACAGCAAAAAGTGTCAATCATGCAGCCTTCAGGAAATTTGCTTACCCTTTGAAATCAAAAAAATACAGGCAGACTTAGTAAATGAAGCTTAAGAATTCTGCCAAATACTCAATTCACAATTAGCAATTAGCAATTAACAATGTCAGTTCTCTACGTTACTCAAGCTGATGCCGTTTTGAGCAAATCCTACGAAGCCTTTAGCGTTGCCTTGAAACAGGAAGACGGTTCTTGGAAGAAACGGAGCATTCCCGCACAAACAGTGGAACAGGTCGTTTTGATGGGCAATCCTCAAGTGACTGGGGATGCACTGGTCTATGCTTTAGAATTGGGAATGCCAGTTCATTACCTTTCAGGTTTCGGTAAATATTTAGGTGGCGCACTTCCAGGATACTCACGTAACGGTCAACTACGTTTAGCACAGTACCAAGTTTATGGTGATCCTGTACGGCGTTTGGAATTAGTCAAGGCGATCGTGACTACTAAAATTCATAACCAATATACTGTGCTCTACCGTCATAATGAGCGCGATCATCAACTTAAAGAAAGAAAGATCCTCGTTAAAAAGCAAGAAACCTTAGACCAAGTTAGAGGAATTGAAGGTTTGGCAGCACGGGAATATTTTGCTTGCTGGCCGCGCATGGTGGGTAAACAATGGACTTTTACAGGCAGAAATCGTCGTCCTCCCACCGATCCAGTGAATTCACTGCTAAGTTTTGCCTATGGTTTGTTACGAGTCCAAGTAACCGCTGCCGTTCATGTTGCTGGTTTAGATCCTTACATTGGGTATCTGCACGAAGTTCATCACGGTCAACCTTCGATGGTGTTGGATTTGATGGAAGAATTTCGTGCTTTAGTCGCAGATAACGTGGTATTGGGGGTGTTGCGTAATCGCGAAATTCAGCCCAAAGATTTTGTCGAAAGCTTAGGAGCTTATCGTCTTCAGGAGTCAGGAAGAAAGTGCTTCTTGGAAGCATTTGAGCGAAAAATGAACGATGAATTTAAGCATCCTGTATTTGAGTACCGATGTACCTATCGACGCGCCATCCAACTACAGGCAAAGTTATTGAGTCGGCATTTACAAGAAGGAATTCCTTACAAACCCTTAGCCTTACGCTAAATATTTTTCAACTCCAGACGCGATTAATCGCGTCTGGACAATCCAACATCACGCCACTTTGCTCAACTCGGCAGAACCATCCACCCAAGTCACGCCAAAATCTAAAATTGCATGACCACATTGTTTTATCTGATTATTTACGATTTACCAGACAATAAAGCCGCGAATAAACGCCGTACTCGTTTACATAAAATGCTTTCAGGCTACGGCAAATGGACGCAATACAGCGTATTCGAGTGCTTTTTGAATGCGATGCAATTTGCTAAACTACAAATTAAGGTAGAAAAACTCATCAAGCCTAATGAGGATTCTGTACGAGTCTATGTACTAGACGCAGGCGCACTCAAGCGCACAATCACATATGGGTCCGAACAACCTCGACAAGAGCAGGCAATAGTTTTATGATAGGTTCATCTAACCGATTTCTGGCAAACCGAAGCGAGGTCGAAAACCTAGGGGGGTTTGCCAATTCCCAGAACCTTGAAAAATCAATACTTTTAGATTTCAAGTTGTTTGAGTTGACCTATTTGAGGTTATGATTTTTATGGACAAGTGGAGCTTTGCCAAAACACAGTCCGAAACCCATACCCAAAGCGCCTTTCAGTGCGCGGGGTTGAAATGAAGCGAATCCCGGCAACGGGACTGAAACTTCACGGGTGCGGGGCAAAGAATTGGAGAGAAACTCAGCGTTGAAATGAAGCGAATCCCGGCAACGGGACTGAAACTCTAATATTCGCTCAGGCAATTTGAAAGCCAGAAAGTTAGGTGTTGAAATGAAGCGAATCCCGGCAACGGGACTGAAACATCCTCCGCATAAAAATGGACAGTTCCACTGTTTCGTTGAAATGAAGCGAATCCCGGCAACGGGACTGAAACAATTTTCTTCTGGCATAATCTTATTGCGTAAAGTCCTAGTTGAAATGAAGCGAATCCCGGCAACGGGACTGAAACAAATCAAGCCATTATCGCTGCAATATTCTACTTATGAGTTGAAATGAAGCGAATCCCGGCAACGGGACTGAAACATATAATCTCAAATTTAAAAAGAAAACTTAGAATTATTTCTAATAAACACAAAACCCGCTCCCGAACATATACAGATAATATA
>CALMVQ010000193.1 GCA_937873135.1 uncultured Scytonema sp. | reverse complement strand
GACTACAAAATTTGTAAGCGATCGCCCTTTGGAAAAAAGTTTGTGATCTACTGAAGATATGAGTAGAGGAGCAAACTGCTTTGTTTGGTGGTAGTCCTTGACCAACGTCCAGATATACGCTGCTGAGGCTACCGCGCCTCCAGCTAAAGCAAAGGGATTAACGGCATTCAAAACAAGCCCTGTTGCCGCAACAGCAAGGGTTATTACTTTCGCTGCATCAACCTCTGATTCTATACTTCGCGCTGATTCCCACAGTTGATCTCGTCGTTCTTGTAGCCAAGATCCAACATTGCCAGCTTCTAAATGCTCGATATTTGGGTAGCGATCGCGCATTCCTGCCGTCTCTTTTGTGGTCAATTGTGGAATTGAATCTGTTTTCTGTGGTTCTGGTGCGTCGTAATTTAGAAAGTCCATATCGTAATAGCTAATACTTATATAAGCTCCTAACTAGTTTTAGGGGCTTCTTTTTCAATCTTTAGTCAGTCGCCAAATTGCAAACCCCATTTCACCAGCCAGCATTGTAGAGATATTGAACAGCGTGCAAAGGATGATAGTTATCGGTTCGTGATATTGCAATGGGTTGCGTGCTGCAAAAGTCGTAATGATGTCAAAACTCCACAGAGCTAGAGCCACAAATCCAGCAGTTGAGTGCGCTCTCATTCCAGATTTTTTGTAGTCATTCCAACACGCTTTGCATTGTCTAGATACCGCCGTATTTTCAACTTTGTAGCAGTGGGTAAAACCCCAGTTTTTTGCAAGGTATCAGCTGTCTTACCTCGTGCAATAATGCGATCGCGCTCTGTCTGTTCGTCAATATTGATTTGGGAACGCGCTATCTCTGAGCGTGCCTTCAATCTGGCTTGTGCAGTGTAAGTTCTGAATTGTCCTGGGATTTGGTAAAGCAGGGGTATAGCAATAATTGCCCCTCCCAAAAGTCCTAACCCTATTTGTTTCTGGTACATAGTTAATTGCTCGGTTCAACTACCGAGCATTGTGGTTTTACTTGGTATCTAGAGTTGGTATTTTAGGGCTTCTTTGAGTTGCTCAAGTAGTGCTTGTATTAAACCCAAGCGATCTCCCACCGACAACTCAGCTTCAATCCTTTGCTCGACTTATTCTACGGCATCACTCACACCAAGAGCATCTGCATCATGAAACCAAAGCTGATAACACATTTTGTAAAGAAGCCAGCATTTTTCTGTAGAAGTCATATTTTGAAAAGTGCTGCCGAAGTATTGATCCATCTGATCCACTAAACTGCCGTCGCCGCCCGTAAATCCAACGTAATAACCTAATGTACGTGTCATTTTTGAGATCCTTGAAATGTATTTGCTTGCTTTTTGGTAAATGCACCCTGAGAGGAATGGCACGAAGTTAAGACAAAACACGCGTCAGGGTAGGGTGTTGGGTGTAGTGTTGATAGATGTTCAATTTGTCGCTGAAAAAAATTTCTCTTGTTCTTCCCGGACTACACCCCACACCTGTTCACCCTACACCCCGCTCGCCAGTAATATCAAGGATTTACGCTTATCTTCGTGCCATTCCACCCTTTTTAGGCGATCGCTGTCCATCACTGTGTAAAACCTTCGCGTATTGGTTTAACTGCATCAACAAATTGCATTTGATTACGAGAAAGGTGCTTCCATGCGCCTCTAGCTGTGCGGAAAGTGAATGTTTTACTACCGCGAGTATTAATTGTTGTATGACTAAAAATTAATAGCTGCTTGTGGTATAGATATTGTTTATTACGTTCAAGCAAAACAGCCATTTTACCATTGACGCGGGGTCGGTCGGGGAAAATTTCTCTGGCGAGAAACGCGATAATTGTTGCTTCTCGCGTTTCTACTGCCTCTTGCTGAATTTTTAGTTGAAGTTTTGCTCTTGGCATAATCAGTTATGTAGCAGTTGTTGGTTTCTTGGTTTCCTTTGATTGCAGTTTCATCCATTTTTAAATTGTGTTTATCACTGTTAAACTTAATTTGATGCAGTTGATAAGTCCGAATCACCACCGTGGTAAAAAAACTGCCGATAGCGCAACACAAAACTACAAGTAAAAGAGTAGAATTGCGTTTTAATCGAGGGTTAAATGATTTGTCTAACAGCCCCTCAAGTTTTTCATACTCGCTTAATTCTTGGTTCATGATACACCCCTATTATTACTATTCTCAGATGTGTTTCAAGGGATGACTGAGCAGCTTTCTTGTATCACTCTTTGATACTGGCGTGTACTTTGGTTTAGGGTTTTGTTTGTGTTCTGTCACGCATGTCCCCGGCAAAAATGAGGCAGCCTTTATTTGTTGATCTATCGGCGGCACCACTAATTAGTTAGGTAGAAGGCTGCCTCATTTTTGTTCGTGTTAGACCCTCGTAAGAGTTGTATTGATGCTGTAAATGAAAGTCGTAGCGGCAATCGCGCAAAGCTCGCGGGAGAGAGTACTCTCTCCCGCAGACTTTGCTACCAATCCTGCTTTCACAAACCAGTCAGCTTTACGAGTCAAGATAAAAGTTGCTGGGATTAGGATTATCATGGCAACTCTCTTTCTAGACGTTAACCGCTTTTCTTAAAGGTGACTTCCACAGGAATTCTAAATGTACGATTTGATGGGCAGTTATTGATAATCCAACGGTGTCGCGTATGGGAATCTCGTTTTTGAGGTGACTGTAGTTCATATGGTGGCAGTAACGACTCCGCCGCCAGGGAAATAGGCAACAGCGATTCTGGGTTAATTGCCTGCATCGTCGAGACTTCTCTTTCCACTCAGGAGATTTGATGTATTCTGTGTATTCAACGGAATGCCACCCCATCAAACCTCCAGTTTCGCAATCGCTTCCAACACCTCTTGGGGTGGTTCCTGATTTACCCTTGATTCTATTCTTTTAATATCTGTAATCAGTGTGGACACCTTATTATCGTCCTCTTCATCCAACGCTCCACACTTGATTGTGTTTAGTAGCTCAAGGGCTTGTGCAACATGAGCAAATGCCAATCTTGCTCTTTTTAACGGATCCGAACCCTTAACTTCCTTAGCTTTTTTTATCAAACCTTTCGCTTGATCCAGTTGATGGTATCCCTGAGCTACAAATTCTGTTCCTTGATAAGCTGGGTGAGTCACTATTTTTTCCCTTTCAGCCATTGATAGGCACCAACACCAACCATACCTAACCCGATCGCGCCGGGGATGATCACTGGAGACGCCAGCAAGGCGATCGCTGTTAGTGATCCACTAGCAAGAGTGGTTATTGTCCCTAGCCCTGTGTAGTACACAACTTCATGGAATATATGCATTTGAAATCCCTCATGACGCAGATATATTAATGCGAAATACCGAAAATCAGATAAGGCTAAGTTGTAGAGGAGCCAATAAAAGCATTCACTAGTACCTCTAAATCCTGCGCTTGCTGTTCTCTCTTTCGCTGAGAAATCAAACTTTGCTCCATCAAGGTTTTCGCTAATTTTCCCGTTTTTGAAGATCGAGTTTTTGCTCTATCAACCAGCGCTTTCTGTAATTCCTGAATTTGTGAACCTAGATTTTGCTCTTTTTGCTTTAAATACACTGCCCAAGTCTCGTTGTGAGGGAGCATCCCAATTTGGCAGAAACACATTATTCGCGAGGCTATCTCGCGAA
>CALMVQ010000192.1 GCA_937873135.1 uncultured Scytonema sp. | reverse complement strand
TGGCGGGTTTAATTTAGATAACATGTCAGCAAACACGATATTTTGTAAAATCGGCCTGTAAGGGCGGGTTTAATTTAGATAACATGTCAGCAAACACGATATTTTGTAAAATCGGCCTGTAAGGGCGGGTTTAATTTAGATAACATGTCAGCAAACACGATATTTTGTAAAACCCGCCCCTACCCCTGACCTCTAATTCCCCACTCCCCAAAATTACTGTGGTAAACACCTGGACAATTGCAAGTGCTATCTCACTCTTATTGCTGCTAATTCAAGGAAGCGCGACAGCAATTCTATTGTCGCGACTTATAAAAGGACCAAGCCGCCTTCCTCCTATTCAACCTCAAAATCCCACACCAGAAATTTTGGGTAGTGTCAGCGTTGTCATTCCCACCCTCAACGAGGTTCTTCGCATTAGCCCGTTATTAGCAGGTTTAAGTCGGCAAAGCTATGAAGTCAGGGAAATTATTGTTGTCGATAGTAAGTCTCAAGATGGCACTCCCGATTTAATTAAAGCTGCACAACAGCAAGATCCCCGGTTTCGCTTGATGACAGATGATCCCTTACCTTCTGGTTGGGTGGGGCGTCCTTGGGCATTGCATAATGGATTTTTGCATACCTCAGAGGCCAGCAAATGGTTTCTGGGGATGGACGCCGATACACAACCGTCACCCCAACTGGTTGCTGGTTTAGTGAAGATAGCAGAAGCCCAAGGATATGATTTAGTTTCCCTATCGCCCCAGTTTATCCTTAAGTATCCAGGAGAATGCTGGCTGCAACCCGCATTGTTAATGACTCTACTTTATCGGTTTGATCCTGCTGGTGTAGACACACAACCAGAACGAGTTATGGCAAATGGGCAATGCTTTTTGTGCCGTCGTTCTGTTTTAGCTGCTGTTAACGGTTATACCAGTAGCAGAGGTTCTTTTTGTGATGATGTCACCTTAGCACGAAATATTGCCGCCTCTGGATTTAAGGTAGGCTTTTTAGATGGTGCAAAGGTGCTGAAAGTGCGGATGTATGAAGGGGCGATGGAGACATGGAAAGAATGGGGACGAAGTCTGGATTTGAAAGATGCTTCCTCCCAATCTCAATTATGGGGTGATTTATGGCTCCTAACCTCAGTTCAAGCCCTACCCTTACCCATCATTCTTACCTACCCCTTTCTCTCCTCCCCTCTCGCCCTCTCGCCCTCTCCCCCTCTCCTCTTACTGGGACTGAATTTATTTCTATTCGTGATTCGCTTCGCGATGCTTTTGGCGATCGCACCTTCCTATGATCGTACCCAAGCAAAAGGCGGTTGGTTATTCTGGCTTTCTCCTCTAGCTGACTCACTAGCTGTACTGCGAATCTTCTTATCTGCATTCCACACTCCACGAGAGTGGAGGGGAAGGAAGTATTGAGTGCTGAGTGCTGAGTGCTGAGTGCTGAATTCAAAACTTTCTACAACTAAGTACAGAATTTCGTAAATCCGTAGTGTAATCAAGGCTTCTAGCGCTTTAGCGCTCTTATCGCAACTAACGAACTATAACTCTACCAACTTGTGCAATCTTGTACTAAGAACTCAACACTCATGAATCTTTCTCAGCACTCAGCACTCAGCACTCAGCACTCAATAGAGTCAGGACTCATTCTCACTGTCTACCTGATCGCCTCGTTCCAGTTCCCAGAGGATTTGATTGCCTTCTCGTCGTACCCGTGACACGATCCAGTTTCGCCAGCGCCACTCGTCACCCCGACTGGTAACGGCACTTGCGTGGACATCCATGAGATCTGCCAGTTCGGAACTAGTGATTAAGTAGCCTTTTTCGGCAATTTCGTCAGCTATGCGGAGGGTTTCAACTAAGTTCCGGAGTTGCCCCACCCTCATCTCGCGTGGGATTTCTTCATTTGTAGCGGTAGTTGTAGGTGCAGTCTGTTGATCCATAGTAGTTATGTCTGTTGCAATACTAATTTCTTGTATCTTTTTGTTAATTATTGCAATATTTTTGTCAGAATCGGATATTTCTGATACATTTGACTCGCTTTTTTGCTGTGAGGATTGCGAAGAATGAGAGAATGCTACTTGTTGTAAGGATGGGGTTTTACCAGTGGCAAAGGCACGGGCGATCACATCACACCGTTCGTTACCTACATTACCAGCATGACCCCGAACGTGCTGCCATTTGACCTGTTGAGTGTTAAGTCCATCCAAAGTTTCCAACAAATCTTGGTTAAGAACAGGTTTTCCATCTGCCTTTTTCCATCCTTTCTTTTTCCAACCCTTCACCCACTTAGTCACGCAGTTAATTAGATATTCACTGTCAGTGTGGAGAATGATTGGTTCGGTTTGTTTTGATATTTGTAGGAATTCGAGGGCAGCGATCGCCGCTTGCATCTCCATCTTATTATTAGTAGTATGGGCAGATGCGTCGCCCATTTCGTGAATTGAACCATCGCTGAAATAGACGACGACACCCCAACCGCCAGGCCCAGGGTTGCCAGTGCAAGCGCCATCAGTGTATATGCTTTGAATTGTGCGTTGGGTAGACATAGTAAGAATATGAAACCGCAAAGAAGAGGCAGAGCGTTAGTCTGATTTTCAGAGTTCAAGCAACTGCCGTACAGAGAACGCGAAAAAGATTGGTTGCAAAACAGACAAAATATTAAGGTTAGCACAATAGTCCTCGCCGTTTATGCGATCTTGATGTAGTTTTATAGTTTGGTAGTCATTGTTATTGGCTCAAGACGAATTGTCAGCCAATCTTGTAAATATCAAAAATTGCGTTCCTCTAGCTCCAATTCTGGCAAATGTCCAGTAATTCTTGATAGTATTGCTCGGATTCCTCGGGTAAATGTGCAGTCATCTGTAAGGTACGCAGACGCGGACTTAACTTAAAAGCTTGGGTGATGTCTATCCGACTCAAAAAATCCAAATCGTGGGAAATCACCCAAAGCGCACCTTGGTACTCATTAATACCTTCCACCATTTGATCAACAGTTTCAATATCCAAATTATTGGTTGGTTCATCGAGAATCAGCAAATCAATTTCCGAAATACTGATGATCGCGATCGCTAACCTTGCCAACTCACCTCCACTTAACACTGATGCAAGTTTGTTCACCTCATCATTTTTAAATAGGAAGTGCCCCAACTGCTGCCGCAAGAGTTGATAACTAAGATTGGGATTGCCTGCTTGGATATTTTGCAGAATTGTTTGCTCTCGATTCACCAGTTCGTAGGTTTGATCTAGGTACACAGCTTTTAATCCCTTCGCCAGCACAACTTCTCCGGACTCTAAAATCGCTGTTTGGTTCTCCATCCCTAAGATTGCTTTCGCCAAACTCGATTTACCTGAACCATTAGCACCAGCAATCGCCACTCTATCCCCACCAGACAAATGAAGCTGGATGTTCTCAATCAGCAGGCGCTCTCCTACCTGAAGATTTGCACCTTGAATATCAATTAGTTTTCTGGGGAGCATCCCAATTTGGAGAAAACACATTATTCGCGAGGCTATCTCGCGAA
>CALMVQ010000191.1:87359-102045 GCA_937873135.1 uncultured Scytonema sp. | reverse complement strand
ACTACTCTTCAAATGTACGGAGCTTTTTCAGAAATCAAATATTAGTCCTATATATCAGAAAGCACTCATTAACTTTTTGGTAAAGACTAAGCCCAAGCCCATACTCAAGATAAAAAGAAAGATGTTAAGCAGTTAAGCTTATTTGATATCACTGGTAGCATAGAAGACAAGGTTGGTGGATGAGGTGTTAGCAAGAAAGAAAGGATTTGGATTTTAATATTTATGATACGCTCCTAACTGAATATTTCATCTGTGTTAGGGTTTGAGAAAGTGATCCCAGATTTTGACGAAAATGGTAATTTACCACTAGGTGTGTATTTTTGCGAAGGGGAGGAGTTTAAGGAAAGATTTGGAAACAGTTTCAAGAGAGAACGAATGATAAATGGTTTAAAACTGGCTATGACGCAATTGAAAGCAGCAGGCTGTAGAAGAATTTGCATAAATGGCAGTTTTGTGACCAGTGAACCAAGCCCTAATGATTTTGATGCTTGTTATGATAATGACACTGTAGATCTCGATTATATCAGACAGAATGCTCCTATATTAATTAATAGTTTTGACCGACAAGCACAAAAATCTAAATATAAAGGTGAAATTTTTCGTTCAGATGAGCCAGTTGGTGATTTAGGTTTAGACTCATTTGAATTTTTCCAGCGCGATAGAATGCAAAATAGAAAGGGAATTATTGCTATTGATTTGGTGAGATGGGAACCATGATTAAAAATGAAAAGCAATATGAGTATAGCAAAGAGTGTGCTAAAAGATTTGAATATTCCATAGCTGTAGTTGAACAAGACGAAGCATGGAAGAAAAGAGACCCTGAAAGCTGGCAGCTTGACATTGATGTCAAAAAGTCTCATTTAATGGCTTTACAAGAAGAAATCGCTGAATATGAAAAGCTGTTTAATTGTGATAAAAGCCAACCAATTAAAATTCAAGTTGAAAATTTCAACAAACTGGCAGATGTATTAATAAAAGCTCGCATAGCGGCAAAAATAAGCCAGAAAGAACTGGCTGATATTTTAGGTTTTGAAGAACAACGAATAAAAGAGTGTGAAGATAAAGATTATCAATGCGCCAGTTTTTGCGAAATCCTCGAAGTGAGTGCAGCCTTAGGTGTGGAGTTTGACAACGCATTTGTTCAGGTAAATTTTCTGGAAATCGAAGAAGGAAAAAAAAGTGCCCAAAAGTGGCATAAATGGCGAGAATTAAGGATGAATCTAAAATCTCAAGCTTCCTAATAAACTTGCTGATTGGGATAACTCTACCTTACTTAAGAGCGCTGAAGTGCAACTACGTACAATGAATCAGTTCCGCAAAGATGTAAAAGATTTTGCGATCGCAAAAATCCAAATTTTTAGGGGAGTAATTCAACTCAAGGACGCTGCTCTCTCTTGAAACTGCTCAAATGCCTGAACAGCATCGTATTGGTCGGGCATAGCGATATATTGCAACAAGATATTTGGGTCTAAATCTGGGAAGAAGCTGCTACGCTCGATGGACTCATATTCCCCAGAGGAATTTAAATGAAAAATTTTAATGGTGTCAGATTTCCAAAACCAAACTTCGGGAACTTGCTTGGGTTTGTATAATTCACGTCTGTTAATAGTGCCACTGGTAATGATGACCTCAATTAAAATATCGGGAGTATCTTTTTTGGTGCCGATGCTGTAAGACTCATCAGGTGTCCCAGAAGCATAACCAGTTTTTTCTATGGTAAAGCCGCCACTTCTGTAAAACCTAATACCCAATACTTTCATATACGTTTCTAGCAGTAAGCCGAGAGTGCTTTTCACGTACTCATGCAACGGACCAACTGGGGACATAATTTCTAAAATTCCTGACAAATAAGATAGCCGCACACTGCGATTATCGATGAGTTGTGCCTCAATTCCTTTAAATTGCTCCCAAGTTACGCCTCTTAAAGTTACCAATTTTTCTTCTATAGCCCAGTCTAAAAGGGAAGTATCCATAAAATTAATTATTCACGGCATTAATTCTATTTTGACAGTAACCAGTCAATCGTCTCACTGCTAGTGGCATCTAAGGCAAGCAGAAATCATGCAAATCGACCAACTCCGGCCCAATGTAATCGTTACAGGTCCAATCTTCAGCGAAGCAGTACAAATATTGATTGTCACGCCAATGGGCGCTTCAGTCAAACTCATCGGTCAAGGACTCAACACCAATCAAGTTCACCAACTCATTCTCAACTCTTCTCAGATATGGCATAAAACTATAGTCAGGAGATCAGGAAACGTTGCCAGCGTATCGCTGATGCGCCACAAGGCTACGCGATCGCGCCGGAATACGGGGAAAAATTGGTAAGTGAATTTCATCGGCTGATTTTAAAATTCAACTAAGCGACCTGTACGAGCAAATAGACTTTACTGTCAGCAGTGAAGAAGATTAATACTCCTTATACCAATTTTTTATGAAGATGCACAGAATAGGACACTTAAAACTCCTGCTAGACAAGAAATTATTCTATGCAGCTTCACATAGGTTTGGTATTACACAAAAACTATTAGACTCAGAAGTTGTGCGACTATACGATTGCTATAGTTAGGAAATGCTATCAGGGTCAAGTGCGGTTATTTCCGAAAACCTTTTAAAATCACTTGTGTTAAACGTTAGCAGATGAGTTAAATTATGAGCTATCATCGCCGCAACTAATCGAGCATCATGAGAAGGTTTCCCGATGACTTTATATTTAGCGATAAGACTTTCCCAAACTGTAAAAATTGATGCTGTATCTGGTAGAAGCACGAAATAATTCTTAAGTTGCTCTAGTTCGTTTAAAGCATCAGCAACCGATAAACCTAATCCATTAACTTCTAATGGGCGAGTTGCAACCACCCAAAACTCAATCAGATTTTGCGGTATGATGCAAAGCCTCTTCCCTTGGTTCAACAAAATTCTCACTGCTTGAACGGAAGATTTATGCATCGAATGAGTCACCTGAACACTCCGCAACAAAACATTTGTATCAACCAGGTAGCTCATAGCATTTCATCTTCTCTTGTGTAGATACTTTCGCGGCTAATTGCATCATCTGAAAGAGGTGGCGCTTTTATGGATGAGTGGCTTGTAGCCCAAATTACAAATCTTTCCGCTCGTTCTTGAGGTGATAGTGTCAGGGGTGTGGGTTGGGATGAGGATGCGAGCAAGCTTTCGACTAAAGTTTTCAACAATACTTCAACGGATGTTCCTTGAGCTGCGGCTTGAGCCATCAAGCGTGATTCAATTTCAGGTTCTAGTTCAAGTAGGATTGCCATAACGAATGATAAATGGTTTAGAACTGATCATGACGCAATTAAAAGCGGCAGGCTGTAGAAGAATTTACATAAATGGCAGTTTTGTGACCAGTGAACCAAGCCCTAATGATTTTGATGCTTGTTATGATAATGACACTGTAGATCTCGATTATATCAGACAGAATGCTCCTATATTAATTAATAGTTTTGACCGACAAGCACAAAAATCTAAATATAAAGGTGAAATTTTTCGTTCAGATGAGCCAGTTGGTGATTTAGGTTTAGACTCATTTGAATTTTTCCAGCGCGATAGAATGCAAAATAGAAAGGGAATTATTGCTATTGATTTGGTGAGATGGGAACCATGATTAAAAATGAAAAGCAATATGAGTATAGCAAAGAGTGTGCTAAAAGATTTGAATATTCCATAGCTGTAGTTGAACAAGACGAAGCATGGAAGAAAAGAGACCCTGAAAGCTGGCAGCTTGACATTGATGTCAAAAAGTCTCATTTAATGGCTTTACAAGAAGAAATCGCTGAATATGAAAAGCTGTTTAATTGTGATAAAAGCCAACCAATTAAAATTCAAGTTGAAAATTTCAACAAACTGGCAGATGTATTAATAAAAGCTCGCATAGCGGCAAAAATAAGCCAGAAAGAACTGGCTGATATTTTAGGTTTTGAAGAACAACGAATAAAAGAGTGTGAAGATAAAGATTATCAATGCGCCAGTTTTTGCGAAATCCTCGAAGTGAGTGCAGCCTTAGGTGTGGAGTTTGACAACGCATTTGTTCAGGTTGATTTTCTGGAAATCGAAGAAGGAAAAAAAAGTGCCCAAAAATGGCATGAATGGCGAGAATTAAGGATGAATCTAAAATCTCAAGCTTCCTAATGTTTCCTGTAAAAATCTTTTCTCACGCATACAAGAAAAAATTTTGATTAAAGGTCTTGGATTAAAAGCATAGTTCTTGATTGAGAAGCGGGGTAATGAAGATCCAGAACGCCTGCGGCGATCCCCTTTTTTGGTCATTTATTAAGCAATACGTTTCAGTTAAGGAAATTAATCTGTTGAGTTAGGCAAGAGATGCAGGGGATGCAGGGGGAGAGAAAAAGGCTTAATTGAACTATATTGACTTATTAAGAAATTTTACTATTCTGCCATGATTTTTTTAGCCTCTTCTAGTATTTCTTCATCAGAAAAGTCAGTTCTGTTTATTCCTTGACTCCAGCTTTCCTGTATCAATCTTTGTAGTGCTTCGTGTAGTGGATAGGTTGTTGTTTGACATGTTCCCAAAGCAAAACTTATTCCTCCAATTTTATCAGTAAATGCAGCCACTGACTGATTATGTTCAGGAAACCGAACAAAAAAGTTTTCATCTGTTGAGTTTTGATGAACTTCTATTAATCGTATATTTTCAGCATCTGCTACTTTCTTAGCTCCAGATTGTAGCCCAACTGTAGTTACAATAATCCCATATTTGGCTCTTACGTCTTTAATAATATAAGCAAATGCAGCTAGAAGATTTTGGTCTACTCTAATCTCACTTTTATACTGTTTACATTCAATTAGTATTAAATAATTATCATCATACCCATAACCATCTACCTCCCATTCTGTCCCAGATTTACCAGTAAATTTCTGTTTTGATTGAATTTTGATGTCCGGCAAATTAAAGTTTTCTTCTAAATATTTTTTAACTCTTTCATCATTGAGAATGGCTCTCGTATATTCTTCGTATTTTTTCCAATCAGTTTGATTTTCCAACATAAAAATTCATGCATATACACTATAAAAATTTATTATAATAGCCACAACTCTTGATTTACAAGACACTTGGAAAACTTTGTGTGTAACCATTTCCTATGGAATTAAGTTAATTCTAAGTAAACAGGACTTACTCAACTGGCACATTTATACTCAAATTGTAACATTGAAAGAATTTGGCTATAACGTTTATAAATCAATGAGTACAAGCATTTACCTCAAGTTGAAATATATGTGCCAGTGAACCTTATATTATGACGCTTGCGTAAGTCCTAGTAAATTCTGTCTAATGTTACTTTCTTCTACCACCATATCTCTTCTCCCATAAAGGAAGCACATTGTCAGTTGACGGCGATCCAAATCGCAGTGCTACAAAGGTGTCCTTTTTTTGCTGTTATCCAGGCATAGCCCCCTACTCATAAGCACATCTCGAATTAAGGCGTACTGAGTTGAATTTTAAACAACCAGTAAATCAAAATTAGTATAAAAGCTGTCTTTACTATACTCGTCAAAGTCCATGGCGAGCTACCTCTCAAGCCATTGATCACCTCTTTGCTCGTCAAGCAATACCTATAGCATGGGACTTCGCAGAAGCTGTTTTAACTCATAATGCCTCTGGGTCTTGGGAATCAATGTATAACCGTTCTGCTGACGGAATGGAATCTACAATCTTAGGAGGCGACGAGGTTAGTTCAAATGTAGAGTGGTGTTCTGCTACAACACATCCTCTTCCTGATGATGCAGCACATGCTTTAATTACTGACCCTCCATATTATGATGCCGTCCCATACTCTTATCTTTCTGACTTTTTCTATGTCTGGTTACGCAGAAGCCTTGAAAAAATCCATAGTGATATTTTTACAGAACCACAGGTTCCAAAAGATGCAGAGATTATTGTTGATCGTCCCCATGAATTAAGCAACTCTACCAAAAACATAGCCTTTTATGAAAAGGAACTAACAAAAGCTTTTGCCGATGGTAGCCGTATACTTCATCCTAATGGTATTGGCACTATCGTCTTTGCTAGCAAAACAACATCCAGTTGGGAAGCAATTCTAAAGGCTGTTGTAGACGCAGGATGGATCATAACAGGTTCATGGCCCATCGACACAGAGATGGAGACTCGTGTAGCTGCCCAAGGACAAGCTCGTCTCGCCTCATCTGTTCATCTTGTCTGCCGTCCGCGCGAAAATCCCGATGGAACTCTCCGCGAAGACATCGGCGACTGGCGTGATGTCCTGCAAGAACTTCCCCAACGCATCCACGAATGGATGCCCCGCCTTGCCGCAGAAGGCGTAGTTGGTGCGGATGCCATCTTCGCCTGTCTTGGTCCCGCTTTAGAAATTTTCTCTCGCTACTCCAGTGTTGAAAAAGCCAGTGGCGAACTAGTTACCCTCAAAGAATACCTCGAATACGTCTGGGCAGCAGTCTCCAAAGAAGCCCTCAGTATGATTTTCTCCGGTGCAGATGCCACAGGCTTTGAAGAAGATGCCCGGCTCACCGCTATGTGGTTTTGGACACTTTCTACTGGTAGCACTGATAACACCAACGACAGCAGCGAAATCGAAACCGAAGACGAAGACGACGAAGAAAGCAGCAGTAAATCGAGCAAAACCACTGGTTACGTTTTAGAATTTGATGCCGCTCGTAAAATTGCTCAAGGACTCGGCGCACATTTAGGAAATCTCAACCGCTTAGTGGAATTCAAAGGTGACAAAGCAAGACTCTTGCCTGTATCAGAACGTACTCATTACCTTTTTGGTAAAGATGAAGCCCAAGCACCTACCAAACGGAAAAAGAAGGATGTCAAGCAACTCAGCCTCTTTGATATTGCTGGTAGCAATGAAGACGAAGACAATGATTGGGGTGAAAAAAACTTACCTCAATTAGGCAACACCACATTAGACCGCATTCACCAAAGCATGATTTTGTTTGCCGCTGGACGCAGCGAAGCCCTCAAACGCTTTTTGGTGGAAGAAGGGGCTGGAGGTGACCAACGCTTCTGGCGATTAGCCCAGGCACTCTCAGCATTGTACCCCAACGGTACAGATGAAAAACGTTGGGTAGATGGTGTATTAGCAAGAAAGAAAGGTCTTGGATTTTAATTGAGTGGAGAAACTTATGACCAGAGTGAATCTAGACTTACCCGAAGAAGTATTCTCAGCCCGTCGTCTTCCCCCAGATGATTTCGTGCGTGATATGCGGCTGGCTGCTGCTATCTACTGGTATCAAAAAGGTGAAGTCTCCCAGGAAAAAGCTGCCCAAATTGCAGGTTTAAACCGCCGCGACTTTCTTGCAGCACTTGCACGGGAGCAAGTAGATGTGTTTTCTGTAGACTTTAATGACTTGCAACAAGAGTTAAACCGTGGCTGAACGTCCTGCAATTAACACCTCCCCACTGATTTTTTTGACCAAGGGTGGCTTTCTCCAACTATTGCAGATAGTCAGTCCAGAAATTATTGTCCCCCAAGCTGTCGCCAGTGAAATTCAAGCATACGGGCAGACGGACGTAACTGCAATGGCTTTGGCTGCTACGAACTGGCTGATAGAGGTTGTTACACCCCCTGTTCCAGCAATTATTCAGAGTTGGGATTTAGGCCCTGGTGAATCTGCTGTGTTAACGTGGGCTTATATAAATACTGGCACTGAGGTAATATTGGATGATTTAGCTGCTCGTCATTGTGCAGTTGCTTTGGGAATTCCAGTACGGGGAACTCTAGGTACAGTTCTTATCGCCAAACAACGGGGAGCAATTCCAGCAGCACGTCCGGTTTTAGAACAACTGCGCCTCTGTGGAATGTATCTGTCTGACCGAGTGATGAATCAAGCACTGGCATTAGTAGGGGAGTAAACAATGACAGCACTCAAACCTTGGTACAAAATCGACGGTTTAACCCCCCGTGAAGATTTGCGGGAAGGTAAACCTCTTGATGCTTCTGAGTTTGCTGTCCACCTCGACAAAGTACGAGACGAGACGGCCCCTCCTGATTATAAAGAGCCAGAAAGGTTTTTTGACCGTACTTATCTCACAAAATATTTAACCGACCTCGCTGCCCAAGTGGTACGCCGTCTCTCTGGCGAGAAAACTGAAACCTCCGCAGTGTTCAACCTCGCTACCCAGTTCGGAGGTGGCAAAACCCACGCCCTCACTCTGCTTTATCACTTAGCCAAACATGGTGCAGCCGCTAACAACTGGACGGGAGTCCAGAAGATATTGCAGAAAGCAGGAAATTCGTCAATACCAGAAGCTGCTGTTGCTGTTTTTGTTGGTACAGAATTTGATTCAATTCAGGGACGCGGTGGTGACGACGGTACACCCCTCCGCAAAACACCGTGGGGAGAAATCGCTTACCAGTTAGGCGGTGCAGAAGCTTTAGGCGTCCTTGCCGAACACGAGGCTCAATTTATTGAACCCAAAGGCGATGTGATCAGGAAGTTTCTCCCCAAGGATAAACCCTGCTTGATATTGATGGATGAAATTATTAATTATGTTAGTACCTATCGCCGTAAGGGTTTTAACAACTATCTATATAACTTCATTCAGTCACTCTCGGAAACCGCGAGAAGCTTAGATAATGTTGTGTTAGTGGTTTCGATTCCCGCCTCAGAGATGGAATATACCACCGAGGATGAAGCGGATGAGCAACGGTTCAAAAAAATGCTTGATCGCGTGGGCAAAGCAATAATCATGTCCGCCGAGTCAGAAACATCCGAAATTATTCGTCGTCGCTTGTTTGAATGGGAACCTCTTGCTGTCACCGCCGATGGCAGAATTATTTTACCCAAAGATGCAATTAATACTTGCAACGAATACGCCGACTGGGTGGTTGAACACCGCGCCTCACTTCCAAGTTGGTTTCCCCTAGATAATGCCCGCGAAGCTTTTTACGCCACTTATCCCTTTCACCCTACAGTGCTATCTGTGTTTGAGCGCAAATGGCAAGCCTTACCGCGCTTCCAACGCACCAGGGGAGTGTTGCGACTCTTAGCGCTGTGGGTATCAAATGCTTATCAACAAGGATACCAAGGCGCACACCGCGATGCTTTAATTAGTTTAGGCACTGCGCCATTAGATGACCCACAATTTCGAGCAGCAGTGTTTGAACAACTGGGTGAAACCCGCTTAGAAGGTGCGGTAACTACTGATATTTGTGGTAAAAAAGATTCACACGCAGTGCGTTTGGATGCTGAAGCTGTGGACGTAATTAAAAAAGCACGGCTGCACCGGAAAGTAACAACAACTATATTCTTTGAATCTAACGGCGGTTGTACCCGCACGGAAGCTACTGTCCCTGAAATTCGGCTAGCTGTAGCAGAGCCGTCCCTGGATATCGGCAATGTCGAAACCGTTTTAGAGACACTTTCAATGGACTGCTATTATCTCTCGATTGAGAAAAACAAATACCGCTTTAGCCTATCTCCCAACCTGAATAAAATTTTGGCAGACCGCCGTGCTAATGTTCAAGCACCCAGAATTACCAAACGAGTCAAAGACGAAATTCAGAAAGTTTTTGTCGCAAGTCTTGGAATTCAATCGATTTATTTCCCAGAAAATTCCAGTGCAGTTCCCAATCGGGCAGTGCTAACACTGGCTATACTAGCGCCTGAGCATTCTATACAAGACAGCGAAACTGTAAAATTTGTGGAATTGATGACGCGGCAGTATGGCACATCCGACCGCACTTTTAAAAGCGCCATCATTTGGGCAGTTGCAGACTCTGATACACAGCTACGAGAGGAAACACGTAAGCTGCTAGCATGGGAAGACATCCGCGACGAAGAACGCGAACGACTCGATGACTCCCAAAAACGGCAGTTAGATGAAAATCTCAAAAAAGCGGAACGTGACTTAAAAGAAAGTGTGTGGCGTTCCTACAAAAATATTGCACTGCTAGGTAAAGATAACAAAATCCGCACTGTAGACTTGGGCATGGTGACATCTAGCATGGCACGCACAATGGTAGAGCTGATTATTAGCCGCTTACGTCAAGATGGAGATGTTGAAGATAATATCAGCCCTCGCTTTATAGTCCGCAACTGGTCGCCTGCATTTACAGAATGGAGTACCAAAGCTGTCCGTGATGCCTTTTTGGCCTCACCACTGTTTCCCCGGTTACTGAATGGGGATGCGGTAAAGGAGGCGATCGCCCGTGGTGTCAGAGATGGTATCCTCGCCTATGTTGGTAAAACTAGCAGTGGTAACTACGAACCGTTTCAATATCAATGCACTATCAATTCTGCCGATATAGAAATCTCTGACGATGTATTTATCATCACCCAAGAGACTGCGTCAGCTTACAAAAAAGTGGAATCAGCTCAAGATGCTGATACGCAAATCCCATCATCCCAAACGCAAACCGAGAAAATAACGACTAACACCCCTGCTACCGCGATTAGCGTGACTACTTCTACCACCTATGTGGTTAAAGATAAAACCAACCCATATGTAACAGACACTACCACTGAAGCAACAGAAATTATTACCCCACCACCATCAGCGCGAGTGCTGAAATGGAGTGGTGCAATTAATCCTCAAAAGTGGATGAACTTCTACGCAAGAGTTCTTAGCAAGTTTGTTACGGATAAAGATTTGAAACTGACGATAAAAGTGTCCATTTCGGTTGAAGGGGATGTTTCTACTCAGAAGATTGAAGAAACTAAAGTGGCACTTCAAGAATTGGGATTGCACGGTGATATTGAGACGAACATAGATTGAGATTCGATTTTAAAGTGTCTGCCACTAGTCAAATTTATCATTTATACCAAGTTGCCAAGTCGCTTCAAGTCGGCACATGAAAGCCAGTCGCCGTGAGAGCGGGCTAACACTCATAATGCGCGTTGGTAAGCCTGTGCCCTGCCCTTGTATTGGCCGTTTTTTATATCGGTATTCTTCTGGCAAGTCATGGCACATCCAGGTATATAAATTAGAACAGGAGATTTGCTGCTTCTTTAATTCTGTCTAACGGTTCCACGGAACGGGGTAGAATTGGTAAGTGAATGATAGTTTGATCGGCAAATAAACCTGCATCAAATGATTCATCCTGACTGTAGCGATTATGCACCACGTAACGCTGTGGAACTCCCATTTTTTGTAAAGACTCAGTTAACCGCATTTGTTCTGCAATAATTGCAGCTTGAGCTTGGATGACACCAACAAATTCAGTGTGATGGATGTCTTTCATTTTCTTCTGCGCTTGTACGACTTGTTGTCGCAAATTCCGCAGCCGCCCCATGAAATCTATCCTACCTAGAACATTTTGATACTTCATCCACAGTTTGAAGATCCACGCTAGCCAGTCAGCCAATGCAGATGGCATTTCCAGAAAGCGAAGAAGATGGCCTGTAGGGGCAGTATCTAGGATAATTAAATCCTGCTGTTTGCTGTTCAACAAATCCATTACTGTGATCAGGGACAGCATTTCATCAATACCAGGTAAAGCCTGTGCGACAATTTGTCGCCAAGCTTCAGGAGTGTAAGCAATTGTTATCGCCCCTGGTTCAGCTGCTTCTCCACTCATCATTTCTGCTAATTCCCAAAGATAATCATTTCGGAACTGTTCTAATACTATATCAGCATTGATTTCTTGACCGCTCAAATTAGCAGTTATCTGGGTAGGTTCGTGCGTCAATTTTAACCCAAAAGCATCGCCCAAAGAATGGGCGGGGTCGATGGAAATTAGGCGGATATTTTTCTCTGGATAACGACAAGCTAATGCCCACCCAATAGCGGCTGCTACTGTAGTTTTTCCCACTCCTCCTTTGCCGCCTACCAGGATAAGTTTGCGTCCTTCATCGATAAAATCGCTGAAACTGGGTAGCACTTTGGCGGGCCATTGTATGGGTGGTGGTGGAGAAATTGTAACTGTATCAATTTTTTTAATTTGGCTAATAATATTGTCTAACGCTTCACCACCAAGGGGTTCTAATGACTGTTGCGGCACAATAAAAACAGGTTTTACTGATAGGGTTAAGAATTTATTTAGTAATTGTTGTTGTTCGCTATAGCGGTCTAAATCTGTATCGGCTTCTGTTAAAATCCGGTTAATTAATAAGCCACTGCTCTTAATTTGTAATGATTGCAAGCTTTCGATAAACCGTTCCGTTTCTAAAAGGCTCATGGGTTCAGCGATCGCCACTACTAAGCAAGCGCTTATTTCTTCATTTTGCAGCAAGCGTCTGCCTTGAGCTAATTCAGAATTCATCGATACTAAAAATTCATCGACTTCATCTTTTGTATAACTTCCCCTGAAAGTTTTGGCAATCACCCGATGTTTTTCTTGGAATAATTCTAAAGAATTTAAAACTATATCTAAAAAATCTTTTATTCCCAATAAGTTTAAAGTATGACCGGAAGGAGCCATATCTACAACTATCCGATCTACGACTTTTTCTGTAAGCAACCTTTGGATTTCCAACAAACCCATAATTTCATCTAAACCGGGCCAGTCTAAATCCCAAACAGGCGTTAAATCTTCTCCTTCTACAAAACTTCCCCGCTCAACTAATAGCTCTAAAAACTTACCGTATTTTGCCTTGAATTCTAAGAGTAATTCTTTAGCATTTAAAGCCCGAACACTCAAGTTAGGTAAATCACGATCAGGTAAAGCGTTGTCTTCAACTTTTATTTGTAGCACATCGCCTAAAGAATGTGCCGGATCTGTGGATATTAACAGTATTTGTTGATTGGGAAATAATCTTGCCCAGCGCCGAGCAAAACCACAAGCAAGGGTAGTTTTGCCTACTCCACCTTTACCGCTAAACATTGCTAGTTGAAGCGAGTCGTACTTGTTTAACATAGATAGAAATTGGTAAATTTACTATGTAGTTGGCGCTTGATCGCTCTTAGCAAGAGCGTACTTTTTAGATAAATTGGTAGTAAGGGCTGAAGCGCTCACTACGAACTTCTAATCTATTTGTATTTAATTTTACCTACTTATTTAAGAGCGCTAAAGCGCAACTACGTACCTTTTTAGATAAAGTGGTAGGGAGGTAGGGCAGATTCTAACTGTAATTCCCAGTGAGAACACGCTTTTTGCCAAGTTAGAAATTTTTCTGTAAGTAAGGGTTCATCTTGGCGACTAACTAAAAGATAAATCCGCGCTTCTTCACCTTCCGGTTGAACAACGATTGCCGACTTATATATTTGGGTAATCAGATCAACTGCATTGTCCCGTTGTGCCGTTTGAATATTTTGAAAGTCTTGTTGTGTTTGATAGCGTTGTTTCTTAGCTAAAAAATACTGTCTTCCTCCTGATAAAGGCGTTATGACTGGTTCATCTAGAATGCGGGGAACAAACTTCAAGATATATTCAGCTTTGCCATTGAGTAGGCGTAACTTTTCGAGATATTCCTGAGCGTGGAATTCTAGATAAGTTAGTAAGCTTTCTTTTGAGCTAAAGGAGGTGCCGAATCGCAATGGTAAAACTGTAGTCTGACGGAATAGTTCGCCCATCACGCGATCATGCGACAAAACTGCTTGGATTAGTCGTTCGTCATCGTTCTGCAATGTTTCTATGGAGATCTCTGGTTCCACCAAAGCTGAAACGCCAGCACTACTAATTAGAAGTACGCGATCGCGAATGCCCACTGGCAACTCTAGGGGAGCAGTTGGTGTCTCTAAAAAGGCGTAAGTGTAAAAGTTATACAATTCCACGCTCAATAGCAAAGGTAAAAGTGTTTAAATAATCGGCATCTCAACCAGTTACCCAGGTTGCTGCATGAATTTTGCCGTGATTAGCATTGTTAGTCTTATCGTTAACTATACAACCAGTGCCTTCATTCAAGGGCCAGTAGCCCACCAAACCTGGTTCGTTACCCACGAGACGACGCGACATATCGGCTTGAATTTCTCCCTGGGAACGAGCTCGATTCCAAATGCGGAATTCAGCAATTTGCCCTTTAAAGAAATTCCGCCTCCCTGCCCCTCGACATAAGTAGAGCGATGAATTGTTCTGAGTTGTCTCTATCGTTGTATCATTTGTGCTTGCCACTTCCACGCCATCCACATACAAGTACAACTGCGAACTTTGCTTAACAAATGTAATGTAATGAAGCTGTAAGTCGTTAATTGGTTGCGTAGAGTAAACCGCTGGATTTTTTTTCCCATCATACCTAGATACATAGACGCGACCATTTTTACTGCTGTATCGGATGGCATATGGAAACGGGGTTCCTATCCATTTTTCGAGGACATTGATATCGAACGTTGCTTTGCCCTCACCTTGCTGCACGGAGTCTGGCTGAAGCCAAACTTCGATCGCAAAATCTTGATCTTGAGCAAAGTCTAAAGTAGACGAATATGGGATTTCTATATAATCATCCTTCCCGTTAAACATCAAAACAGGGTGTAACGATTTGCTCGGCGCTTCAGTGTGCGCCCTGGTTACTCCATGAATATCACCTTGATTGGCATTCTTTTGATCGTCAGCTGTTTTGCTACGTTCTTCATTCAACTGATTTGACTGAGACGCAGTGACTTGTGACGTTGATTTTTCTCCAGTTTGCTTAACTTGGGATGAGGTTGTTGGGAGTACAGATGGGTTTGGCTCATTTAACTGAGGCTGTTGAGAAGGAGGATTTATAACAATTTGGGGAGTTAAGAGATCCGTCGGTGATGGTGACTCAGCAGACGGTGTTGAGTGTACTTGTGGGGTTGGCGTAGTTG
>CALMVQ010000191.1:0-87259 GCA_937873135.1 uncultured Scytonema sp. | reverse complement strand
CAGACGGTGTTGAGTGTACTTGTGGGGTTGGCGTAGTTGACAGTTGTAGTTGAACAGCAGGGGGAGATAAAGTCATGGACGGGGTTTCTCGCTCGTCAGGCGATCGCTCGGCTGCATTCTGAATTTCTGCCAAAGACAGAGATCTCTCCCAAATCCGCACTTTAGTAATGCTACCGTGAAAGAAACACGAACTTGCTCCGGCTTGTTCGGTTGCTCCTGCGCCGACATGCAATGGATGGCGATCGTTTGGCTGGAACGGAATCTCCTCATATCTTCCTACTGACTGCCCATTGACATACAAAATCATTGTTTGCAACAGTGAGTCATAGGTTCCAGCGATATGAGTCCAGACTCCTTCTTGAGCTTTCGAGCCTGTAATAATCGTCCAAGGAATTCCTTTATCACCACTACCGATCCAGAACTGCCAGTACTGTGCGGCATTTATGCAGAAGACATAGCCTCTGCGCCCAACGCTTGCAGAACCACTGACGTTCGTCAAGATCGCTCGATAGCCTCTACCACCGTGAAACTGAACCCACATTTCAACTGTAAAGCTAGTAGGGTTGAGATCCTCACAGTAGGGGATATCAATCTGATCGCTACTACCATTAAAGTAGGGATATGCCGTCGCCGGATAACCAAGGTCAATCTCTTTTGGTTCTCCAGTAACAGTTTCTTGCAGTTTCATCGCTCGCCCCTTCCCCTTGAACGAATACTTTACTCGTTAGAAGTTTAACTAAGAAATTTTCCAGAACAGCGTTCGTCATCTTGCGAACGCTAATTGCCAATTATATTATCATTTATATGTTGCTTAAAAAGTATTTATGAACAACATTCACTCACGCCGTACAATTCGACCTACGATCAGCACAATCCCTCGCAATCAAAGTGAGGCTGCTAAGCAATTAGAACTGTATAAAATGGTAACAAAACGGCAGCGCATCCAGCAAGAATTGCAGTTTATGGAACAGCGTCTTCAAGTATTGAAACAACAAATGAGCAGTCTTGATAATCAAATAAAAAATACAGAAAAAACTATTCAGGATTTGCGTCAATCACCTCCTGCATCTTCTGAAAGCGCAACTCCTCAGACTTCTCCTCCTTGTTCGACAGCTTCTCATAAGGATGTCAAGTCGAGTAAATTCCAAACTTTCTACCTTGATTATTAATATTTATGCTCATTTGTCATTTATTGTAACAAATGATAAATGACAGTCTTAATGGAAGATTTCGACTTCACAAATCATTTCATTCAGTTTCTTCTGCTTCTTCCTGAGCTAGAATTTTCAGCAAAAGTTCTTCTTCTTGAATTTCAAAATCTTCTTCGGAAATATCTCCTAAATCAAAAGCTAACTGCAAAGCTAATAACTGTTTTTGCAAATTTTGAGCATCATCTAATTCAGCATTAGCACGCTCTTGAAGTTGTTCTGCTATCCAAATTATTCCGCCAAGTGGTCCGGAAATCGGAAAGGTTAATAGTTCGAGAAACATAACGTAAGTTAATCTTAAGAAAGCTGGGCAAATGTATAAGGTGCTGTAAAATTGTTGTAGCGAATTCTCAGGCGATCGCCAAACTTTTGGTCGATAGCTTCAACTGTGTCGCTAAAGTTAGATTCACTTTCCCAAGGAATCAAATAAGCCGCATTATAAATCATTTCTTCAGTCATCGTATCGTTTTCCACAAATTCATCTGCCAAAGCATTCAATTTGTCGCGAAAAACATCAATTACTGCTTCCTTCCGAAGTTGCAAACCATTTTCAATCAACTTGCCAATTTCTATTATTTCCGATTGACTTAAAGCTTTACCTGACATCGCATCTCGCTTTTTTTTCAAGCTGACATTTGACTCTAGTAAAGCTTGCATCTCCGACTTGCTATTCCAAACAACCTTAACACTAACTTCTCTGCGTCCCTCCAATTTTTGAAATAATTCTTCTAGTTTTTCCTTATAAGGACTAGTCAATTGCTCGCTCACCGTTTCCCAGGTTTTTACTACCATTCCAAAGCGGAGAGGTAGTAGGCTGCGGAATCCCTCAGTCATCGCGTCTTCCAAAACTTTTTCATGGCACAATAAATTACGTCTGGAAGTCAGATATTTTTCTTGCTTAGCTGTAGAGTATAAAAAGTTGAACCCGTCAATACTGTAGCTCTGTACTGGTTGTTTATCTAGTCCTTCAAGTACGACTTTTTCGGGAATAGGTGCGGGTAAAATGCCGTAAAGATAAAGACCATTATTCATAAAAATCTACCATATATAATATTTATACCGACTTTGATGTCAAGACCAGCCGTAGCTTCGCATGAATCAAATTCAGGTTACCCAAACCTAAATCAACATCACCATGTACGACAACTCCAATATTTAACAGTCTATCTAGCAGTTCTAATATAGAAGGATTGTTGCTAGTTTCACCCGGATAGTAACTTCCAGGTTGTGGTAATAAAGTGCCGAATTCTCCTAGATTCACATTCAAATCGGCTGGATCAATTTCAAAAATTTCGCATAAGCGCAGCACTTGTTCTTCCAGCTTTTGGAGACTTTCTGCTGCGCTGTCTAAGTCTGACTCGCTGAGAACTTTTTCTTCCATGCGGCGAATGACTTGTGCTTCCATTAACTGGCGAACTAATTCCACCACTGTTAACAGTAAAGAAGCCAACCCCGCCTGACTATTTAATTTGTTAATATTAGGCTCTATTTCAGAGGAGTTATCAGAGGATATGCCAACTAATGCCATAATGCCACTTTTTCACGTTTCATTTGGATGGTTAGTATCCTCTTCCGTGGAGAGAGGCTTTTTCGGCATGGAATATGGATTTTGCAACTGCTGGGAACCAAAATCTGTTTGACTGCTAGCTAAAGCTTTGAGCGATCGCATCTCGGCTTCTAAACTTTGCAACCGTTCTTGAAGTTGGTGATTTTCATCGATTAAAGTCTGTGCTTTACTACTGAGATAAGGATCGTTCTCCCACCAATTTATCCCCATCTCCCGCGCTTTATCAACTGAGGAAATCAACAAACGAATTCGGATATTCAGGAGTTCGGTAGAGGCGACAGAAACAGATATATCGCCTGCAATTACAATTCCCTTATCCAAAACTCGTTCAAGAATATCCGCTAAAGTTGAGCCTTGGGTAGATGTTGCTATTGTTCGACCCGCATTGGAAGATGAACTTTTTGGCACTATTGGCTGAGAAGTCACTATTGGTTCAACTCTTTAATAAAAGTATTTGACAATTCTATACTTATATGATACTACACAAATTTTTTCTTTTTTTTCATTATACATCCCCTTCTATATCCAGCATAACAGCCTTATTTACAATTCATTTGAAAGGAACTGGGAAAATTTTTCCTTCCAAATAGTTAATGCTGGGGTTTGGTTTGGCTACCACCTAGTACCGCAAGGCGTTCGTCAAAAGTCACTCATTCAAAAGTCACTCATTCAAAAGTATTATGGAATATGCTTTTTAGGGATTTTAAATGGTTGCTCTATTTACGCCGTGACGTAACTAGTCTTTTGATAATAAATCGGTTCTAGTCTTTTGTGTATATTAAAATTTATTACTTTTCATTAAAAAGCTTGACAATTCATTAGAAATCATAAAGAACTTTTTCGCAAACAAGTAGGAAAAGTAGGAAAAGTAGGAAAAATCAGCAGAATTAAGAAAACCCTCTTTTTCTTTTGCCCTTAATATGGACTGCGTAGCTACCAACGGTTAACGAAGAACATTTATTTTGTACTACTTAAAAGTAGAAATAAATATAATATTTGGATGTAAAAAAATTTATTTTGGTATTAAGATGAGGTAATTCATAATCAAATCTGTCACCGCTCAGGTGGTACAGATTTATCTACATTCAAGAGAAATAATCATGGCAGTTGAAAAAGTAAACTCATCTTCTAGTCTGGCGGAAGTAATTGATCGCATTCTTGATAAGGGTGTAGTAATCGATTTGTGGGTACGGGTATCCCTTGTGGGAATTGAACTTTTAGCAATAGAAGCACGGATTGTGATCGCATCAGTAGAAACCTATTTGAAGTATGCTGAAGCTGTGGGCTTGACTGCTCAAGCTGCTGTACCTGCCGTATAAAGGGTTGCAGTGCATCTAGTCTAATCAACCTGCTGGTTGCACGGCAACAGCAGGTGTTTATAGTAATTTGATGCAAAGCAATTAACTATGACTACAGTTCTGCAAGCTAACTCCCAGAATTTTGTCGAGACACCGACAATCAATCGTCTAACGCAGCGTGCCCTGCGCTATCTTCAAGCTGGCTTCTCAGTTCACCTGCGAGGTCCGGCAGGAACTGGCAAAACGACACTGGCAATACATTTGGCGAATCTTCTGGAGCGTCCGATTTTACTAATGTTTGGAGATGATGAGTACAAGTCCTCCGATCTAATTGGTAACCAACGAGGCTACAACCGCAAGAAAGTTGTTGATAATTTTATCCACACTGTTGTCAAGCTGGAAGATGAATTCCGCTCCACTTGGAGCGATGCCCGCCTAACGACTGCCTGCCGCGAGGGCTTTACCTTAGTTTACGATGAGTTCAATCGTTCCCGTCCTGAGGTGAATAATGTGCTGCTCTCGGTGCTAGAGGAAAAGCTACTGGTGCTACCTGCAGCTTCTCAGCAACAGGAATATATTCGTGTTCATCCCCAGTTCCGAGTCATCTTTACCTCTAATCCACAGGAGTATTGCGGAGTTCATGAAACTCAGGATGCACTGATGGATCGCTTGGTAACGATTGATATTCCAGAGCCAGACGAACTGACTCAAGAGGAGATTATTGTCCAAAAATCAGGTTTGACACGAGCAGATGCCTCAGTGATTGTGCAGCTGGTTAAGAAGTTTCGGGAGCGTACACATACATCGGAAAAGTCCTCCGGTTTGCGGGCGTGTTTGATTGTTGCTAAGGTATGTCATAGCAGTAATGTTCCTGTTGTGCTTACTAACAGCGACTTTCGAGATATCTGTGCGGATGTCCTGCTGTCGCGTTCCAAACTCTCTCAGAGTGATGCCATCTCGATTCTTAACGAACTGTTGCGAGAAGTTTCGTCAGTTTCAAAATCTTCTAAACGACGTATGGAGGGTAAATAAGTGATCCTTGTTCGCACAATACGGCAAATTCGTACTGGTAGAATGATACCTAGTTTCCGAGCGTGCCAAACTTTGAGCGGTTTGGACTTGTCAAGGAGCGATCGCGCACGTCAGATCGGTGCATCAGCAGAAATGCTGGCAAGTGTTGCCCGCAGGGAATGGCTCCTGCAACAATGGAAAAGACACTGATAATTTGATCTAACCCAAGAGGTTTTAGTTATGGCGAATCTTGATGATATCCCAGTAGATAAGCTTGACAGCGAGCATTATCGTCAAATGCTTGTCCGGGATGGCGAACGTCGCTTTCTTGAATGGCACGGCGAGTTTCTCAGGTATCAACGCGAGTTTCTCAAAGATCAACATAATCGGATTCGCGATCTTGAAAATCAACGCAAGAGCATTTATGCAGATCACAAACGTCGTTCTCAAGAATCGCGCCAGGAATATTTGCGTTACTATTACAAATACCTTGCCGAGATGCGTCGTTACTAGAACAGAGCCATCATGGAGCGCGTCTGTTCTAGTTAAATCGGATCAGGGGATTTTAAATTGTCACAAGTCCCTGTAAAGACGCGCCATGGCGCGTCTCTAAATATATTGGGTCAGATCTTGAAGCAATGCCAATTTTACGCCTATTTAGTCGTCAATCCCCGGTAAGCGTACTCGGTCCGGGGCAAAGAGCTGTAATCTGGGTACAGGGCTGTAGGTTCGCTTGCAAAAATTGTATTGTGCCTGAGTCTTGGGATGAGTCAGCAGGAGAACTGGTGACAGTGCCTCAAATAGCAGATTGGGTACTGGAGCAGCCTGGAATTGAAGGGATGACTTTGTCTGGAGGGGAACCAATGCTGCAAGCTCAGGCGTTGGCTGAGTTGGTAGACTTAGTTCGAGCGAAGGCAGATATGGGAGTGGTATGCTATACAGGCTATCGCCTAGAGCAGCTACAGCAGTATGGTACACCAGAACAGCAAGATTTGTTGCAGCGAACCGATTTACTGATAGATGGTGTTTACATTGAAGAAAAGCACGCGGATTTACTCTGGCGCGGATCGGCTAATCAGCGATTGTTACTGATGACAGAGCGTTATCAGTCTTTAATTTCATCTCAATTAGCGCCGGGAGAGCGATCATCTGGGTTACAGTTTTTTATGGAATCAACTGGGGCAATCCAGTTTGTGGGAGTTCCCAAGCAACCTGGTTTTCGTCAAGAGTTTGAGTCTCGAATGTTGAATCGGGGCGTGATTATGCACCCTGTCAAGTAGTAATTTTGACACTCTCCGTCCGATCATGAGCGGAGATTCTTAAGACATTGCTGCCTTAATATCCTGATTGCTCAGGTTGCTAGGCTCAACACGAATGCCAGTAAAAGGCGTATTGATCTCTCCGTGGCGGTTATTTCAGCCGTAACTTTCTTCCAGTCCAGAAGTAGGTTTTTATGTCTTGTCTGACTTTTTTACTCTATCACAAATTGCATTATTCACGTTGATGATTCACCAAAATTTTAATGACTAAGCCCTAAAGGTCTTAAACCGTTTTCATAAAATTCAATAGGGAAAACTCTTTTTCCTTAAAAAGTAGGAAAAGCAAGAAAAGTACAACATCCTATTCTAAAATTAACACGTGGAAAATATCTTGTTCGCTTACTGCAAACTGACCACCACACCCCTCTGCACGAGATGTTTTACAGACTAACGGGCAATCTTGCTAGTAATGCCGATCGCCCTATTCCATTCCCTTCACGGCATTAATTTCTCTTCAACTTTCTAAAATTTATCTTTCATTCCCCGGAGACGGGCAAAGGTTTGCACTGGATCATTACTATTGACGGCCAATTGTAAAGTTGGCTGTTCCCAGCGGAAAAAGGGATTTGTGCGCTTTTCCACTCCCAGTAACGAGGGAACGGTAGCTTCTCCCCGACTGCGACGTGCCTTCACTTCATCATAGCGGTTATGTAGGTCGGCGTTGTCACAATCTACGGTGACGGCAAATTGTAAGTTTTTTAGGGTGTATTCGTGGGCGCACCAGACGTGGGTATCATCGGGTAGAGAGCGAAGTTTGCTCAGGGAATCTACCATTTGCGACGGTGTGCCTTCAAATAAACGACCACAACCACCTGCAAACAGAGTGTCGCCGCAGAATAAGTCACCTCTCTCTCCAGATTTTGGCGCAAAGTAATAAGCAATGTGAGCGCGCGTATGTCCGGGAACGAAAAACACTTCTCCTGTTCGATCTGCAAAGGGGACGCGATCGCCTTGTTGCAGAAATACCTGTTGTCCTGGAATCCTTCCTCGATCTTCTACTCCACCATAAACTGTGACATGAGGAAATTGTTGTATCAACTGCTTATTGCCACCCACATGATCTTGATGATGGTGCGTGTTAAAAATCGCCACTAACTCTGCTTTTAATTCTTTAAGCTTTTTTAAAACTGGCTCTGCTTCTGCTGGATCGACGACTGCGGCTACGTTTTGCTCTGAATCGTGCAGCAAAAAGATGTAATTATCTGAGAGCGCCTCAAGACGGATTACCTGCATTTTCTGTGCTTGCTCCATAAAATAAAACAGATACCAAGTCCAAGTCTGTTCAGACATTTACGAACTTCTATGTCTTGATCTTAGCTTAAAACATCCATAAAGTAACAAGCGTCTTCAATCGTATTTTCACTGACTTCTTATTATGACTATATAACAGCTATATGAATTTATCAGTAAAATTTCTCTGGAATATCAGCAAATGTAAAGTTAAATTTATATTGTTCTTGTGTTTTTAAAGATACTCGTAAGTTCGATAAATCAAAATAACTGAGTAAATATGACTATTAGCATTTGCGTGAAGTAGAAAGAAATATGAACAACCTAATGCTTGTGTATAATAGTCTCAACAATTAACTGGAGTTTGGCTATTCAAAAAATGTATATCGAATTATTTTATCAAAAAAAATGAGTTTTCAATACCAGAAAGTTTTGACTTATATCATACTTAATGATGGTGACTTTAGATATTCAAAAGATAGCCAAATTAATCGTGACTATATGTAAAAAAATCAGCATAAATTACTAGATTAATAGTGCATTAATGATTTCAATAATGATTTATGTAAGCATTCAACTATAAAAGATATTTTTAGCTAATAAAGGAATAAATTATAATGTCTCCATCTGTATCAATTATAGTTAATTGTTATAACCAAGGTCGCTACCTTGAACGTTCGGTTAAAAGTGTACTATCACAAACTTTTACCGATATTGAATGCCTAATTATTGATGATGGCTCAACCGATAATAGTCGTCAAATTTCTGAATACTTGATGAGTCTAGATCCGCGAGTAAAATATTATTATAAAGAGAATGGTGGACTCCCTTCTTCTCGTAATTTTGGTTTAAAAAAATCCCAAGGTGAATGGATTCAATGCCTTGATGCGGATGATTGGATTCATGAAGATAAAATCAGATATCAATTGAGCTTCTTAGAAAAAAATATTAATAGCGAAATAGTTTTTTATTCAGATTATCAAAGAGTATCTTTTGATAGTGAGCAAAACATTGTTGACAATCAAGATAACGTTATTGGTTCATTGACTGCACAAGAACTAATTCAACGTTTACTGATTCCAGATTTTCTCGTAAATACACCTCATCCCGCTCTTCAGCAAGCTATGTTGATGAATAAAAGTATCTTTATTAAGACAAAGTTTCCTGAATACCTTAAAGCATTAGGAGATAGATATTTTGCTATAGATATTTTAATGGCTGGTGCAAATTTCATTTATACTCCTATGATTGGTGCTTATTACACAAAGCATCAGTCAAATCGGACTAATAGTTGGGATTACATGAAAAACTACTATATTTTCTTTTATGAAAATGTAGCCAGAAATTATCCTGATTTAAATAAATTATGTGTAAATGGACTTGAATTTTACTTAGATGAAGCTATTAGACAAAAAGAGCAAGAGAATTTTACAAGATTAATAAAAGTAATTCCCTTACCAGTTTACTTAATTGATAAAAAAATCAAAATAAATAATAAAATCTCTTTAAAGCTTTTGAAAGTATTTAGGGAAATTATACCTAACTCTTTACTATACGAGCGGTATCGCGGGCCTCGCTCAAGAAAACTGATGTCTATTTTAAAAATGGGGAGTAGAGTTAAAAAGTAAAAAGTAAAAAGTAAAAAGAGAATCCCCATAAATTCAGGCGCTCTTGATTTCAACCATGACGCCTTGAAACTTGCGGCACTTTACAAAGAAACAAATATGAATTTCATTTTCCCTAAATAAATAATGATGCTTTTAACCCGATTTTATTCCTCTTTGTTTTGACTTTTGACTTTTGACTTTTGCCTTGTACTGATAGATTCTCTTTGGAGAAATTAAATGACTACTATAACTTTTAAAAGTCAGCTGAAAAACCTGCACAAAAATGTCAAAAGAAAACTTGCTAGACCAATATATACTATACTATACGCTCGTTCTTATATAAAATTTTTAATGAGTAAGTGGCAACCTCAGCCATCTTTATCTGAAAGTTTAGAAGAATATGACTTAGTTTTTGTAGTTTTGGATTTTGCAAAGGGTTGGATATTGGAAGCTATATGTAGAGAGATAGCAACCTATTTTCCTGGTAAATATTGCTTCCATTATTCAGAATCTTCTCTTCCTCCATCTAAAGCTTACTTTTTCGCACACTATTCTTTTCTACCTAAATGTCTAAAACTAAATCCATTGCTTTGGGGAAGTAAGAGATTCGTTTTTCATACACATCCGCGCTCCGACATTGGTATCAGTGACGATGAACTCATATACGCACTTAATAAAGCGAGTAAGGTGATATGTATGTGTTCGCAGTTTGCTAAGCTTCTTGTTTCCCAAGGAGTAAACTCTCAAAAAGTGACTTACATCTTGGGAGCCGCAGATTCCGAATTTTTCCAACCTCATCAACGCCACAATGGTGCTATAGGCTTCTGCACGGCTTTTTATTACCGGAAAGAACCAGAACGCATTTTTAATATCATTAAGATGATGCCTCATAGAAAGTTTATTCTACTTGGTAAAGGATGGGACAAGTACCAGAAATTTACAGAGATGAAGGCTTTGCCAAATTTTGTTTATATTGAAGCTCCCTACTCAGATTATCCCAAATATTATGCTTCAATGGATGTTTTCGTCTCTTCTGCCAAGTTAGAAGGAGGACCAATTCCTTTGGTGGAGGCGATGATGTGCAATGTCGTTCCCGTAGCCAGCAAAACAGGATTTAGTCCAGATATAATCGTTCACAGCGAGAATGGATTTTTGTTTGATATTGATAGTTCTGTTTCGGAAATATGTGAACTGATTGAAAAGGCATTTCAAATAAAAACAGATGTGAGAAAAACTGTGGAGCATTTGACGTGGAGAAATTTTTCTCTGGAATTTCAAAAACTTTTAAATTAATCAGGGCTTAAGTTAAGATTGAGGGGCGGCTAGATAGTGATTTTCTTGGCAGGAGCGAGTGAATGTGTGGTTTTATTACAAAATAATTAGGCTTGTAAGTCAACGGAGAAAAATCAATGAATGCAGTAGTTACACTATTTATTAAAAATGCCGACAAAGTAGGAGCATATTTGACAATGCTCTAAACACGAAAACTTAATTTAAATGATTTTATTTGCCATTTTTCAAAAATTTTGTTTAGTCATAATGAAAGTTACCTTAGTCGTCAGTGATCTAAGTGGTGGCGGTAGTGTTCGGGCTTTCTTGCTAGCACAAGTCCTGAAGAAGCTTAATTATATAGTAGAAATTGTTGGCTTTCTTTTTGGTAAGGAAATATATGCAATTCCTCCTAATGGAATTAAGATTGTTTCTATTCCTGGTAAAAACTATCCGGATTTTTTGAGTTCAAGTCGGCAACTTCTGCAAAACATAGATGGAGATATTATTTATGCGGTAAAACCTAAGCCGACAAGTTTTGGACTGTCTCTACTAAAGAAATTTAGCAGCCGTCGTCCTTTACTTTTAGATATGGATGATTGGGAACTGAGTTGGCATGGAGGATTTGATTGGAATTATCGTCCTAAAATTAAGCAATTTGCACGAGACATTTTTAAGAAGGATGGAGCATTAAGATTTCCGGATCATCCTCTTTACCTCCAGTGGATGGAGAAATTAGTACACCAAGCTGATGCAGTTACGATAGATACTCAGTTTCTTAAAGAACGCTTTGGTGGCGTATATTTGCCTAATGGCAAAGATACCTCCTTATTTAACCCCCATAAGTACGATCCTCAAGTCAGTCGAGAACGTTATGCTCTTTGCGGGTATCGAGTTCTGATGTTTCCGGGCGCACCACGACCTCATAAAGGGGTTGAAGATGTGTTAATGGCCTTAGATAAGTTAAATCAACCAGATTTAAGACTTGTGATTGTTGGTGGCAGTCCTTACGATGACTACGATGATCGCCTGATTGAAAAATGGGGGCGTTGGATTATCAAGTTGCCAAAGTCTCCTGTAGAGGTTATGCCTGAGATTGTAGCTGCCGCACACGTTGTGGTCGTTCCCCAACGAGATACGGTTATTGCTCGCGCTCAATTTCCTTTAAAGTTGACAGATGGCATGGCAATGGCTAAACCTGTATTATCGACAAGAGTAGGTGACATCCCGGAAATTTTATCAGACACTGGTTATATAGTTGACCCGGCTTCTCCAGATGCCATTGCCGAGACAATTCAATTGATATTTCAAGATTTAGATTCAGCAAACGAACGAGGTGCAAAGGCAAGAGAAAGATGTGTAGAAAAATATAGTACAGAGACGATGGCGGCTACCCTGTCTGAGATCATTGTCAGTTTGTAAGCAAGAAGGAAGTAAAACTAACTGAGATAGAAGTCATTAAAAGCAAAATACATTTAAAATAGCCGATGTATACAAACAAGCTACTACTAAGATTTGCCAGACCTTATCCAGTTTTGGTTATCTTAACAATATTATTAGGATTTTCTGGAGCGCTATTTAATGGCATCAGCACGACTCTAATTGTCCCAGTGATTTTAAAAGTTGTGGGACAATCAGTAGATTTAAGTGGTGCTCCTGCTATTCTTAAAAAAATTATGTCCCCCTTTGATCAGGTTCCAGAAGAGTACCGCATCTGGGTAATGGCAGGTGCAATTTTATTGACAATTGCTATCAAAAATTTTGCAGCTTACTCTGGGACATTAGCCTCCAGTACTTTAACACGCAAGTTAACTTCAGATATGCGGGAAGCTGGCTTGCTATTATTACTAGAGATTGATATTGATTATTATGCTAAGACAAAAGTTGGTGATTTAATCAACAGTCTTGGTGGAGAGATTGGTCGTGCGACAAGTGCTATAGGCAACACGGTCAAATTAATTATTCTAGTAATTACAATTTTAGTTTTTGTTGGGTTGCTACTGTCAATCTCTTGGCAATTGACGCTCGCTACGACAGTTCTATTATGTTTAATAACGTTAGCAAATCAATACGCTATTTCCCGTTCTAAAAAGTTTGGTACGCAACTCAGTGATATGTCTAGAGCATATTCTATCACTGTGCTAGAAACCTTAAACGGGATTAGGTTGGTGAAGGCAACTGGGAGTGAGGAAAGAGAATATGAAAGAATCAAGAAGCTCATTCGCGATCGCGAAATAGCAGAATTTGAATCTCAGATAAATTCGGAGGCGATCGCACCAGTCAGTGAAATCATGGGTATTACAGCCATACTCCTGATTGTCTTCTTGAGTCGCACTGTGTTTGCAAATGAAATTACCTCTCTTTCAGCCGTACTACTCACTTATCTATTAGTACTACTCCGACTGTTACCGTTTATTTCTCAGTTAAATACTCTTCGCAGCAGCTTTGCCAGCACTGCTACTAGTGTGCAAATAGTTACAGACTTCTTGCGCTGGGATAATAAGCCATTAATGGGTAATGGAGATATTCCTTACACAAAATTGGAGAAGGGGATTCATTTCAACCACATATCCTTTTCCTATCCAGATCAAGAGAAATTGGTTCTGGAGGATGTCGATTTATACTTACCTCATGGCAGAACTCTAGCATTGGTAGGTAGTTCTGGTGCTGGTAAATCAACATTAGCAGATCTCTTACCCAGATTTTACGACCCGATTTCCGGCTGTATTACTCTAGATGGTAGAGACATCCGCGAGTTCAATCTGAAATCGTTGCGAACGGCAATGGGAATTGTCAGTCAAGATACCTTCCTCTTTAATGACTCGGTACGGATTAACATTGCCTATGGACGCCCGGAGGCGACGGAAGAGGAAATTATCACAGCCACCAAACTGGCAAATGCTTATGAGTTTATCAACAAATTGCCGCAGGGATTTGACACATTGATTGGCGATCGCGGAGTGATGTTGTCTGGGGGACAAAGACAGCGTCTTGCAATAGCGCGTGCTTTGCTTCAAGATCCGGAAATTCTGATTTTAGACGAAGCCACCAGTGCTTTGGATACAGTTTCCGAACGCTTAGTGCAAACTGCACTTGATAACCTCAGTCGCGATCGCACAACGATGGTCATTGCCCACCGTCTTTCCACAGTCCAAAAAGCCGATCAAATTGCCGTATTAGATCAAGGGCGTGTTGTCGAGGTAGGAACTCATGAAGAACTTTTACAAAAGGGTGGTTACTACTCACGCTTATACTCAATGCAATTTGCAGAGCGGGCAGAAACTAAAACCAAACAGCAGCAGAACTTAGTCCGCATTTCTCATGAAATTTACAAGCGGCTTAACTCTTTAATTGATTTGCTACGCTTCATCCTAAATAATACAATTGATAATTCATTAGAACGGCAGGAATTAATTTTAAATTCTTATAAATTAGCCTTGAAAATTTTCAATACTCTTGAGGTTTTTGACGATCTCATTAACCAGCAAAATGAGAGAGCGCAACACGGTTTACCGCAGCACCAGAATCAAATCTTCAAGAATATCTCGGATGAGTTCGGCATCAGGCGCGAGCCTATACTGGCTCTCCGCTCTCTCGCAGATGATTTGATAGACACGCCTCAACAACAAAATAAATTAATTGTAGAAGCTTATGATTCTGCTATGCATCTGCTTGGTAAATTAGAGCATTTTGAGGAGATTATTAAAATATAAAATTATGAAAAATACTGCTGCTCAGCAAAACTATATCTTCTTTTTAACAGAAGAGATACCCAAGCCGGAAGCTCACCTCGTACAATCTGCAAATGCGGCAAACGCAGCCGCAAACTTGGGTTACTCAACAGTTTTAGTATATCCTTACCAAGGCTTAGCAACTTTCAACCCAGTTCATTTAATTCGTCCGTTTCAACCCAGAAAAGTCCCAGCAACACTTGTCAAATATTACAGCCTTCAAGACAAACTGAAAATTGCTCCTTTACCAATGCCCTGGCCTATTGACTCCATCAAAAGCAAATTCACTGACTCTAACACCATCACCACCAAATATTATTTTCCGTTCTATATCCTTTCGACTACCAAAATTATCCACGCTTGGAACTGGAATTTTGTGAAAGCGGCAATTCAAAATGGTATACCCGCAATTTATGAACACCATCATCACGAAGATAAAAAATTTGAGCCAGAAATTGTTAATCATCCACTGTTTCAAGTTGCTGTAACTGTCGCCGATACAGTCCGAGAAAGCATGATTCAACATGGAATGCCACCAGAAAAACTGATTAAGCTACACAATGGATACAATCACTCGTTCATGGTTAGACAACCAGAAAAAACTACAGAATGGCGTAAAAAACTTTTGAAAAATGAACGCTTGCATTTGGTCGTTTATTCAGGAGCACTCAGGCAATTTAAAGGCATTGATGTCCTCATTGATGTTGCCGCACTTATGCCAAATATTCAATTTGTCTGTGCAGGTGGCAATGAGCAAGAAGTTGCACATTATCAGCAGTTAGCCCAAAAAAAACAGGTTGATAACATTACATTCTTAGGTTACGTCTTGCACCTCGATTTACCATCTTTGCTACAAGCCGCAGATATTTTGGCTCATCCTCATTGTTCCGGGAACGCTGCAACGTTCACCTCTCCTATGAAGCTGTTCGACTATTTAACCTCTGGAAATCCGATTGTCGCTACAGAAATTCCCTCTTTAATAGAATTTAAAAATACCAAAGCGATCGCCGCTTGGTGTAAACCAGACAACCCAACAGAATTTGCCAAAGCAGTCGCACAGGTTTTAGAAACTCATCCTAGAAAAGTAGAAGGGTACTCATATATTATTGATTTTGTCAAGCAGTTGTCTTGGGAAAATAGAGCGGCAAAAATTCTGAGTTATGTTGATGAGTCTCTGCGTCCGGTTATAAATGAGGAGTGATGAGTTACTCCCGAACCGTCAGAAGAATAAATGAACCGCCAAGACGCCTTCGCGCAGCGTCTCCCCTTGGGAGAAGAACGCCTTCGCGTTAGCGAAGCGGTAGCGACGAAGGAGCGTCAGCGTCTCGTTCGCGCAGCGTCTCCCCTTGGGAGAAGAGAAGAAAGATAAAAAGAAGATAGGTAATACGATATCATGTCCGTCAATTTACCCAGAATAAAAGAACCCCACCCCCAACCCCTCCCCGCAAGCAGGGAGGAGAGACAAAGCACAGCTTTAGCGGGGTGGGGTTATTGCCGTATTAATGTTAATCTAACGGACATGATATGACAGAGGGAAGGGAGTAAGTTTTAAAAATGTCTATAAAAACTGTTGGTATGATAAGCAGCTATCGAAATCTTGAAAAAAGAGCCGATTGGCTGTGGCAACAAACGCCTAATCAATTTGGTGTTTGGGGTAATGTACAAATGCTGGCAACAACTCCTAAACCAGATTTTCTACTAATGTATCAGTTTGATTTTCCAATTATTCAAGAGCAGAAATCTAGGTTTAATCCTTTTCGCAAACAGCAGCAAAAATCTGAGTTAAATATTGGCTCTCTCCTACGCGGAGTGAACAAAGAGCGGATAATTTATCTACTGAGGGAACCACCATTAGATGAGGTTGTTGAAAAAAATAAACAGAATTATCAACAAGCCCAGAAGTATTGCGGCTATGTTTCGGGTGCTGATGACTTCGCCCCGACTCCTGATTACATGCCAGCGATTTGGTATCATAGCAACTCGTTTCGGGAACTTAATGAAATACCACCAATGGAAAAAGTTTCCTCTTGCAGTTGGATTACTTCTGGAATCAACCGTACAGTTAACCACCAACAGAGATTACAGTTTTTACAGTCATTGCAATCAAATGAAATTGAGTTTGATTTGTACGGGCGTGACTTACCCACATGGGTGAAAACATCAGGAGAACTAGGCAACAAATGGTATGGTATGGCACCATACTACTACAATCTAGCGATTGAAAACTATGCCGAAAACAATTGGTATGTTAGTGAGAAATTATGGGATGCCTTATTAGCATGGTGCTTACCAATTTACTATGGTGGAGCGGCTGCTGATAAATTATTGCCACCTGGTAGTTTTTTACGATTACCAAGCTTAGATCAAAAAGGCATGACATACATCCAAGAAGTCACTTCTACTCCTGATGCTTGGTACGCTGCTAAGGAAGCGATCGCAGAAGCCAGACAAATCATTCTCCACAAACTCAATCTGCTTAACTGGCTATCTGAATTCACTGCCAAATTCTCATAATTCAATTATAGCAGTCCTAAAAATTCTCTCTATTTCTTTTCTTGGCGCTCTTGGCACGGACAGATTCTTACGGAGGGAAACCCTCCTGCGAACTGTCCTTGTCTTGGCGGTTCATTCAAAAAATAATTTTCACGAATCATTAGGCTCGCTATATATCTTTAGTCATTTGTCCTTTGTAATACAAATAATAAAAAACAACCTCACCCAAATCACGATATGGATGGCATTTGTACCCTCGCCAATGACCGTGTTTACGACCAACTCATTGCCCTACTTAATAGTATCGAGGCAATTCAAGGAGCAGAAATGCCTGTCTGCGTCTATCCCTATGACAATAACACAGAGCAGATTGCTGCTGAAATTGCCCGTCGCCCAAATGTGCAACTTTACGACAATCGAGACTCAATGCAGCAATGGGATCGCTTTGTTGGCAATATTTGGGATGCTCATCCTACTGCCTGTGAACATTGGCAAAAAATAGGAAGTGATAAATATCATCGAGTTGGGACACATCGGCGTTACTGTGCCTTTGATGGTCCCTTCGACCGCTTTGTGTACATGGATGCCGACACTCTATTAATGAGTCCGTTAGAGCAGGTTTTCGCTCAACTCAATCAGAGTGATTGGGTGGTTTATGACTTCCAGTATCAAGATTTATCTCATGTCTATGATATAAAGTCGCCTAAATTAACAAAACTATTCACCACAAAACAACTACAAACGGAAATATTTTGTTCAGGATTTTATGCCTCAAAAAAAGACATATTTAATGCTCAAATGCGAGAATGGTTATTGGAAAATCTACAGCAAGGAGAAGCAGAAGTTCTCTACGATATGGCTCCTGATCAAACAATTCTCAACTACATGGTGATGCGCTCTGGTATCTCTAACTATAATTTCGCCCAGAAGCTTCTTGAAAGTGAAAGCACTGGCTGTTGTGTCACTTCTACTCATTTTCAAGCAAAAAATCATGTCTTGTATGATAAAGGAAATCGCCTCACCTATATTCACTATATCGGTTTATCGTCTAAGTTGTTTAGCCGCCTTTGCGCTGGGGAGAATATAGATTTTCCTTACCGAGATATTTTCTTGCATTATCGCTATTTACATGAACCAGACAAGCAACCAAAGTTCAACACTAAGCTGAAAGCTTACAATGCACCTCCAAGTTTAGCAACACGGATTTTAAAAAAATTAGGTAAGTTGGTTTGAATTAATTTTTGATTTATAAGATTGAGGATGAATAAATGAAGCGGGGAATTTATATTATTGCTAACGATAAGGTGACGGATCATGCGATCGCACTACTGAATAGTATCCGATTGCATGACACAGAGACACCAATTGTCATGATTCCTTACGATGATAATTATCACGGCATTGCAGATATTCTTAACGAACATTATGGAGTAAAAATTTACGAAGACTTAGACTTTATTGATAGATTGTCAAATCAGCTACACGAAATTTTTGGGAGCAAGTTTTTTGCCCGTCCCAATCAATTCCGCAAACAAGCTTGTTGGTTTGGACCATTTGACGAATTTTTGTACATAGATACTGATATTGTTGTTTTTGAAAAAATTGTTGACAATCTTAACTACCTAGCTACATCCGATTTTATTTGCTGTGACTATCAACATCTAGGGGGAATCGAGAATGTTTTTACACAAAAAGTCTTAGAAGAAAAAGTTTTCAATGAGACTGAAATCAAGGATATTTTTAATGGAGGTTTTTGGGGTTCCAAGAAAAACTTAATCTTAGAAAAAGATTTGTATGAAACTTTTGCTGAGTGTACTGCCCATCCAGAATACTTTGATTTTACTCAAAAAACTTCAGACCAACCAATTATCAACTATATGCTTCTTAAACGGATTCCACACCGCTTCAATATTGTCCGTAGAGAGGAGAAAGCTCCTGGAAACTGGGCAGGGACTCCCCATTTTCGCACTCAAGGAAATATACTAATTGATCCTTCAGTTAATCAACCTCTACAATATCTGCACTGGGCGGGTATTCGCATTCAACCAGGTTGTCCTTACTGGGATATTTGGCAACATTACCGCAATCTTAATTCGGCACTCCCACCAGCAGTTTTTCCACCAATTGTTAAGAAAAGTCAGTGGCAGCAAACTTTAGACAATTTGAAAAATCAATTGCAGCAAGTCAAAGCTAAGCTTTAGCATCAAAACAGTCTTTTTTTCATTAAAAATTGCTCTAGCTACTACTGGGTATATTTTCTGTATGCTATGATTTGTGTAATCCAATCAACGCTAATACTTTATAAGTGGCAGTTAATGCATCAAGAACAAAAAGATTTTTGCTTCTGTACATTAGCATTAGGAAAAAAGTATCGGATTTTTTCTCAGCAATTAGCTGAGGATTTAGCAGAAAGATTTCCTGGTGTTTTTCTAGTCATTTACACAGACGAACCGAAAGACTTTAATAATAACTCCAATGTTTTAGCTTATAAACATAATCAGCAAGGTGTTCTATTTTGTTATCATGATAAACGGTTTCCGATCACCAAAGCTTTATCAAAATTTCGCGTGGCAATTTTTCTTGATGCAGACATGAGAATTGTTAACGAGATATCTGGTGAAGTTTTTTTTCCCCCTGGAATAACCGCAGGACACCAGGAAAATCTTATTGAGCATATAGAAAAATATACACCAGAAAAATTAGAATTTACTAAACAATTACTTTCCAAGTTAAATTTAGATGTAGCTCATACTAAATATATCGGAGAATCTATATTTATTGTTGCTAGAGACGAAGGTAGAGAAAAAGAATTTATTAAGCAGTGGGGTATGATTGGGCGTTATTTTGAGTTCAAAGGATACCACTCTGGCGAAGGATCTGTCATGGGATTGGCAGCTTCCCAGGTAGGGTGGATTGTGCAAAGTGACGGTGAGCAAGAACTGCGAAAGGTGTGCAAGCATTTGGGTGGTACTACTATCCAAACTCAATCAACTGTTTGGGGTGATTTAAATCGTAAATTAAGTTACAATTACAGATTAAACAAAGCCAGATTGATGGCATTGAAAGATTTTAGTTTTTACTATAGTTAAGTAAAAAGCTGAAAGACTGAGTAGTACCTGTAACTTTAAACTATTGATAGAGCTAGTCCATAAATAAGACAATCTCAACAAACGTTTTACCGTGTGAAAAGCCTCTAAGGTGCCAGCTCCTTCGATCGAAAGAGCTGATTAAAAAGAATCTAAATCTAGAGCTTGCATTCCTTGGCGTTCCACATAAGCCAACATACTTCCTAACTGCAACCAAACGAGCAAGCTCGTGAGAAGAGCAACTGGTATACCAACTGCATATGCAAGAAAGGGCGGAAAGCCAAATATTTCAAAACCCGAGCAAAGAAAAAGAGCAATCCCAACAGTTACACCAAAAAATGGCACAGATAATTGTCTACTTGATAAACGCGAGCCGGAGGAACTTTCAGCACCATCGCCTTGCCATTTTTGGACAATTATTTTTAGTGTTCCGGCAAACGCCACACCAGATGTTAATGCTGCAAATAATCCCACAGCTAGCAAGACATACGGCGGATTTTGAGGATAGTAGTACATGAAAACTCCTGAATGATAGGAATAAAGTTAAGAGTGAGGAGTTATGAGAGAGGGGTTTTTATTCCTAAGTCCACGCCTCCTCACTCCTCACTCTTTTAGCGTTTGTCAACAAAAGCCGCAGTAGTTTTCGGTAATTCTGTCAAAGCCCCGATGGCTACATTTAGTAAACGAGTTGGCTTTAAGTCATCTTTAACCAAATTCCACAGACGTTGGACTTCTACGGTGTGAAGGCGATCATCTTCTGTGAGGGCAAGTACCAACTCTTGTCGGAGAAACTTGCCTTCATGAGATAGTAAATATTGCAAACCCAATTGAGCTGTTGGTAACACATCAAAGCTGTCATCAGTGCGAGCGATCGCAATGAGTTCTTCCAACCGTTGCCACTGGAATTTACCATCTTTGAACAGCACGTTTAGTAACCGTCGGCGTAATTCTGGTGATTCCCCTGTTAGTAGACGCTTTGCTACATAAGGATACGCCACCTCAACTATTTTGAAATTTGGGTTGAGGCTAAGGGCAATTCCTTCTTGTGTCACTAAAGAACGAATAATCAAAGCAAACTTCGCCGGGACTCTGAAAGGATAATCATACACCAGTTCCGAGAACTTATCAGTGATAGTTTTGAAGTTAAAATCCCCGACATTTTTGCCAATAGCATTTCCCAACACCTGTTCTAATGCTGGTATAATTGGTCGAATATCTGTCTCTGGGGTAAGAAAACCCAAGTTGACAAAGTCCTGAGCTAAGTTTTGGTAGTCTTTATTGACCAAATGCACGAGTGCATCCACTAAATTTCCTTTAGTCGTTTCCTCGAGCTGGTCCATCATACCAAAATCAATGTAAGCCATACGACCATCGGGTGTGGCAAATAAATTCCCCGGATGTGGATCGGCGTGGAAAAAGCCATATTCCAATAGCTGTTTTAAACCAGATACCACGCCAATCTGGATAACCACTTCTGGATCTAAACCACATTCACGGATGCTTTTCGTATCTGTGAGTTTGAAGCCGTTAATCCACTCTAGGGTTAAGACATGGGTGTTGCTGTAACGCCAATAGATAGCTGGAACTTTGACATCTGGATCGTTGTGGAAGTTGTGAGCAAATTTTTCGGCGTTGCGAGCTTCATTGATGTAGTCAATTTCTTCAAACAACTTCGTGCCAAACTCGTCCACAATCAAAGTCAGATCGTGACCGAGATTCAGGGGTAACCAAGGAGCTAACCAACCTGCCGCCCAACGCATTAGATAAAGGTCGAGAGATATTACCGGACGTAAATTAGGGCGTTGTACTTTCACCGCTACTTCTTCACCGGTGAGCAAACGACCACGGTAGACTTGACCTAAACTAGCTGCCGCAACGGGAGTCGCTGACAACTCGCTGAAAATTTCGTTCACCGGGCAGTCTAGTTCGGTTTCGATCATCTTGTAGGCGATCGCATTATCAAAAGCTGGTAACTGATCTTGCAGCTTAATGAGTTCGTCTAAGAAATCTTTGTGTACTAAGTCTGGTCGTGTTGAGAGAGCTTGACCAACCTTAATAAAAGCTGGACCAAGGCGGGTGAGCAATTTTCGCAACTGGGTAGCGCGTTTTAACTTGTTTTGCTCAACTCGATTTTGCCAATCATCCCACTTAAGATTAAAAATAAATCTAGTAAAAAACCAGACAATTAGTAATGCCCGTGCCCAAATCCGCCAGGGACGGTAACGGTAGTAGCTAGCGATCGCTTGGGGATCGTAGCGTCGATTATTCTCTGTAAGGGTTTGCCAACTCACTCCCTTATTTACCTCTTCAATTGAAAAATGTTACTGACTGGAGCCTAAGCTTGGCATCTTTTCAGCTAAACGGCTTTTCCTATGTTGACTTATGTAACAAGAGTAAAACTTTACTAAAAGTTACTTTTTTTCTTTTATTTTATAATAGTACACAAAAGTATAAGTACTTATTCAACTAAATAAAGACTTTATTTTGGGGTTGCTTTCTCATGAGCGTCTATCAACCGTTGACAAGCCACTGGCGATCTCGGCTACTGATATTTGTCGTTAGTGTAGTACTCGCTCTTGTTCTTGGCAGTATGGCGACTTCCGGCAAAACCGTCACACGGGACAAATTTCTCTGGCCGTTCTCAGCGACTTCGCCTTGGAATATGCCCATCGGCTCACGCGCACGTTATGTCCCGGCAAATATTCAAAAGGCCGCGTTGGCTGACGCGGATCAAGAGTACTTCTTTAAGCTCAAGAAAGGAGATCCGTTGCGTGAATTGTACGAGCCTGGTGCTTGGGGTGAGGGACGTTGTAAAGGCACTAAAGCTGTCGGCATCTCTCCACTGCCTATTCCAGACAACTTGATTGTTCCAGATGCTACAAGTAAGCCGTACAGCACGCCCAATAATGCTTCTGCTTTTTTGCTGCCTGATGGGAAAACCTTGGTGCAAATTGGACCACTAGCTCGCTGTCAAAAAGGGGGTCCACTTTATGGTTTTCACTATCACCGTGATGAAGATATTTACGGACAGGGAATAGGCGGATCGCATTTCGGTTCTGGTCTTTCTGGTATTGGTGGCTCGATTCGCAAAGGTGAACTTATTAGCAAACAGCCGATTCGCCATGCATTAAAAGTTGTGATTTGGGGAGAAAAATATCTTTACTATTCCAAGGAAATTCCAGGGAAACGTTGGCCTGCTGAACTTGCTGATGGTAAAGCCGCAAACCAATATCACGGTAAAAACCCGGCTTTAGTGCAAGGTTCGCTACTGGCAATTCCTCCAAGGCTAACGGAAGCAAGTCTCAAGTTACAAACATACCCTGGAAAAAAGTTGTTTCATGCGTTGCAAAATTACGGGGCTTACGTTGTTGATGATGCAGGTTGGGACTGTCATTACTTCGGAGTAGAAAAAGGAGTTCTTGAAGAGTTTCGCAAAACCTACGGCTACAATTTCTCGGGTAAAAGTGGAACATTTTATGAAGATTTTATGAAACTATTTCAAGCACTTTCTGTTGTTGACAATAATGGACAGAAAAGTGTTGGTGGTGGTGGAACTCCCCGTGTAGTTCTTGCTCCAACCATTGGCAATTGATTAAACAATTAAGAAATGGGAATGGGGAAAAAGGCAATAATTTCTTCCCCATTCCCAATCACCGCCCTAACTACATAACGTTACGACCCATTATTTTTTTATTTCGATTTATAACTTTATAGATATAGATTCATTTTTATTTTTAATATTTTGCTAAGCAGAAGAGCAACCAGTGTGAGATATTAATTATTTAAGCTCATCTTCGGTAGATTAGTCGTAGGATTATCCCTCTGATGTCACTTTCGGCAGAGAATAATCTGTAAACGTTGATATTAGACAATTTTACATCAATTGAAGTGAAATGAAAATAAGTAGAATACTTTCATGAAGTGGCGGCTTCCGCATCGCTCAATTTTTTTTCATCTCTTGAAGTTGATGATAAGCACTATATTTTTCTTTCACAAGAGTGATAAAAGAAGATTATAAACATCTAGACAGAAGCCATTCAAACAAGTAATGTATGCTGATAGTTGACAGCAAATAACTGATGTTAAATGGCTGATAGCTGATAGCAAATAGCTGATAGCAAATAGCAAATAGCTGATGGCTCACAGTTATTTGCGGACATATCTTGACTGGAATGGTACAGGTGATTGGCATACTCTTTTTCCATGAGCCACACCAAAAGTGTGCCACCCCACCGTCCTGGCACAATAATGAATTTGGAGTGGCTTTTTGATGACCATCTTTCGCTCTTTGACAAGCCGCTTGCGACGTTCTATTTTGTTGAAATTTGTCGCTGGTGTATCTCTCGCTTTAATTTTCAGCATGCCAACTCTTAGCCAACCACCCACAAGGGATAAGTTTCTGTGGCCCTTTTCATCAACTTCACCTTGGAATATGCCCATCGGTTCAGGTGCAATTTATATCCCAGCAAATATTCAAAAGGCAGAATCAGCTGGGGCAGATCTAGAGTACCTATTCAAGCTTAAGGAAGGAGACCCCTGGCGTGATTTATATGAGCCTGGTACTTGGGATGTCGGGCGTTGTACAGGTACTACACTTGTGGGAATTGCTCCATTGCCTATTCCAGATGACTTAATTGTTCCAGATGCAACGAATTGGCCGTATGACACTCCTAACGCTGCTTCTGCCTTTCTAATGCCTGATGGCAAAACCTTAGTACAAATTGGACCCCTAGCTCGCTGTCAAAATGGAAGTCCACTTTATGGTTTCCATTATTCCCCTGATGAAGATATTTACGGAGACGGACTCGGAGGATCGCATTTCGGCTCTGGTCTTTCTGCTATTGGTGGTTCCATTCGCAAAGGAGAACTTATTGGCGAACAGCCAATTCAGCACGCATTAAAAGTTGTGATTTGGGGGGAAAAATACTTTTACTACTCTCAAGACATTCCTGGAAAACGCTGGCCTGCATCACTTGCAGATAACAATGCCCCCAACCAATATCACGGAAAAAACCCTGCTCTTGTACAAGGTTCTCTACTGGCAATTCTTCCGAATGTCACTGAGGAAAGTCTTAATTTACAAACACTGCCAGCAAAAAAGCTATTTCATGCCTTGCAGGATTACGGTACTTACGTTGTCGATGACGCAGGTTGGGACTGCCATTATTTTGGTGTGGAAAAAGGATCTCTTGAAGAGTTTCATGATACCTACGGCTACGATTTCATAAGCACAAGTGGAGATTTTTATGAAGACTTTATGAAACTGTTCCAAGCACTTTATATTGTCGATAACAACCGACCAGACAACGTTGGTGGCGGTGGAACTCCCCGTGTAGCTCTTGCTCCGCCTATTGGCAACTGACCGCATAGTTAACATTATCCCACCATTAAAAATGGTGGGACTGAAACTTTGCTTGAACTATCTGTTTACTCTAATTCCTCTACGCTTAGTAAGTTTCGTTAATAGGTAGTCTGTGAAATTCTACCCACTTAAAAGAGGTAATTTGAGAAGACCATGTAGCAACATCCTTGTAGAATCGCCGTCTTTTTAAGGCGGGGAGATGTCAAATATCCTTATAAGCAACGATTGAATCTGCCAAAAAAGGGACTAGTTGTGAAATTGATTGAAACCCAGGTTTCCAAGGAGCAATCAATTGTTCTACTAACAGACCGGGATATTTAGTCCATTTTCGTATACCAGCACCTACTATTTTATATCCCCGATGACGAAAATCACTACGGGATACATAACTTAAGTGAGCGTCAAAATCATTAAACCCAACTATGGTATCTGAACCACCTCTTAGACATGGATAATTAGGCGTAGAAATAATAACTCTTTTATTAGCAGCACTTTCCAAAATTTTGAGAAAAGATGCCACTTTTTCTTGTTCTACGTGTTCAATAATTTCACACGCTAGAACTGTATCCCATTTACCCGACAGAGGTGATGGCATGACTTGATGCCATACATGATGATAATATTGATGTCGAGAACAAAATTCTACATTTGCTGGAAACGCATCAAATCCATCAATTAATGGAGGTTTTTGTAAGTTAGCCTCCCAGTAATTATTTTGAATCAGACTACCCCACCTTCCCAAACCACATCCAACATCAAGCAGTGTTTCTCCGACAACGAGAGGCACCACTATGGCATCAAGGCAAACTGGAGAAGAACTCATGTCGCAACCTTAAATAAACTGTAAATAAAAAACTCATAGGCTAACTTTTAACAGCTAATTGCTTCTCAAACAGACTTAAAGCACGTAATGCTGCCTGATCCATGTCGTAATATTTATATTCAGCAAGCCTTCCAGCAAAGATAACCGTACCGTTCAATTTCTCTACCTCTTTAAGGTAAAAGTCATAACGTTCGCGGTTTTCTTCACGCGGAATGGGATAGTAAGGGTCATTTTTCCCAGGTACGTAGGCTTGAGGATACTCCATAACCAATGTGGTTTTGGGAGAAGTTTGTCCTGATAGATACTTTTGTTCGGTAATACGGGTAATATCATAATCGTTGGGGTAGTTAACTGTACCTACTTCCTGGTAGTACTCTCGATCCAGTGTATCAAATTGAAAGCGGATACTACGATAAGGGAGTTCACCATACATATAGTCAAAAAAAGTATCAATCGGACCCGTATAAATCATCCGATTGAATTTGATATCATTAATAACTTCACGATAATCTGCATTTAGAAGGACCATTATATTGGGATGAGCTAACATCCGACGAAACATCTCGGTATAACCATGCTTTGGCATGGCTTGGTAAGGGTCTTGAAAGTAGCGATTATCTCGGCTTATATAGACTGGAACCCTTCCTGTTACGCCACGATCTAATTCCTCTGGCTTCAGTTCCCACTGCTTCATTGTGTAGCGTAAGAAGACATTTTCATATATGTAGTTGGCTAAAAACTCTAAATCACCACTAGCGCTTTCACGTAACTTTAGAATTGGGACTTTGACACCAAAACCGAAATGTTCTAAAAGCTGTTCTTCTAACTTTTCAGCGTAACGAGGAGGAAATAGGGTGTAAAGTGAATTGAGATTAAATGGTATGGGAACCTTTTTCCCTTCCAAGACACCAAGCACTTGATGATAATAGTGTCGCCATTCAGTAAATTGAGATAAGTAATCCCAAACTTTTTTGGATTTGGTGTGGAAAATATGGGGACCGTATTTGTGTACTAAAATACCATGCTCGTTGTAAAAATCATACGCATTGCCGCCGATGTGGTCTCTTCTTTCCACAATCAGCACTCGTTGTTGAGTCTGAGTTGCAATCCGTTCGGCTAGCACACAACCTGAATATCCAGCGCCGACAATCAGCCAATCTACTTTCATGCAACCTTCCTCACTTATATGAATTATGAAATTTGTATTACAGCAGTGTTCACTCTCTATGAATTAATACGGTTGCTGTTAGCGCCAAAAACCCTTCATCTGCGTAGGTTGGGTTGAGGAACCTCACCCAACATTTTTCACGGTTTGTTGGGTTTCACTTCATTCAACCCAACCTACTATTTTCCTTAAAAGGGCGAACTTTTCCTTAAGAGGGCGAACAGCCGTTCGCCCCTACGTTGATTTGTGCCGATTAACTTAGTATGTTTTTTTAATTAAATTTGGACAAAAATTCCGCCGCGATGCCCTTGGCAACGGCTTAAGCCGTATCGCCCTGTTCTCCTTAATGAGGTTCAAGGTAATCCTGCCAAAATTTTATAGAAGTCAACTCCTGAGTCGCTTTTTTCCACTCTGCATTGATTGCAGACCATTTCAAACGACTTTTTAGGGCAGATTTTATCCAGCTTAATAAGATATTAATACCTGCTTTGTTATCTAGTTCATTTTGATAAGATTGAGGATTCTTCTCCATGACAAAAATAATTCTTTTTTTAGCAAATGCTTTACAAACTGAGTCCTGTTCTGTAAATCCCTGCCGAATAACTGCACTCTCATCACTTATTAAAAATCTAGGCAGTAAATGACCATTAAGTGTTAATAATGTAAATATTTTTTTCAGTCTTCCTGTTTTTGTAACTTGATAATCTTCCCCATTCAATTCTAAATTAGTCACTATAGATTGACTCTTATAACTTTTACTGTCTGCAAAAATCTTAGAATGTAGAATTTCCGAGTCATGACTTCTAATAAAATTAGCACCCTCCATATAATCGTTAAAACCTTTGACATACATTTGTGCAGAGTTATAATCAAACCTTAATAGGTTATAAATAATACACTTAGTTAAAATTTTTATCGTCCTCAAGTATGTCAGCGAATCATGAATTGAATTCGTTATGAGTTGATTTCGCGTGCAATAGTAAACATCCCAAACAGGTTTCTTCGCATAAAATGGTTCGTGCCATACAGCAAATGATGGAAAAGCTACTATTCTATTATCAAGATATTGTTTGACTCGTAAACCAAACTCTATATCGTCTATTTTCATAAAGAATGGAAATGGCAACCCAATACTCTCAATCACTTCTTTAGAAAATGCAAAAAACCAAAACGAGCCGTAATCTATATTATCTTCTGACAATAGTAAGTTGAGTACTAAAGGATCTCTCAAATCAAGATTCCGCTTGAGAGAAGTAATTTCAAACGGATAATATTGCAAATTTCCTGTATTATCAAAACATTTGTTATAGACTGCTCCTGCTTCATACAGAATATGCTTTTTGTATAAATCTAGCATACTGCCAGATATGGCGAAATCTTGCTTGGCATACTCATACAACGAAAAAAGTTTGTAGATGACTTCACTATCTAACTCTATATCGTCATCCATAAACAAAAAGTGAGAATAAATTCCCTCCTGCAACGCCTCAATTAATCCTTTCGTAAAACCCCCTGCGCCACCTACATTACGATTAGAAATAAGCTTCACTTTTTCTGATTCAAAATCACCTCCATTCAAAGTTTTTCCATTATCCACTACAAAAACTTTAAATTGTTTATCCTGTAATAAACTATCTTGTAAAATAGCATTCACTGTCTTTTTGACATAAAATTCTTTCTTAAAAGTGCAAGTGATGATACCAAATGACACATCTCTCTGCTTTTCTTGTTCTGTGACAAGTAACCCTTCTGAAAACAAACCTTGCTCACTCAAACAAGTTATTTCCAGATAAATTCGACCTGCCTCTTGATCTTGCCGAAGTTCTGGCAAAGAAACCTTCACGTAATCAGATAATTGACATTGCTCAAATTTATGAGAAAAAAGAAGCTCTTTTTTACTCCCTTCATCTCGATAAACAGCAACTTCAAAATCACCCTCAAGCTTCAGTAAATAGTATAGTGAGCTAAGAATTGTATATTTTGTATAAAAAGATTCATAAAAGGAGTTAAAATACGTATTAAAAGAAATTGTACTACCTTGATGTAGAGGAACCTGGCGATGCCAAAGGCTAGCTGCGCCTACACTTGCAGAAAAATCTGTAGACGACTTATCAACCTTGAAATATAACTCAGAAGCTACATCCGTCTGTGGAAACTGTATTCTACTTACTATGTTCATATTTATACCTTTAGTATAGTGTTGATCATCAAAATGGTTATGTAACTTTCTTCTATGAATCTTTATCTTGGCGTCCTTCTCTTCTCATTCATCGGAGACGCTACTTTGACCAGACGCAAGAAAGGCGAAGGTGCAGCAGATGCGCGACTGCCGGGGAACCCTTTCACTCCTTCACTGTGAGCGGGTTTTCTACTCACAGTGACTGGTTCAGCAAGGCACTGCCTTGTCTTGTTGCTTCCCTTAGATTTAACCTGAATGCAAGTACTGATAAACGTAATTCATAAAAGGCTGATAAACGGCCTGCGGAGAAAGCTTTTGTGTCACAAACTCATAAGCTTGTACCTCCATCCATCGTCGTTTATCTGGATTATTTAAAAGCGTATGCACATGCATGGCAAAATCTTCAGGTGTATCTGCCACCAGAGTCGTTTTCCCGACAATTTCACGCAGTCCTTGAACACCCACACTAGTCGAAACACAAGCACGACTGTAGGACATTGCCTCCACAAGTTTAATCTTTAACCCACTCCCAGCTAGCAAGGGAACTAAACAAACGGACGCCGCACCATATTCCGGTTTCAAATCCTCCACCCTTCCTAAAAGATGAACATTTGGAAAAGTTCCTTGAACAAAGTTACAGACAGTACCGCATACATGGAGGCTGCCATCAGGAATTAACTGTATAATAAGAGGCCATACATTTTCTAGAAACCACTGAAGACCGTAGTGGTTGTGATCTGTGGCACTACCGACAAATAAGCATCGACCTGGGATTTGCTTGACGGTATGAGAGTGAGATTCCACCGACATAGGCAGACAAATGACTTCAGATTGCGGAACCATTTCCTTAAAAAGGTGAGCATCTTCTTCCTGAATTGCTAACAGGACTTGAGCTTTAGACAACTCTTGAGTTTCCCGTTCCCGACTCCAATCTGACTCAAAAGAAACAAGTCCTAATTCTTTTAACCCAGTAGATCTTTGATGACGTACATCGTGGGTCAGTATAACTTTTAATACTGTGTGGTTTAAAAAAGGGGAGTCTAAAATACTTCCTAAAAAAGCGTAATTAGCGATCGCCACATCTGGGTTAAATTTAACAAACCGTGAATTGGCAAAAGCGATTTCCTCTGGTGTGAGCGGAACATCCCAAGGTTGAGAGGTCGTAAGATGTTTAGGCTGTTGTTGTTGTTTATCCCTCCCAGAACGGTAAATATTTTTCCAGGTGATTGGTAAGCGATCATATGCTGGTCGCAACGTTTCAATCAGCAAATCTGAAACTGAGTTAAATCTCACCAGAACACGACCTATTCTCAAGTGATTTTTAGCCGATACCTTAGCAAGTTTTAACAAAGCAGAAGGAATGATATACCAAGGAAATCTGCCATTAGATGATGAATCAAGGAGTATATACTCAATTTCACAACCTACTTGTCGCAAGTAGCGTAGAAAACTCAAAATATATGTAGAGTTCCCGCTCGTATTTTCAACTAGAATACTCCGACTGATAATCTGGACTTTGACAGATTTGCTCATAAGTTTTCATCAAGATGTGGCACTTAGCAATTCAGATGAGCTAGATAATACTTCAGCGACCACTTCAAGATAAGCGGTTCCATGTTCTCGATCTGGTTCAAGATAATTACCTTCTGCCCACTCATTCCAAGACTTAATAAAGATTAATCTTTCTTCCGGCTTTTGACTTGAAGCTATTGCTAGTCCATTTCTCAATTGACTTCTAAAAAGCTCAGGAGTTGAATTTTGAAAGACGACTCCATTCACACCACTTCGTGGGGTATTATCCCAATTTGGAATTACGCAAGGGAAGAACTTTCTGTTGGGAGGGACTTGCGGAAAAGCATATTGAACGATCTGACGGTAGTCATATGTTCTGGGAATAGAAAAGGTGTCTCGCAAAAACTCCCTAAAGTTTTTTCTCGTAATTTTATAGCAAACTTTGTCAGCAAGACTTCGAGGGATGCGACCTAAAATATCTCCAGGAATATGCAGAGTGAAAGCATCAAATCCTTCTCTTTCGTACTCCCAAAGTTCACTTCCTGCCATACCTATAAAATAAATACCAGAAAGTCCGACTTCTAAGGCTAATTCACGCCAGCAATCAGTAAACTCCTTGGAATCTGGCAATTTATCTGGTCTGAACACGACAAAGATCGGTTTACCATCTATTTTGATACACCTCTCATCTGTAAAAGCAGGGAGTAAACTGTAAAAGTGAGCTTTATAATCTTCTTTGCCTGGATAAGTTTGCTTCATCAAAATCTTGTTTGGGCTACCGTGCCATATTCCCGTCCATGTCTCGTTTGCCCATCCCAGGCAAAAGGGAAAATTAGGTTGCTTCGACTTAAGAACTTCGTTAAACGGTCTTTCCAAGATACGTCTACCGTTACCAAACCAGTAATGCCAGTAACAGAATCCTTCAATACCATACGCACGCGCTATTTCTGCTTGATGAATGCGGGTTTCTGGCACTCGGAGATCATAGAATCCTAAATCTGCAGGTAAGTGAGGTTGATAGTGCCCTCGAAACAAAGGTTTCGCCTTGGTAACGTTAGTCCACTCTGTAAAACCTTTACCCCACCACTCATCATTTTCTGGAATTGGGTGATATTGCGGAAGATAAAAAGCAATGAGACGAGTTTCCATAGTTAATTGTTAATTGTTTGTTGTTGGTAGGGACGGGTTTAATAAAGGGATCTTTTCGGCTGACTAGTACAACAAGGCAAAAGTAAAAAGTAAAAAGTAAAAAGAAAGAACCTTATTTTGTAAGGGTTTTAACTATTTCAGATGGGTGGTTTATTTCCGCCGATCTGTACTAGTTATCTAGATGAAACCCGCCTGTACAGTTTTTGGTGTGGTTGTATGCGAAAAAATTCTTTTGACTCTTGTCTGGTGGAGATATTCCTCAAGTTGGTCAATTGCTTTCTCCAGACTCCATTTTTCTAAAACGTAGCTTCTTGCTTGCTTACCTATTCGATGGGCTAATTCGCGATCACAAAGCAATCTTGAAATTGCCTGACCGATTTCCACGGGATTATTATTGTTAATTAAAAAACCGTTAATGCCATCTTTGATGCTTTCTCTGACTCCACCTTCGGCGATCGCCACCACAGGAGTTTCACAGGCATTAGCTTCCAGGGGTGCCAAACCAAAGGGTTCTAATACTGGCGTGTAAATCATTACCGAGGCTTGGTTAAGTAGATTGACCACTTCCGAATCGGAAATATTGACTTTAGTGACAAAATAAACCTCTAGAGAGAGTGCAAGTTGAGCAATTTGATGCTGATAACTTGCTTCTGAGAAATTGCCAATCCAAATTAAAGAAGGTCTTCGATCTTTCTCTATTGTGGCAATAGCGTGAACTGCTCGTTCCAGACCCTTTCCAATATAAATCGATCCCAAACCAACAACTATATTCTCTCGTGGTAAATTCAACGGTTTGAACATGTCGCTATCAATTCCCAAATAACAAACCTTGGAGTCTAAGCCATAAGTTCTGCAAACACTTTCACGACTGAAAAGAGAATTGACAAGAATTAAATCAAAGGCTTGGATATTGTATAACTCTTCACGAGCTTGCACTCGAATTCCCTGGACTTCAATCAGGTTGTTTAAAAACGCCTGTAAATATTTAGGTGAAGACCACCAGGCTTTGATTGAAGGTAAAGCTAACCAAGGTAATTGCGGCATGGCTTCATACAACCATCGATTAGGTTCTCCTAAATAAATAACTTTTGGTATATTGACATATCGACCAATTGCTGAAGTCCGAAAAAAACAACAGGAATTTGCAAAAAGTATGTCAAAATCACCACGATTAATTTCATCAGCACACTGTTGACAGTGTTGCTCCAGCGCCCGAATTCTATCAACAATTCTTTGATAGGGACTCAAAATGTTGCCCACCAAACCCGACTTTTCTACAGGTTGATGAAGTGGGACTATATTTTCTTTAATAATATTGCTTAGTGACAAATAAGTTCGATCTGCTGTTGGCGGACACCAAGATTCCAAGGTATGACCGCGCTCTAACAAACCGAGGACATGATAATATAAAGCTCTTTTGCCGCCTCCACTAGGTAAGTTATGCCAAATTGCAATTCTCATAATTTCGATTTTTGTACCTGATATTTAGGTAGATAAAGCAGTTTTGTAGGCAGCGATCGTTGAAGAAGTGCATTTCTCCCAACTAAATTTTTTTGCCTGTTCTAGAGATTTATCAGCCAGAGACTGACGTAAAGAGAGATTGCTATAGAGCTCAAACATACTGTGACACAGTCCATCAACATCTTTGGGAGCAAGCATAATTCCAGCATCACCAACAACCTCAGGTAAGGAGGAAGTGTTTGAGGTGATAACGGGAATACCACATTGCATAGCTTCTAAAGGTGGTAAACCAAAGCCCTCGTAAAATGAGGGATAAACAAAAGCAAGCGCACCACTATAGAGTGGCGCTAAATCTTCATCAGCGACATAGCCTGTAACAATAATTTTGTCTTTCAAATTATGATTGCTGGAAATTTCTGCAAAAATTTTCTCGTAGCTCCAACCTTTTGCTCCAGCTAATACCAGATATAGATCTTTAATATTTTGCTGTTCAACTAGTTTGATAAAACATCGGATTGTCTGAACAACATTTTTTCTAGGTTCTAGTGTACCTAAACTAAGAATATATGGTGCATTCGGAATATTATATTTGCGACGAGTCGCTTCAATCTTTTGAGCATCCGAGCAGTGATAGAAAAGTTGTGATGCTGCTAAGGGAGTTACAAAAATCCTTTCTGGGGCGATATTTTTTGAGTAGTTGCACAAATCGTTTTTAGTCGATTGAGATATACATAAAACCCATGAGTCCAAGTCTAGACTTTTTAATGCTTGTACAACATTATCAATATTTTGTTGACTACCTTCAAAAAACTCTGGGTACAAAAATGGAATCATATCATTCACTGTGAGAAACTTTTTTATATGACTTGTTTCTCTAACTTGTGGCGGTATTGCATAGAAAGGCGAGTGATATATATCAAATTCTGCCAAACTTTTAGCATCAATTCGTTCAGAAAAGACTTCCGTCCGACGAACAACATCAATCACTATTTTCCTAAAAGCTTGTAGCGGTATTTTCTGTAGTTTTGAGGTAGTATCAATTTTGGAATTGAGGAAGCACAGAGTATCGTTAAGACTTCGTCTCAACTTCCAGTTTTTGTGAAATAGAGGTACTGTTACCAACTCTGGATTAGACTCAAGGTAGTTGAGAGCGGTAAATATGTTATAAGCATCTCCACTGACGTAGAAAAATAGGTCACACTCTTTTGCGTTCTTCAGTTCGTAAGCTAAATTTTCAACGGCTCTAAAGATTCCCGCCTTCGCATTGAAATAATGACCGTATGCTAAAACTGATATGTCATAAACAATTTTCATAATTCTTCATCAGCAATCAGGTAAAAGCTCTTCTTCTTCGCCTGTGTTCTCTAGGGTTTGTTCAATACATTTTCAAGCTTTGCGATCAGATAACTTCTAATCACGGATTTAACTGCCACACCAAGAGAAGAAAGAGAAGTTTTAGTTTACATCTTTAAGTTTGCTGTGTATGATGGCTCATGCAATGGAGGAGCGACAGTCACCTGAACTGGTAAACGACAAGCGCCATAACCTCTATCGCCTACTAAGTCTGTCGGTCCAGAACTAACTTCCCAAGTCAAGGTACCAGCAACAGCATCTAAAGGATAAGTATTTGAATGTATTGCCATAGATAATGAATAGACATTTGGATGCAGTGGATTTCTATCTATATAAAAGTGAACTTCGTGGATACCAATTGGTAACTCTAATGTAGGTTGGTCGTGATCGGAGTCAAGAGTCATGACTCTATTACCATCTACAGTATCAAAACCAATTCCAATAGCTAAATCTGATACTTCACGAAAACACTGAATAGTAAAGATGAGTTCTATTGGTTGCCCATAGCTAAGACTAGTTTCTGGGGCTAACCGAATCCGAAGTAAACGAGCCTTTTGTCCAAATTCACTATTTGTTCTCCGCAGCAAATCTAGGTTAATATCAAAGTTGGACGTAGAAGATTGAGCAGAATAGCGTTGGATTGCATCTTCAACATTGTTAATTGTCTTGCTAATTCCCTTTTCTAGATAAATTGCTTGAGAACACAACCGCCTGACTGCTTGCATATTATGGCTAACAAATATGATTGTCCGACCACCTTCTGCAACCTCTCCCATTTTGCCAAGGCATTTTTTCTGGAAAGTAGCATCCCCTACTGCTAACACTTCATCTACAATCAATATTTCTGGTTCTAAGTGAGCAGCTACAGCAAAAGCCAAACGCACATACATACCAGAAGAATAGCGCTTAACTGGGGTATCTAAAAACTTTTCAATCTCCGAAAACTCGACAATCTCATCAAACTTGCGTTGAATTTCAACTTTACTCATCCCCAGAATTGCACCATTCAGAAAAATGTTCTCTCTGCCAGTTAGTTCTGGGTGAAAACCCGTACCAACTTCCAATAAACTAGCAACTCGCCCTTTGATCCGGACTGAGCCACGCGTAGGCTCAGTAATTCTACTGAGAACTTTGAGAAGTGTTGATTTTCCAGCACCATTGCGCCCAATAATGCCAATTTTGTCACCCTGCTTAATCTCAAAAGACACATCTTTCAGCGCCCAAAACTCCTTTCGGGTGTCCTCAACTTCTTTTCTGAAATTAGGGTTGAGAACATTCTTCAGAGATTTTGCCGCTTCCGTCATTGCTCCCCGAAAAGTCTTATAACTGTAAATTCCTTCCTCCTGATATCCAAGAACGTACTTTTTAGCTAAATTTTCCACCTTAATAACAGTATTTGACATCTCCCTGATTCCTATATAATTTTTAGAGCTATAGCAGTGCTAAATGATTCGTAAGATTCTCTCTGTTTCTTTACAGGAACGGTTCATTCAAAATTCTTGACGCGGCAGGGGCGAGACTGCCGGGGAAACAAGAGCGCCAGTCGTCTGGGTGTCGTGGGAAAGACTCATGAGAGCACTAGTACAACAAGGCAAAAGTAAAAAGTAAAAAGTAAAAAGTAAAAAGTTTGAACACCTACTTTGTAAGCTTTTTACCTATTTCAGATGGGTGGTTTATTTCCGCCGTTCTGTGCTAGCTTACGAGCTTACTGCCTTGTGGTTCATTCAAAAAATAATTCTCACGACCGATATTAGGATTGATATAGGTCTAAATCACATCAGCAAAAGTACGTTCCATCTTGCGAAAGTACCAAATCCCACTCCAGAGCAGCAACGCCACTATTACCAGAGACAGTGCAAAACCCGGTAAATATATCTGTGAGGAGCCGTGCAAAATTGCCCAACGGAAACCGTCAATGACTCCTACCATTGGGTTGAGTGAATACAGTAGCCGCCACTGTTCGGGTATCCTACTGCTGCTGAAACCTACAGGCGAAATGTACAAACCAAACTGGACAATAAACGGTACGATAATACGGAAATCGCGATACTCCACAGTCAACGCCGCAAGCCATAACCCTGCCCCAATTGACGCAGCAAAGGCAATGAGAATAAATAGTGGCAGTGTCAGAATGCGCCAATCAGGAATAAAGTTGTAGTAAGCCATCAACCCCAACAAAATCATCCCAGAAATCAAGAAGTCTACAAAGCTGACAATCACTGCACTCGTTGGCACGATCAAACGCGGAAAGTAAACCTTAGAAAGCAAGTTGGCGTTGTTCACCAAACTGTTACTGCATTCTGTCAGCGCTCCAGAGAAAAACTGCCAAGGCAGTAGAGCTGCAAACACCAGAATTGGGTAAGGCGCATTACCTTCACTGGGTAGCTTTGCCAGAGTACTAAACACAAATGTAAACACCAGCATCGTTAAGAAGGGCCGAATCAATGCCCATGCCATCCCAATAACAGTCTGCTTATAGCGTACCAAAATATCTCGCCATGCGAGAAAGTAGAATAATTCTCTGTATTTCCACAGATCTTTCCAATATTGACTCTCAGTTCTACCTGCCTCAATGATAAGTTCTTTACCGCTCATCTAGATCGCCCCCCGTATGCTGCATCAATAATAAATGAGATTTTGGATAATTTTGCGATCGCTCTGGTTTACAACTTATCTTTTCTAAGACTTTTTCAATCCCATCAACCATTTTGTCTACACCAAATTTAGAGATAATATGCTGGCGACACCTCTGGGCTAAATGAGGATCGCAATCTCTCCAATCCATTATTCGGCTGAGAGTCGCTGATAAGTCTCGCTCGTTTCCCGGCTCAAAAAGTCCATTTTTAAACTCTCCTGTTAAAACTTCTGAAATTCCACCAATTCGGCTTGCGACTACAGGAGTTCCACTCGCCATTGACTCAACAATGACTCGCCCAAAAGGTTCGGACCACAGACTGGGTAAAACTGTGATATCACTGATTTGATAAAGACTGGTTGTATTCGTAATATGACCGAGGAAGTTTACATGATTTTCAATTCCCAAATTGGTTGCGAGTTGTTCCAATGATTTTTGGTATTCTTCTCCTTGATTTAAAGGCTTTCCAGCAATTAATAACTTAGCTTTAGTACTCAATAACAACGAAGCAAAAGCTTTTAGCAGTGTTTCTAACCCTTTTACTTGATCTATCCTGCCCACATAAGATATCACTCGAATATCTTCAGGAATATTCCATTCCTTTCTCATGAGAGAATATTTGTTTAAAGGCTTATATACATCTAAGTGAATTCCGTTGTGAACTACATCAATTATATCTTCTTTATAGCCACGCTTCACCCAATCTAATTTCGTTTGATTTGAAACGGCAATAAAATGCTGTACACCTTTCAATCCTAAATTCCACTGAAATTGAATATTTGAGAGCGAAATAAAGTGCTTGACTCCTTTTGGTCCCTTGTTCCACTGCCATGTAGGCACAATAAGTGGAGGAGGTAAATGGAGATAACAAACTAAAGGAATGTTTTGTGCTAAAGCGAGAGCATGTCCGAAAGGAGTGTCTTGAAATTGATTACAAAGGATAATAGTATTTTTAATAAGTGGAACTTTTTCGAGAACTTTTTTAAGATCGGCTACAAAACTAAAAAGATGCCACGGTCGATAAATGATAAATCTATTTATCTTTAATGTTTGCCGACAAAATTCTTGATAATGCTTAAGTAAATTTCCTTCTTTAGTATAGATGAGAGTGATCTGATGTCCCCGCTGTTGCAAACCGCGACAGAAGTCAAATAGAACGACTTCTTGTCCACCCCGAGTAGAGGAAGGTTCTGGCTCTAAAACTATAATATGCATAAAACTTAGCACCCCTTACAAATCTCACAAAACCAAAGAATTCAGATTAAAAAAAACATGACTAGACGCTCTCGAAACTTGAAGAGCTAATTGTTGACTGCTAATTGCTGACTGCTTGTTTGTATCAATCTGTGTTTCATAACTTTTTCAATTGCATCAACCATTGTGTCCATACTAAATTGGGACACAATATGCTGGCGACATCTCTGGGCTAGATTGGGATCTCGATCTTTCCAATGTAGTAGGCGATTGAGAGTCGCTGATAAATCTTGCTCGTTTCCCGGCTCAAAAAGTCCAATTTGAAATTCTCCTGTGAGAATTTCCGCAATCCCGCCAATGCGGCTGGCGACTACAGGAGTTCCACTCGCCATTGACTCAACAATTGTTCGTCCGAAAGGCTCTGGCCATATACTAGGTAGAACTGTTATGTTACTAATTTGATAAAGACTTGTAGTATCCGTGACATAACCGAGGAATTTCACATGATTCTGTATACCCAACTCAATTACGAGTTTTTCTAAGGATTGTTTGTATTCTTCTCCTTGGATTAAAGGTTTTCCAGCAATTAATAATTGAGTATTAGCATTAGTTTGTCGCAACAAAGCAAAAGCTTTGAGCAGGATTTCTAATCCTTTTTCTTTATCTATTCTCCCGACATACAAGATCGTTTTAACATCTTCAGAAACATTCCAAAGATTCCTCAATGTTGAAAAATTAGTTGTATTTTTGTAAGTTTCTAGGTCAATCCCGTTATAGACAACATCAATTTTCCGCTCCATCTCCTCTTGATAGCCGCTATTCACCCAGTCTAACTTAGTTTGATTTGAAACTGTGATGAAATGTTTTACCTTTTTTATAGCAAAACTCCACTGATATTTATGAATTGTCCCCAAAAGGAAATATTTCCAGCGCTTTATTCCTTTATTGCCCATCCATGCCGAGGATGGCGGAGCTACGGGAGGATAATGGAGATAACAAACTAAAGGAATATTTTTTGATAAAGCTAAAGCTGAAGCAAAGGGAGTGTCTGTGGCTTGATTGCAGAGGACAATACTATTTTCAGTTTTGGGAATTTTTCTAGTAACTTTCCAAATATCAGCTAAAAAACTCAGAATATGTTGCGGCTGAGAGTTGATAAATTGGCGAACCTTGATGACACAGTAACAAAACTCTCGATATTGCTCGAGAAGATTCTCTTCTTTAGTGTAAAGCAAAGCGATCTTATGCCCTCGCCTGGCTAGACCGCGACAGATGTCTAACAGTACTAATTCTTGTCCCCCACGGCGAGAGGAAGGATATGGTTCTAAGACAATAATGTGCATGGTAGTAAGCGTCTTCCCTGAAAATACAAAAATTAGGAATTAGCGCAAGTATTCAGCAGTCAACTATCAGTTATCAGCAATCTTTCTTATTGGTTGTTGCAGGTTTGTTGAGTATTCACGCTGCGACCATTTGTCGCTGACTATTAACTGAAGAAGGTTAAATACATAGGAATTAGCTGAAAAAACCTAATAGACGTTGATGCAGGAGATGAGTGAGGTTTCGCACTCCATCGTATCCATGAGGACCAAACAAACGAAGCATTGCGATCGCCACACTCAAGCGCATGAATTTTTCCGATAAACAGACTTGTGGATGGTGTTGAAAAGCTAAGGTACGATAATGAATTGCCTGTTTGTAGTCTCCTTTATCTATAGCGAGCCATGCTAAACCCTGCTGAAAATTTGCATAAGCTCGATTTCTTAAATGCAGCAAATCTAATGGCACAGATTGAAATGTTTTTTCGATCACTATACGAAGACTCTGGATCATCTTCTGACGATTTTTAGTCGCATTATTAGGATGCTGTCGATAGCAGGTTAAAGGTTCTTTGACTACTCCAAACGAATAACGAGCGGCGATCCGAAGCCACATATCCCAATCTTCTGCAAAAGCGAGACTGGGATCGAAGACTCCTACTTCGTCAAAACAACCACGACGAATCATCGTTGAACTGCCAGTAGAAATCATGTCATTTTCAATCAGTTGCTTCCAGACATCACCTTCTACATGGGACGCAAAAACTCTCCCAGTTGGCTCACCCAAAGTATCAATCAGAGTTGTCCAGGTATAAACTAACCCTACTTCTGAACGATCTGCCAGATAATGCACTTGCTTTTCTAACTTAGTTGGCTTCCATAAATCATCCGCATCTAGAAATGCCACATACTCTCCTTGAGCATGGATAATACCTTGATTGCGAGCTGTCGATACACCTTGGTTTCTCTGCGAAATCAGTTTGACTCGCGAATCTGTGACGCCAGCTGCCCATTCTACAATCTGATCGGAACTGCCATCATTCACAATCAAAATTTCAAAATCTGTGAAAGTTTGTTGTAAAACACTTTCTAGAGTTTTTGGCAAATAATTCATCGCATTGTAGGCGGGAATGACAACAGAAACCTTTGGCATATTTCATCTCCTTGTTTACTAGAAGAATTCAGGGGTCATAATTCTCCTGAATTTTGCACAACTTGCAGGTGTATCATGAGGTACCCCCAAGTTTAAACTTTTGAAAATAAAAACATTTTTCGACTCCGACGTGCTATAGTTTAAAACTAAAAAAGTGCTTCAAGAAAACACTTAAATCCTTCATGCTGACTACTGTATCAACATAAAGTCTCGCAGTTGCTTGCCTATTACCCCAGGCGAGAAGTACTCCTCAACTCGACAACGAGCAAGCTTACCTAACTGGATTCTCCAAACGTCATTGTCCAAAACATTACCCAGAGCAGACGCTAATGCGGTTGCATCTTCCCGTGGCACGACAAGTCCACCGGAAACCGCGCCTCCTTCCAGAATGTCTGGTATACCCGGAACATCAGTGGCTACTATCGGTAGACCACAAGCCATTGCTTCCAATGGTGCTATGGGAAAGCCTTCTTGGCGGGATGAAAGGGTATAAACGTCAGCTGCTGACAAGTAACGCTGAAGTATAGTGTGATCGTTCACAAATTCGTCCCGCCACATAACCCCTCGCAACTGCATAGTTGCAATGCATTTATCGAGTTTGTCAGCGTCCGGACCTGTCCCTACAAGCAGGAGTCGGAGGTCTTGATCCGGGCGATCGCGGCAGATTCGATCCCAAACAGTTAAAAGAATGTCTAACCCCTTGCGATAAAAATCAATCCGCCCGTGACACACCACTACCTTAGCATCAAGAGGAATGTCAAGCGCTAATCGTGCCTCACTGCGGTCTATAGCACTCCATCTTACCGCATCCATGGGATCGAAAATATGTGCGATCTTGGTTGATTCTATTTTGTAACGAGAACTAACCCGCTCAATCTCTGTTTTTGTAGAGATAATCACACCCGTACATTCCCGAAACGCCAAATCTCGAACAGGGTATTCGAGCCAACTATGTGTCTGATCGGCTCCTTGGAAAGTCGCGAACACTGGTAGACGCATTCGTTGTCCTAAAAGTACACAAGTGTCAAAACGGGCGTACTCATACTCTTGGCACAAAATAGCTTGACAACCTTCACGTCGAATCTCTTGAGCTAGTAACTCTACAGGCGTCGATAAATAAGAACCTATACTTTGAGCAACATTCTTAAATTTTGTCAGTAGGGAATGACGGTGAATATTGGGGTCTTGGATGTCTCTAAATGTCTGGCCCTTATTTGCACCATAAAGATTTAGTGCCTTGTGTCGAATGGCACGGTATATAAGATACCTTTTAGGAACAGGTAATACACAAATTGTCGTTCCAGTTGGAGCGTGGGTGAAGCGTCTGGGTTCAGTAAAACGGGCGGAAATACAGAACAGTACTGTCCTGACACCAACCTGTTTCAAAGCATTGATGTAACCAAACATCCAGCTTCCAATAAACTCATTGCAGAAAGTTTCAAATGAAATATTGATGTGATCTAAAAAATCATCTATTAAGTCTATACAGTGCAGCAGTGCGATTCCTGACTGTAATTTGTGACTTTTTATTGGCAACTCGGTGCTTTCATATTCCAGCATTGTTGATGTTTCCACAATTTCATCCACATACTTAACATAAAAATGGCTCCGTACATTGTTCCTAAGTCGCTTCTAAATTATATATTTTGAGGTCACTGCTTACACAGAGTGCGTATCCTCAACTATTTTTGCATCCCGTGTCACATTTGAAATACGTCGTCGTAGAGCATAAGTTAACTTTAGCAGTTTGCTGTAACCATCAAATCCAAACAATTGCAGTGCTGCGATCGCCAAACTTAACCGAATATACTCGCGTGAATAGCGTGTTTGAGAGTTATGTGCAACCGCTAAACTGCGATAGTGGATTGCAAGTTTGTAATTATTACTACTTTGCAAAGCTTTCCAAGCCAAACAAAGGTTTGCATAACTGTAACTGCGATTCTTCAAGTACCAAGTTTCTGATGGTGCCGATTGAAATGTTTTTTCAATGACTTGATGAAATGCTTCTTCCATCACTTGACAGTTTTTAGACATACTATTAGGAACTTGTCTATAATATGCTAGAGGTTCTTTAATCACTGCAAAAGGATACTCAACAGCTATCCGAATCCACATATCCCAATCTTCGACAGAACGTAAACATCGGTCAAAGACACCCACTCTATCAAAACAACAACGACGAACCATGACCGAAGGACAAGCAATTGTATTCCACTGAACAATTTGTTCCCATGCACATCCTTCGACATTGGACTTCAGTACGCGACCAGTAGATTTTCCCCCCACGTCCACTAAAGCCATCCAAGCATGTACCAAGCCAACCTCCGGATACTTGTCCAAACAAGAGACTTGCTTGGCTAATTTCGTTGGCTCCCACAGATCATCTGCATCCAAAAACGCAATATAATCAGCTTGAGCATGATAAATACCAGTATTGCGAGCTCCTGGTAGACCTTGGTTTTCTTGTGAAATTAATTTCACTCGCGAGTCTTTGATTGCACTCGCCCATTCCACAGTGTTGTCAGAACTCCCATCATTAATAATTAAGACTTCAAATTCAGTAAAAGTTTGATTTAGAACACTCTCCAAGGTTTCTGGGAGATACTGCATGGAATTGTATGCGGGAATAACAACAGAAACCTTCAGCATATTTTTGTCTCAAATAGTTTAGTTATAAAATTAGGCTAAAGCGATTTCTGACAACCCAAACGGTTTCGTCAATTACGCTTGCAAAATCTAATATATACATGAAGTTGTGTCCGGAAGTCGTGCTTGGGCTGAATTATCCTCTTCAGAATGATCGGTTCGTGCTGAAGTTAAATTTAATACCCTAATCACTTTCGCTGGGTTTCCTACAGCCACAGCCCCTTCTGGAACATCTTTCACTACAACCGAACCTGCTCCAATGACAGCATTATTCCCAATAGTAATCGGTCCAATAATCACTACATTAGAACCAACTTCCACATTGTCTCCTATTTTGGGTGAGCCACTATATGAACCATCTGGAAGTTTTTTGTTACCAATGGTTGTCGAATGTCTGATAATACAATTATGACCAATTATGGTTCCATTATTCACGACTAAACCAACACCGTGAATCAGTCTAAGGTCTGATCCTATTTTGGTATCCCAAGGCAATTCAATGCCTAATAGCCACTCCACAATTAGTGTATAGAAGTTGCGGAAAAAACCAGATAGAAAAGGTACGGGCAAACGTCCTAGTATCTGCGTTGAGCGGAACATTAATAATATGAAACGGGATTTTGAACTTCCTTCTTTATTCACTTCCCAATCTTGGAAAATATAATTAATAAAGTTCTTCATTTTCTAATTTCTCAAAAATGACATAAAAGTAGTTAGTTATCAGCTAGATATTGTATTCTTGGAGATATTAAGTAACAAGACTCAACCTTTTATAAGTCATACAAGCTAATAGTTAAAGATCATGACACCTTACATCCTACACTCCCCGAAGCTATTTGTATCAATGGGTAATACCCCCTGAAATTCCGCTCGGCGATCGCCTGTACTCAAACTTATCTGTTGCCTGCAACTGGCTCCTCCCCGTGGAAAAAATCGCTAAAAAATGAATTCAGCCTCATTTAAAATTGATTTTAACTGGTTATGAGGATCTAGTTATAAGGCTAACGCTGTTTTTTCTGGATTCATGCGTCCCCAAACTAGATGGTGCATCGTTCCAGTTCCAACCAGCGATCGCCAAAGCCGTAAACCAGTAGGAAAAGAGAATAGTATGACTCCAGATGTTGTCACTCAGCATCCCTGCTAACATGGCAAACATCACAGCTAACAGGATGACGCACAAGTTACGCTGTGGACTTTTAGGAGGTGCCGCTCTAATTAACTGAATCAGACGTATACCTTGAGCTACGAAAAAGGCCATATAAGTCACAAATCCAGTAATTCCTCCTTCTATCAGAGCGCGGATGTAATCATTATGGGGAAGATAACCATTACCACCAGCCTCAATGCTTAATCCCAAACCAAAACCAAGAAACGGAGACTGCGGGAAAATCTTGCTCATCAGAAAAGTCCATTGAGCAAGCCGCCAGTTAAAGCTATTATTATCTCCTTGAGATAAAAGAATTGCGCGCGACGTATCAAGATCTGGATTCAAGAGTGGTGTATTGCTCAGCGATCCCAAGCGTTCTCGTCCAAAATCTGAATTAGCAAACAACCCGATAATGACAGCAAAAAAGAGCGCTCCGCCAATCAAGTTGAGAAAGCTCAATCTCGGCATCACCAAAACTAGAACAAAAGCAGCAAGCATTGTCAAGCCAGTTAAGGCTTTAGTACTTACAAAGCATAATGCCAGTAAGCCCATGATCAAAAACCACGGGAACTTTGAAAAGGAGTTCGTTAGCTTCCAGTAAGTAAGAGAGATAAACAGTAACAGCGTTGTGGCAAATGCATTCGGGTGCCCCATTGTCCCTTTAATGCGAGATATTTCCGCAACTGGCATTGCACCAATAGCACCACCCCCGTTCAAAAAGTCAGGCAGGAGAAAAGGGACAAACATCTGCATTAGCGCCACTGTCACCGGGATCACGAGTGATAAAAACAGCCAAGCGATCGCTTTTTGAGGAGGCAATCGATCCTTCAGTTGCATAACCAGCAAGTAGATCATCACCCAACTAAACAGACGTATCCACTCACGGATACTTCCTGGTAGATAGTCAGCATTTAGCCCTACCCCTTCCAAAGGTAAGAGTATAACCCACAATCCTTGTAACAATACCCAACCGACAAAAAACCACCAAAAACTGTCAGTGTAGATTCGCCGACCACGCAGGAGTGTTACGGTGACGTAGAGCAAAGTTAAGCCGTCCATCCCAAGAGCATATATGGCTGGTATTTGCTTACCTGAAAAAGGATCGAGACAAGTACGCACTGCCAATAAATTCAGTACAGCTTGCTCAAAATGCGTAAAGAAGTAAACAACTATTGGGACTGCAACTACAGCTAAAAATAGATAAATAGGGTTAACACCTGCTGTAAACCCTGCAACTGCACCAATACTTATACCAGCCAAACTAAGCCAGATGACACGAGAGTGACGATTTGGTTCATTGGTCAACATCTTTACCTAAACCTCATCTCGTTCTACAAACCTTTGACGGTAACCTCCAAGACCTGTCAAACGCTTTTTGGGCTGGTAACCATTTACAGGATAGCGGTAATACTTTTCTGTTAAATTAGTCATTCCATTCACCACCATACCTAATATCGGAATGCGATTTTTCGTTAACTCTGATACTGCTCTTGATAATACCTCCTTAAGTGTGAAGCCGGGACGTGTGACTAAAACAACTCCGTCACAGTGACGACTCAAGCTAGAGGCATCAGCGCAAGCACTTAAAGGCGGAGTATCTATAATCACTAAATCATATTCTTGTGATGCGTCTTCGATAAGAGACTTCATCGCCACAGAATCGAGCAACTGCGAGGGGCGTCTGCGTAGTTCTCCACAAGTCAATATATCAAGGTTCTCAATCTCTGTTGCCTGCACTGCTTGTTGTAAAGATAATCCTCCCTCAATCACATCTATAATCCCTGGTTTAGGGAATAATTTGAACAAGTTATGTTGTACTGGTCTGCGTAGATCGGCATCAATGATCAATGTTCGCCAAGATAACATAGCGGCGACGGCAGCTAAGTGCGAGGCAACGACCGACTTACCCTCTCCAGATATAGTGCTTGTGACAACAAGCGATCGCAATCGGTCAGAATTGCGAAACTCAAGCGTTTTGAAGAGCATCCGGTAAGGCTCAACAGAGCCAACATTATCTAAAAATCTTTCAGCAGGCGCAAGAGAGAGAGTCTGCGCTGTTAAACGAGGTAATACTCCTAACAATGGCAGCTTCAGCAGTTCTTCTGCTTCGGCAGCATCGCGCAGTGTATTGTCCATGACTTCTAACAGCAGCACAATGCCAATCGCTAAGACACTTCCAAAGGCAGCCGCCACAACTAATACAACTTTCTGCTTGGGTGAAGTGGGTTTAGTCGGTGGTTGAGCCGCCTCAATAATTTGGATATTGCCTACAAGTTGAGCTTCAGCAATCCGTGCTTCTTCAAGTTTGCTTTGCAGTAACTTTACAGATTCTGTGGCTTCTTGACGTGTGCGGACTAATGCAGTCAGTGGCTGCTGCTTCATTGGTAGAGCTGCAAGGCGGGCATGGAGATTGTTGAGATCGGACTGCACAACTTTGAGCTTGTTTTCAATTGCCGATCGCTCGATTTCATTGACGATGAGTTTGGATGTCAGATCTTGACTGATTTGATCGCCTGCGACAGTCTTGGGAGCGATGTCCTGACTCCCTGGTGACACGCTTCCTAAGGTTTTCGCGTAGACTGACTGTAGAGTATTCCGTTCCTGAACTAGCTTGATTACAGTCGGATGGTCCTCTGTAAAACGCAACCGAGCTTCAACAATCTGCGTCTGTAACTCTGACAACTTGGCTCGTAACTTCTTAAGTTCTTCATCTTGACCACCGCGTACATTTGCGTAGGCGCTGTTTAGAGCTTTGGCGTCGGTGATTTGCCGTAATGATACGTCCCGCGACTTCGCCTCTTGGAGTTGTGTAGATAAGGTTCGCTGCTGCTCTTCTAAAGAAGCGACACTCGCGACTAAGCTTTTCGTCTGATCGTCAAGAGCAATAATGCCACTCGATTGTCTGTATTTGTTTTCAGCAATTTCCGTCTTTTCTAAACGATTGCGAGCCTCAGGCACCTCTTTTTGCAAAAATTTCACTGCACTTGCAGCTTCTTTACGGATAACTTGAGTGCTATCCTCAACCATTGCTTGAGAAACTGCATTCACCAGCTTGGCAGCCATGACTGGATCTTTGCCTTGATAACTTACCTGAAGAATGTTGGTAGCCGGAACAATTTTGACGCTCAAGTTTCGGTTCAGATCCTCAATCGTGAGCTTTGGTTTCACATTAGGGTCAATATGTTCAGTCAGCGCTCGTTTGAGAACACGTTGTGACTTGATTAATTCTGCTTCGTCAGCCAAAGGATTAGAACCACCTGGTGTACTTGAGCGCACTTGGGTAAGATCACGACCTAAATCGGAAATACTTACCCTCTTGTCGTCCAAAATCAATCGTCCTGATGCCGAGTACAGGTGCGGGGTGACCGTAAGGTAGGCGATCGCCCCACCAATTACAGCTGCGAATGTCGCTAGGGCGGGCAAACTTCGCCGTTGCATGACAGCTAGTAAGTATGAAATGCCTTTTTCCATTACGTAGACCCTTGTTTTTTGAGACAGTTAAGTTAAATCAGTTAATCGACAATTCGGTTTAAGACTGTTATTTATTATTCAGTAGTAGTTCCCTGTTGTGTTATTTTTATACGAAGCGATTTTTTTAGGCCATCTATTTGCGGGCTAATGGTTTCGTAGTTGCGTGCTACCAGAAACCACCTATTTTTTCCCAATGACTTCGGCGAGTCCCTCTTGGTTATGCTCCAATATTTCTACTTGCTCGGACTCATGCAATGTTTTGTAGATTTTTAAGGTTTCTGAAGTAATGCGATCCCAGCTATAGTTATGCTGCACATGTCTTTGTGCATTTTTTGCCATTGCTGCTAGTTCTCGATGATGGTGAATTGCCCAATCTAAGTTACGAATACATGATTTGCGGTTTCCTGCTTCAAAAAGCATTCCCCGCCCTTCACTCACGAGTTGCTGGTGAGGTGGGATATTGCTTGCAAGTACTGGGATTCCTTCCCGCATCGCCTCTAACATTGCCAGAGGTAACCCCTCCAAATCGGAAGGCAGTGAAAACAAACCAGATCCTCGGACAATCTCCCAAAGACGAGATCCTCGAAGTTCACCAGCAAATACGATGTTTCGATTATTTGCCACCTTTTCTAACAGCTTTGATGTGAACGATTTTGTATCGCTTACGCCTCCAGCTAGAACAAGTTTCCATCCTACTGGGTTCAAATCACAAAAGGCATCAACAAGCAAGTCAGGACGTTTTTCCGGTACCAGTCTGCCTAAAAACAGAATATAGCGTCCCTGCTTTAGACCGAGTTGGGTGCCGTAGCCAAAATTTGGGTCTGATTCCCCGTAGTTAGCAGGAGCATTAGGTATGTGAATTGTCTTCCTGGCATAAGTTTGTGAAAAGTAGGTAGAAAGCGCTTCTGACACTACAATGATTTCATCGGCAAAACGGACTGCGGCTTGTTCCCCCATCTTAATAATGCGAGTCGAAAAGCTGCCCCACTTTGCCCGTTGCCAATCTAGTCCCTGACAGGTCACAACGACCTTTGTGGAATTAGAGATTTTCGGTAAACAAGTAAACAGAGATGGACCCAGTGCGTGAAAATGAACAATATCGTATTTTTTTGCCGTGGCAGCCATCGCCCCTAGTGCTGAGGTAATAAAGGCGTCCACTCCTCTAAGGTGCAAACCTGGTAAGGAGATGACTTGAACCCCCTTGTAGTCATAAGGGTCTTGCCAGGAACAGTCTGTGTAAGAGGAACGGGCAAATAAATCCACACTATGACCCTGTTCCACCATACGGGGATAGACTTCCGCACAATAATGCTCAATGCCACCTTGCTTGGGTGGTAGACCTTTTGCACCAATAACAGCTATTTTCATCTGTTCTCGTTTTGCTCTCTAGTGTTGCTGTGCTGGGTAAATCATCAGGTGCTAGCAGATGAGAGCCGTTGCTCCCAACGCTGCCACATTTGGCTGTAGACTTCATTCACAACAGTGCGGGCGGCATAAGGCTGGGCTTTCCGCACACACGATGCTATGGGATAATTATCTGGATGCAGTACGACTTGACGCAAAGCATCTGCTATGCAAGCTGGTGTCCGTTCCGCTACAATAACTCCATTGTCAGGAGAAAGGAGTTTTGGGGTTTCACCAGATCGAGTTGTGACGATTGGTGTTCCGCAGGCAAGCGCCTCCAGAACCACAAAAGGCAAACCTTCAAAAGCACTTGTTAAAACCAAACAGTTACATATCCGGTGTAAATCGGCAAGTTCGGTTTGGCGCAGTGCTCCTAGCATTGTCACCCGTTCAGACAGCCCCAATTGACCAATTTCCGAACGGACTTGACTGGCTAACTCACCATCACCTGCAATCAACAAGTGAATGTTCGGTTCTTCAAGCGCTGCCTGTGCACGTACTAGCAGAATTGGATCTTTTTGAGGATGCAGACGACCGGCAAACAGGACGAACCGTGTATCTTCTGAAAGATCCAGCTTCAATGCCAGGTTGCGTCTTTGGCGATCGCGTTCTTCTACAGACAACGGATAAAAAATTTCCTCATCGAAGGTGTTTTTCAGGAAGTGAACACGGTTTTTGATTTTCGGATAACGTTTTTGGTAAAGTTCTAATGCATCTGTATTACACGAGAAAATCTGGTTAAATTGTCCAACTAACAGACGTTCAAGAGCAAAATACCCGGCAGGAAATCGTCGCCAGAGAATTGCATTTTTATCATCTGCAGCAGATTTCATCTGCGCCTCTATGTCGTTTTGGATAAAAAGCGTTTTTTCTCCTGACCAATGAAGGGTAGCTATAGTTGGTTCCAATCTGTAAAAGTGCATGAAGTCGGAAGCAAAGCATTGCCCTATGAGAGCAGTTGTATACTTAAGCGTTGTCGGAATCAAACTTCTAAAGTTATCATTCTGCAACATAAATAAAGGCAGAAAGCTGATCTCCCTACCTGCAAATTCTGCTTCTTGCCATCTACCCAAAGGTTGATTTGGATTGTCTCCTGTACCTACGAGTCTGACCTCGAACTCGCTTGGAGCATACTTAATAAAAATATTGATAAGTGTTTGAATTCCTCCAATAGTAGTGTTCCAGGGATTGAACTGGTAGAAAATTGTGAGAACTGGTTTACGCATAACACCGACCTTGGATTAAGTTGCATCCAAACAGAGAGCAGTTTAGCCAAAATTAGAAGAGCTTTAACAAATGAGTTCAGTATTTCTACAAATTAAATATTTTTATCAATGTTGAATTCCTCCAATAGTAAGATTCACCTAGCTATACTTAGTATATGAGCGCCAATCCAAACTTACTTTTGGAACACAATAATTGTATAATCCCTTAGGATTTCCTTGACTTTCTCAAAAACATGCGTATACTTTGCTATCTTTACATATGAACTTAATACACATCAAATCGTAATATTTCTGAGTTTAAATATCCCTAACTTCATCAAATCTTTACTATAAATTTATATTTCCTAGTATCTTTTTTTTCTTATTAATCTCAGAAGTATGATAGGATACCTCTATTTAGATCCATCCTATACAAACATTTATTAAAGAGACTTTACAATCACTTCATAAATGGCGATAGTCCTCTAGTACTGTTATGTGGAATCAAAGATGCAAAAACCTTGACTTGCAGGTAATCAGCAATTCCGGATGGTAGAGACGCACAGCGATCCGCGAATACGGCGTCCTGATTGAAATTCCTGAAATTAATTCATTTATAGAGTTTCCCGTGACTCATAGCTGCCTTGAACATAAGTAGGTGGGCATGAAAAATTGTCGTTGAGGTAAGGCAGAAGGCAGAGGGCAGCTATGCTGAAGGGAAGAGAGTTTTAACCAAGTTTACGTTTCGTTACATACCTTGAAATTATAGTGCCTACCTACTTACTTCTGCCTTATCACCCTCGAGTCTGTGAGACAAAAAAATCCTCATCCTTTAAGAATGAGGATTTGGAAAAATTTAAATTCTGAGTTGAACCGCTAATCGCTAATAGCTTACTCCTTTGATTTCGCTTCCAAGTTTTCCAAACGGCTTCTAAGTTCTTGATTTTGTTGTTTGAGTTGATCTAATTCAGAACGTAACTGAAGAAGTGTACTTTCTGTACTAACATTCTTTTGCACTTTGGAAATCTCTTCTTCAGCATAGCGACGCACGCGCCCATCCGGTGTTTGGTTAGCTAACGCTTGCAAAATATTGATTGCCTTGGGAGTTTCCATCTGTCCCAAAGCTGTGGCTACAGCAATTTGGGTTAAATAGAAGGGTTCAAGGGATATTTCTGCCAATCGCTCTAAAATTTTTTCTAAGTTTGCAGCACTTTGACCTATCGAAATTTTTCCGAGCGCACGAATAGCCGCCAAACGCAAGGGTTGTGGCACACCAACTTTAATATATTCTGCAATCAAATTTAAAGCTGCTTCCGAAGTTTTGAGTGCGGCTAAACCTGCGATCGCACCACTCCGTAACACTTCATTCCAACCTGCCTTTTCTGACAAAATCTCGGAGAGCAGCTTGAGTACGTTTTCTTCGTGAGCTTTATCTTCTCCTATTGCCGCGATGGCACCGATAGTACGAGCTGCTGCTGCTTCGACGTAATAACTGGGATCTCCTTTTTGGACAAGTTCTGCTACAGCTTTGTAGCTTCCACGGGTTTTAATTTTCGCAAGTGCCTCCACGACAGATCGCCTAACTAAAGCATTCTCATCTTGCAATCCAGCCACTAACCCATCAAAAGCTTGTTCTAACTTGATTTCTACCAATTGTTTAGCCACTTCAGCACGCACACCCCAGAAGGGATCGTTTTTTAGTGCTGCTGACAGTGCCTTCACTGCTTCCAAACCACCTTTTTTTGCTAAAGCTGTGGCTGCATAGGTTCGAGAAATCGGATCGGGGTCAAATTCCAGCTGCGCTTTTAATTCCGGTACCGGGTATTCTAAAAATACTGTTTTCAGGTAATTGTTTCCGACATCAAAACTGATAAAGTTTGGCTTTTCTGACAGTGGGAAGTAGAAACTTTGTTCGTACTCATGAACCCGTACTGTGAAGATTTTGGATTGGGAATCACTAACGACCTTGTCTTCGACATACCCAAAACCAATCGGGATCTTTAAGTCAAACAAATCACTGCTGGAATTACTTCCTGGTGTTGCGCCATTTTGAGTCACTGTCACTTTCGCCAAATGTGAATCTCCATCCCAAGAGTAAGCCACTTTAAAATCAGGATGACCTCCACGATAAACATATTGGTCAAACAGGAACAAGAGATTACGCCCGGTTGCCTGTTCTATAGCCCTAAGTAAATCTACAGTCTCTACAGTTTTGAAAGTATTACTTTGTACAAATAATTGAATTGCTTTCCAAAACAATTCTTCTCCCAATTCCGTCCGAATCATGTGATAAACACAAGACCCTTTTTCATATATATGACGGTCATAAAGTTCGATCGCTTCCCGGTAGACGTGTGTCACCATTGGGCGGCGATAGCGATCGCTGTCTTCAGCTAAATAACTTTGAGCTTCTAGTAAACGATAATATGCTGCTTCTTGTTTACCATATTCGTGTTCTGTCCACATCACCTCTGAGTAGGATGCCATCCCCTCTTTAATCCAAGCATGAGACCAATGCTTGATGACTATCAAATCACCAAACCACTGATGTGCCAATTCATGAACAACTAAACTCTCAGTGTTCCGATTATCTAATGCTGCTCTTTCATCCAGCAAACATCGATCAGTTAACAGTGTTGTGGAAGTATTTTCCATCCCCCCAAAGATGAAGTCATCAACGCAGACTTGGGCGTATTTGGGAAAAGCGTAAGGATAACCGTATTTTTCGCTCAAAAACTCAATCATTCGAGGAGTTTTTCCCATACTGCGTCTAGCATCTTCCTCGCGTCCCTTTTCTACATAGTAGGTTACGGGTTTTTCCTGCCATTGATCCTGAAGTTCAGCAAAGTCCCCTACGGCTATTGTCATTAAGTAGGTAGGATGGACTTGCTGCTGCAACCAGTGATAGATTTTGTATTCGCCATCATCTTGTGTAGCTATTAATTCACCGTTGGAAATAACAATTAGAGGTTTGGGGACTCGGACTCGAATTTCTGAGGTTGACAGTTGTCCCGGATAGTCGAAACAAGGAAACCAGAAGCGAGAGTCTTCATCTTCTCCCTGAGTCCAAACTTGAGTGGGCTTGTGGGGATAGTCTGTACTTGGTTGGATAAAGTAGATCCCACGTTGAGGTTTTTCAACTGAATAAGTGATCGCTATGGTAATTTGCTTGTCTACCTGTGTTGCTGGATTTAATCCAATCGACAACTGTTGCCCATCGTAGTCAAACTTTTGCGTTGTTCCATCAACTTCCACAGATTGAATGTTTAGGTTGACAGCATCTAAAGTTAGACGCTCAACACCATTGCAAATAGGTGTTAAAGTGATGTTACAAGTACCGTGGTAACTTTGATTGGGGATATCCAGGCAAAGATCCAGGAAAATATGGTCTACTTGTCCGGGGCGATCGGGATTGTAGTGTGGTTTTGCTCCTGGTAACTCAAAGGATTTGTGCCGATTATTTTCTGTATCAAAAGAATACTGCAACATTGATGCTTACTGACCTTGTAATCCTGACAACTCGAACTTGATATAGTTAAGGAAAACCGCGACGCCGCATGTATTTCCTAAATTAACTCCTGATGTACGCTCTATATGAAAGCAACTTTACTGTCTTTAAGTTAAAAAATGTATTGTTAGTATTTATCACTCTTATCACTCGTGCTGTCAGCTATGAAAAGAATTTTGTAGACATAGGTGACACAAATCGAGTTCCTACAAATCATGCTGGCTGACAACTTATGATGCTTAATGCTTAGAATCGGTTCTCATTGGGGGAAAATGCTCCTGATTTGTCATATAGATTTAGAATAACTTGCTGTTGTTCTTCAAATTAATTTTTTTCTATGAAGAACATATCCGTATCGGATTTGGTCTTCATGATTTTGTAGTATTTCTCGGAGCCATTCAAACAAGAAAGTGTGTATGATTACTTATTTTATCAGTAAATACCGAGAATTCGTCAGAATGTAATGACGCTTATACTGGCGATCACAGGCAATTTGTGCATAAAGAGGATAATAACAATGCCGGAAAGAAAAACGAAATTTTTAATCCCTGCTGTTGGTGCTGCAGTAGTGGTAGCAGGAAGTGTCGCTGCCTACATGTATTTGAATGGTCCAACTGGAGAAATGTTAGGTGCGACGAAGAGCGCCAAATTAGTACCGGCTCAAGCAATAATGGCAACATACATTTCTACTGACTCGAAAGCTTGGTCTAAGTTACAACAGTTTGGGACTCCTGAAGCACAAAATATTTTAGCAAAAGATTTAGAAGATTATACCAAGCAAGTCATCGGCGATAGCAATATTTCTTACGAAAAAGATTTGAAACCTTGGGTTGGGGGTGTGATGATTGCGATACTTCCACCAGAGTCAGCCCAGACAACACAAAAAACTCCGCAAGTGCCACAAGAACTCAATATTTTAAAAATAGTAGGGATCAAGGATAAACTAAGCGCTCTGAATTTTGCTAACAAATTAAAGGAAAGAAAAGACGTTACTGCAAAAGAAACTGATTATAAAGGAGAAAAGATTATAGAAACAACAAACAATGGCAAGTTGACATACAGCGCAGTTCTGAATGATCAAGTCGTATTTGCTACTCAACAACAGGCGGTAGAAAAAGTTATTAATACTTTTAAAGGAGAGCCTTCTTTTGCAAGTCAAGAAGGCGCAAACAATTTTCTCTCTAAAGGAGTGAATCTCGAAAACACGGTAGCACAAATGTATGTGCCAAACTATGCAGTTATGGTACAGCAATTAATCGCCGCAAGTCCCCAGGCGTCGCAGTTACCTCCACAAACCTTAGCACAGTTAAAACAGGTAAAATCTCTGGAGGCGGGTGTAGGGATCGATAATGCGGGATTGCGCATGAAGGCGATCGCCAACCTAGATCCACAACTTGTAAAATACCAGTATCAAAATACTCCCAATCAAGTGGTATCTCAATTACCAGCTGATACCATTGCTCTTGTTAGTGGACAGGGGATTTCTCGATGGTGGGCAGGTTTGGTGGAACAGTCAAAAGATTCAAGAGAACTGAGTCAAGCCCTTCAGCAAACTCGTTCCTCATTCCAGATAGCCAATATTGACTTAGATAAAGATGTTTTTGGCTGGATGGATGGAGAATTTGGGTTCGCCGCGATTCCATCCAATCAAGGTGTATTAGCATCGATTGGTGTTGGGGGCGCTTTCATATTTCATACAAGCGATCGCAAGACAGCTGAAGCCACCTTCGCAAAACTCGATAACCTCGTCAAAATACAACAAGTAAACATTGCTCAAACAAATATCGGCGGTAAAGATGTCACGGAATGGCAAATTCCCCAACAAGGAGCTTTACTATCACACGGTTGGCTAAACCAAGATACCGTATTTGTGGCTCTTGGTGGTCCAATAGCAGAGGCGATCGCATCTCCTAAAAATAGTATGTTAGATAGTAGCGAAAACTTTAAAGCTGTAACCAACTCTTTGCCAAAGCCAAATGGCGGTTACCTCTACTTGGATATGGACAAAGCTGTCCCTTTATTAAAGAACTTTGCCACCCTACAACAGCAGCCTATTACTCCTGAATCTATGACCATTCTAAGTTCTATTCGAGGTCTGGGAGTGACTGCTATCAGTCCTGACAATTCAACCAGCCAAGTCGAAATGCTGTTAGCACTAAAACCGAAAACTGGAAATTAGTCAAGTTAGGAGGCATGGAGTTGTAGAGACTTCGTCTGATCGCGTCTTTCTGTGGAGGCACGGAGTAGGGCAAACTTCCAAGGGAAGTCTTGACGGTAACTATGGACTTTTTTTAAATTGCAGTGCGAGCGTTAGGTTAGGAGATATCATTATTTTGGATTCTCATTCCTGTCTCCTGTCTCCTAACTCCTTCATATGAACGAAGTACTCAATAATACTCCTGGATTAGTGTCACGCTTAGTAAATGGGGTACTAGCTGTCAAACCTATAGCCAACCTAGCAAAGCATCAAGCTAGGAAAATGATGGTGAAACGTGCTGAGAAAATAGGAGTGTACTGGACTAAAGAAGTACAGACACTACAAGCGCGTGACTGGGAAACAGATTTAGCAGGAGTGCAAAACCCCCATTTAATTTACCCAGATTACTACTTGCGGTCATTCCACGCCTACGAGACAGGAAATCTGAGCTGGCAAGCGGCTTTTGAGGTAGAGTCAGCTGCTTATGCTGTCCATGCTAACATTTGGCCTGGTAGTGCCGCGCAAGGCGATCCGAAACTGCGCCAAAGTTACCACGATATTCTAAAAAAGCAAATTCCTCATGAACCACAAGATATCTTGGACTTAGGATGCAGTGTCGGTATGAGTACTTTTGCACTGCAAAATGTTTATCCCCACGCCAGAATGACGGGTGTAGACTTATCTCCCTACTTCCTAGCTGTTGCTCGATATCGGATGCAGCAGCAACATTATAAAATTAACTGGCTCCATGCTGCTGCCGAATCAACTGGGCTACGAGACGCTTCATTTGATTTAGTTTCCATTTTTTTGGTGTGTCATGAATTACCTCAGTTGGCAACTCAGAACATTTTTGCTGAGGCGCGACGTTTATTACGTCCTGGTGGCTTTTTAGCAATGATGGATATGAATCCCAAATCTGAAGTTTTCAAGAAAATGCCACCTTATATTTTGACACTACTCAAAAGTACTGAACCATATTTAGATGAATATTTTTCCTTAGATATTGAACAAGCGCTTATTGATCTGGGTTTTAATTACCCCACAATAACTGCTAACAGTCACCGTCACCGCACGATAATTGCTCAAATATAGAGACATAGCATGGCGCTGTGGGCGGTCATACCACCATTACTGCTTGTAGTCTATTATTATTATCGAATTCCTACTGCCCCTTCTCTGTTACGGTTGCTGTTATTGTTGATTTTCGGGGCAATATCCGGTTTACTTGCCCTCAGCCTGGAATGGGTATTTGAAACAGCAGTTAACTTAGTTGTGGACTGGCAAAAAATGCAGCGAGTATTCTTAGGTGTTGCTTTACGGCAGCTTCTAGAAATCAGTCCAATTGAAGAAAGCTGCAAGTTGATAGCGGTTATTGTTCCTACCTATTATCTTCAGCGTCGGTATCAATTACGCCCCAGTACTATTTTTCTGTTCACTATAGCTGCTGCTTTAGGATTTGACGCTGAAGAAAGTTGGATTTATCTTTCTTATGACACAGCATCAATTTTAGAAAGATTGATTGGGACACCTGTTCATGCTCTGCTCTCTGCTCCTTGGGGATATGCTTTAGGAATATCTATTGGGTCAAATATTCGCTCACATGATAAAAACAGGAAATTACTTGCCAGCAGTTGGCTAAATTCGGTCATCTGTCACGCTTTAGTGAATACTCTATCTAGTGCTGGTAGTTTTACGTTACCCCTGCGTCTTCTCAGCTACGGATTGTTTCCATTTTTTTTATGGATGTTTTGGAGATTAGAACAATTACTGCGGAGAGTGCAAGCAAAAATTCCGCTTGTCCTAATTTCTGGGAACACGCCTTATCGCCGCTACTGGCAGCAAGGTTTGGTTGTATTTGCCCTCATGCTGGGTGGAAATGCTTTTTTCGGACTGTTTCTATTAGCAAAAAAGCTCGAACCTTTAAGTCCATCGCAGCTTTTTTATCCAGATATTCTGCTATTTATACTCAGAAATTTAACCCTAAATCTGATTTTTGGATTTCTCGCTTGGCTTATTTATCAATATTTACGACGCGCTAAACCTCGCAAATATATTTAATTGGTCAGCAATCTACGTGCTACTGGCTTGGGTATGAACGAGAGAATGAGTGCGGCGATGGTTCGAATATTAAACTTCTGCTGTTTGAGAGCATGTAAAAGATAGGGTCGTGCTTCTGACACTTTTTCTGAGCGCAACAATCCAATAGCTAAAGTGGTATGTGCCTGCAACCATTGCTCCCGGAAATAGCTTTTGAACTGTTGCAGCCGTTCATCTTCCATAAACTCTCGGTAACAAAAAAGGCTAGCTTTACTTTTCCGGATCTTGGCAACAGCATTAACCTTGCCGCTAATCATAGTTTCTGATTGTGAATGCACGCGGTACTTAGTTAATCTTTCCGGACAGTAATATGCTCCACCACCATTACGACAAGCAAGATACGTTAGATACAGATCCCAGAAAGGTCCCATTTGTATTTGAAAATCTTTCCACTCAATAGCATCCCTACGAATAACTGTCGCTACAGCACTGGGCACAGCCTGATGCACTATCCCAATTTCACAAAAAGGTTGGTAAACTCCTTCAGTGAGCTGATCTCGTTTCCATTGCTTGGTATTTTCTTCTGTGGCTACATTATCAATATTGCCATCTGAATCCATGACATGGTGATCGCTAAAAGCCAATACGAGATCGGGATTTGCATCTAGCTGCGGAACGAGCTTTTCTAAAAAGTCTTCATTCCAAATATCATCATCATTCAGACTTGTTACATATTCACCTCGTGCCTGCTTGAATGCTTCGATCACATTTATGGATATTCCTAAATTCTTTGTATTGCGGCGGAATCGAATTCGCGGATCTTGAAAAGATTCAATGATTTTCTGTGGATTCTCAGGACTACAATCGTCAGAAATAATAATCTCGATATTTTTATACGTTTGGGCAATAGCACTAGCGATCGCCTGTTTAAGATAAGTTGGACGATTGTAAGTGGGGATAATCACACTAACTAGGGACTTTTGCGAATCAATCTGTTGTGGTGACATAGTAGATACCGATTGTTGATTTCTCGTCCTTCTTTTGAACATTTTTATACTTTTTTTATTTTTATATAGTTAAGGAAAGTTTAAGTATTGCTGAATTTTCAATAATTAAACCCAAAGATAGACTCAACTTGTACTCAGATATAAGATTTATCACCTGTCATGTTTTCAAAACTTTGTATTCATTGGTATAAAAACATGTGTCTAATCAAGTTCCTCAACACGTTTTTCTTCACCTTCTAATCAAATATGAACACGAACTCATATTCTGCTTGCCATACTATCAAAATAAAATCCAATATGTGTCCTTATATTTTATGATTGACAAGAAATCACTCAATCGGCAGATTTTTGGCATTTCTTTTGAATTATTTTTAGGTAATTTACTTTAGGGGAATTATTGAAGAAACAAAGATTATATAAAATTGGAAAGCCAAAACATCTTGCCAATAAAGTAAAAGTTTGCTCATCTGTTAATAGATTGCGCGTCGGGCAATTTTCTGTCTCTAATCCGAACAGGCTTGTCGCAAAGCGTCTATGCTTAACTTATTATCAATAAGCAAGGATTAATATGATGTCCGTAAAATCACCCATAATAAAAGAACCCCTTTACAAGGGCAGCTTAGATAAAGTTCGGTTGAACACTCATGCGGAAAGTTTGTAGTTGCGCTTTAGCGCGATTAAATAATTAGAGCGCTAAAGCGCAACAAAGGGCATATATTTTTTTTATAATTAATTAGGCGAACATGATATTACATTAACAACTTAACTAGTTCCTGAGTGATGGGAAAACCAGTTTGATGTTCAAAGTTCACAAACATAGGACTGGGATTAGCTTCTAGGAATACGTATTCACCCTCTGGATTTAAACGCCAATCAATAGCCGTCCACTCTAGCATCAATGCTTTAGCAATGGCTAGACACTGCTGTTGAACTGATTCTGGGAGATCTACCGGAACCAACTCAGCTGTGGAATCTTCTCGGAAGTCTATGGAGTGAGTGCGAATTTCCGCAGAATAAACCGAATCTGCGATTACATAACTACGAATATTAGTGCCGGGAATATACTCCTGGATTGTCACTGGAGAAAGTTTGAGTGCCAAACTTAGTCGCTTGCGGTCTAAATGGAAGTCTGTTAACAATTGGGTATGGGTACCTCCATAGACTGGCTTAAAAATTATTTTGGGGTGAGATTCAGAAAATTCGATCACTCGATCTGGATCGTTGCCGATCAAGGTAGCTGGAATTTTCACTCCTATTTCTTTAACTTTACTAAGCTGTAAGGGTTTTTCCTTGTGAAACTGATATGCTTGCCAGGAATTAACCCACAATGCTGGGCAAGCTTGTATCAGTGAACGCAATACACTCATGGAATCGCTGAAAGCAATTTTTTGCTGAGTGGGATCTTTTAATGAGGGAATGTATGGAGTGCAGAAATTACGCCAATAAACGCTCTTGATATCTTGAAGATTCAGCTGATATCCTCCTGCCAGTGTCAAGCATCCTGCTTGAGTATTCGGCTCCCAAGACAGCTGTATCTGAGTTGGGAACAACAGAGTGTCTAAGTAATTTACCACTGCACCTGCTTGTGTCAAAGCATTCATCACATGTGTTGCCTCAACATCCCTAGAACTACCAAGAATTAGAATATTCATTACAATATTTGAAAACTTGAAAAGCCTAGCACTCCATCAAAGTTACTTTGCTATTGTTTGTAGTCACAGCTTCAGCCCTCAAAAAGATGAGGACTAAAGTCCTTAATACAAATAAATTTTCAAAAAAGGCACTACCGCCATTTTCTCAAATCCTCATTTTTTTGCAGGTTGGTAGTGCCGATTCTAAGATTCATAATCAGAAAAATTATAAATAACCACCTTCCTCACCTACTTCGCCAAACCTTGCTGTTATGGCATAAGTAGTAGCGCCACCGCCACCCTCACCAGACTCACCCCATTTTACAGCAGTAAGGGTTTCACTGGGAGTGGGTTTGGGTATGGGATGGTAACCGCCACCACCTTCCTCGCCTAAGGCTTGAGTGGTAGCAATGGGAACAAAACCACCTTGAACTTTTCCAGCGTCTTCAGACGTTAATTGTTCTTCAAAACTTAGCTCAACAGCTTCTAAATCAGAAAGTTCTAGCTCGAAAGGATGGCTCATAAAATCCTCCTAAATCTCCAATAGACGAAAGCATTAAATGCTGAAATGCTTTGATCAAAGTGCCATAAAGGTAAGCAAACAAATTTTTGTTGGATATTTACCTCTTTACATATCCAACATTAAAATTTTTAGATGAGCAAGTTATAATACAGACTCAATTGAGAGACTTATGTCCAAACTTATTGAATTTTCGTCCATAATTAAAAGCAGTCAACCATCAAGGCGTTAACTGCTTGCTGATTTTAAATTGGTACGTAAGTACTTAGCCATTAGCACGGATGACTTCATTCCATTCATAGCGGACTTCTGTTGTGCTGAATGCTTAATTTGCTATAATTACAGACGTGTTAAGACTGACTGCTTTTCTCGAGTAGCTAGTAAATCTGATTCTGGTTCAGTACAATAGATTTCACAAGAGTTATTCGGACTTTCGATTAATTTAACTTTGTAAAGTTTGGCTCCCAGTTCCTGTATGGGCGATCGCACTAAATTGCTGATGTAAAGCGCGATATTCTCCGCAGTGGGGACAACTTCAGCAAAGTAAGGAACATCTTTATTTAAGAAGGTATGATCAAAGGGTTCAATGACATAATCTTCTATTACCTGATTGAGCGCACCTAAATCAACAATCATACCTGTGCGTGAGTCAATCTCTCCAATGACTGTCACTTCTAAATGATAATTGTGCCCGTGACCATTGGGACGAGCACATTTACCATAAATCTGGAAGTTTTCTTCGCTACTGAGACGAGGATTTGCCAGTCGATGGGCAGCGCTAAAGTGAGTGCTGAGTGTGAGGTAAGCTTCCATTCCATTTCCTGTATAATCGGCAAAAAGTTCAGAATTCTCAAACAGTTGAACGCGGATCAGAGGTAAGTGGGGCGCAAGCCGTTCAAAGATAACTCTCGCTATGTTCTCTGTCGTAGGCAGAGTTTGTTGAAATTCCGGCCATGTATCGTTTAGATACGAAAAGTCAAGTTGATTGGTAATTTCCTGCTTGATGACTTGTTTCACATTAGACAAGTTTAACACCATGCCATATTCATCTAACTCTCCACTCAGGGAGACAAATAAGATATAGTTATGGCCGTGTCCGGGAAATCGGGAGCAAGCACCGAATTTCTCTATATTTTCTGCTTCACTCAGTTCTGGTAACCAATACCGATGGCTTGCGGAAAACTGAGCACGGCGATTAACAATAGATTGCATGAGTATACTGGGAGAAAAATGTAAAATTTCTTAACCTTTTACTGTTTCCAGCATAACTAATTTTATTCTTTGTTGGTCGTCTACATCAAACACCAACAAAAAACAACAATCAATTAACTACAGATTCTTGGGCTTCACAGTGCAATCCTACAGCAATGCGGAACATTTCTTGTCCTGCGTGCAAGTAGCTCTCATCGTAGCTTGCAGGAAAATATTCTAACTCATCTAATCCGTCACCAATTTGATTCAGGCAGTAGTAAAGGTGAGCGGCAGATCTCGCTAAACTTGGGGGATTGGGCAGAGAACGAAAAGACGCTTGTGCTTTTTTGAGATCATCTCGACAGTTTTCTAAGTAATCCAGAAATTCCTGTAACAGTTCATCATCAAAAGGATCTGCTGCTAATTTCTCAATTTGCTCTTGTAGGGAATTGAGAATACGAAAAATTATGCGATTTACGGGATGATAAATTGAGCGTAGCCATTCCTCAACTTGTTCATCAACATCCCTTCCTGTTTTTCGTGTAGCCTGATATTTTTGTTGAGCTGCGGCTGTCCGCTGTTGGCGATCGCTTTTGCCTTGTGGAAAACCATTTCGCAACTTTTTGTCATAATTTAGACGACTGTGTGCATCGCCCAAAACCTCATATGCTGCATTGATGCGAATAATCCGATCATGGTTTGCTGTTTCCTGATTGCTGTCGGGATGAAATAACTTTACCAAGCGACGATAAGCTTGCTTAATTTCGGCTTGACTCGCATTCGGGTTAACTTTGAGAGTTTCGTAGTAGTTATAATCAGCCATTGCTGCTGACTTAAAAATTGGGACTAAAGATTAGGAGCAAGTTGAATTTATATAACATCTGGATATTAATTGACATAATATCTAAGTGTATATGTGTCCAATCGATCCATACAGGAGTTGGAAAAAAGGATATTAAAATTTTTCATTCCGCTGCCGATTATAGCAAAGAAATAAGTTGCTTAATAAGACACCTATGTTAGATCATACATTTCTCCGATATCATATTGTTAAACCAGGCATAACCTTTGAATTAAATGTAATACATAATATCCAACTGCCTGAGTGAATCTCGTTTTTCGCACAAATCAGCGAGTGTATATTTTTGCAAAATTGAGTTAGCTGCTCGATACGCTTCTTGTCGAATTTCTTCTATAACAGCACTATCTACAGTTTTGAGTTTAACTTCTTCATCACATGTCCGCACATCTAACCCTTCTAAATATCCTAAAACTTCAAAAAGTGTTATTTTCCAGGGTTCTCGTGCCAATGAATAACCGCCTTTCGACCCGCGTTGGCTCTTCACTAAACCTCCACGTCTTAAAGTCGCAAGTAGTTGTTCTAGATAGCGATCTGGTATATTTTGTTGTGCAGCAATTTGTCTAATTTGTATGGGTTCTCCGCTTTGGTATTGAATTGTCAGTTCTAATAAAGCAAGAATTGCGTATTCCGATTTACACGATATTTCCACAGGCGGCAAATAAGTTAGGAGTTAGGAGATTTACAGACGCGACATGTCTTGTCTGTATAGAAGGCGCGGAGTTTTGAATTGTGGCGATTGGAGAGCCTCAGAAAATACACTTGAATCGAAGTAGAGTGATGATATCTCCTGATTTCTAAATTGTGAACGAGTTGTTACCCGGATGGCATTTATAACTCTAAGGGCAACCGTCATATCAAGTCTTAACTCCTCACTTACTTCTATTATACTCCGGTTCTTCACTAGGGTTTGCTTTTCGTTACCAAAAACAAAAAGCCCCGCTATATGGCGGGGAATCATTGCTTGAGAATGCAAATAGATTGTGACGTTTTAGAAGGTGAATGTTGTTCTCACTGTACCAACAATTGCACTATCGTTACCTTCGTTCTGACCAGGAGCCGTCAACCAGATAATACCAGGGGTGATGGAAATGTTGTCGTTCACACGGTACTTGTAGAACCCTTCTAGGTGGTATGGGATATCTCTACCACCACCAGCTACACCTCTTCGGTTAAGAGCATAAGGTTCTGCACCAGCGAAAAGACCTAAAACGTTACCCTTCTTACCCAGATCGGGTAGGGCTAACCCAATACCATAACTCCAAGCCTCGAAGTTATCATCTCTAGTCACTCTACCCGAGACATCATGGTAAGCAGCATAGCCACTAATGGAGATTTTGTCGCTAGGTCTGAACGCTGCTTCAATACCGTAGGAGTTACTTTCGGCCGCACCAATTGTCTCGTTTGCCTGTCTGGTACCTACGACACCAATACCTCTTACACCATTGGCTGCAGTGTAATTGCCTAAGTATCCACCCTCGTCAAAGATCGCACTACCACCGTGGTGATAACCGTGAACGTAGGTTCCTGCTATAGCGAAGCGGCTACCGAGATTAAAGTTAATCTGTCCTAAGGCGGCGTAGTTACCATTGAATATACCTTGACCAAGGGCAGGATTGTTAGGAGAAGACGCTAAGTAACCTACAGTGATTGAACTCGGTTTCAGGATACCGCCTCCCTTACCCAAGTTGAAAGTAAGCGCTGCACCTGCACCACCACCAATGTCATAAATAGGACTTCTGGAAGCTAATGTGGACAGAGCACCGTTACCGCCGTCATAGTCCTCAAAGTAGGGGTTAACAGTAGCAGCATAATCGCTATGAATAGCACCAGTTGCGGCAATGTAAAGGTTGGCTGGTCCTATGGGTACGTAATATGATAGCCAGTCTAAATTAACTCTGTTGCTGTTGGTGGTATCACCGTTAATTTGATAAGTTTGAGTCCCTTCAAATGTACCGTTGGCACCAGCAGCACCTGGTCTTGCCGCAGCACCCAAGTCAAATCTATTGCCATTTCCTGTCGCGAGCCGGGTATGCAAAACGTCCTTACCCGTGAAGCTGGTTTGCAAGTCTAAACGGATTCTGTCTTGGAAAACACTGTTGTTTCGATCATTAGATCTGTTTGCCAAAGGATCGGAAAGCGCAAAAATTGCTTCACCAACCAGTTTGGTGGTAGTAGAGAACTGATTTGCTTCCAGTTCGGCTGTGCGGGATTCTAAAGCATCTACACGACCGCGCAGAGTTGCTAGTTCAGCCGAGAATTCTTCTTGCAGGCGCTGCAATGTCGCCAAGTCTTCTTTTTTGACAATGTCAGAAGTTGCTGTGGCAATCAGTTCGTTAACTCTGTCTAAGCAAGCGTTCAAACCTGCGGCAAACTCATAACGTGTCAACGCACGGTTACCGCGATAGGTTCCATTAGGATAACCAGCAATACAACCGTAACGTTCAACCAAAGACTGCAAAGCTTGGAATGCCCAATCTGTAGGTTGTACATCTGAGAACTGGGAAACAGATGTCACTTGGGATTGAGAGTTGATACTCCCTTCATTACTATATTTATTAACTTGATCTAATACGTTGACTTCTGTTTGCTTTTGTGCATCAGCCAACTTCTGGACTGGAGCTATCTGTATTTTTGTCTCAGAAGTTGCTGCTGATCCTGATGTCAGTGTAAAAGCATCTTGGTTGCTAGATTGCAGTACTTCTGCCTTTGCCACAACTCCCGATTTGCTGGGGTTTTGAGCCGCGATCGCGCCTGTTGAAGCTAGCATTACTCCTAGAACCGCCGGACTAACCACCAAGGATTTCCACAAGATATTAGACATCTTCACTATTCTCCTCACACCTTATTTAGATAATTTTGTTTTCTGCAACTCTTCTCGAAAACATGACTTCTTGTTGGAACTTTATAGGTTAAGACATATTTGCCTCGTATACGATTTTAGTTTTTGCCAAGCTAAGAATTAATTAACTTTTGGTAAATGAACCATGCAATTAACTTATGCAAAAACATAGCTGTATATTTCGTAATTATAAATTACCCAAAATTGGTGGCAAGATAAGATCGTTCGCCTTGTGAACTGTCACATCTTCAATCTGTGTATGCAGACAACGAAGTAAAGAGTTTATACTCTATAGCGCACATTTGTACAAACGTCAAGTCTTCAGAGTGATGATCTTGTCTCTACTTCTCAACGAAAAGTTCAGTATACTGTTCTAATACTCTATAGACATCTGTCGAAGTAACTACCTTTTGACATATTATTCATTGTTGGATCGCCTTTAAAAAAGGTTCTGCATGAATCTATGATTAATGACGATACTTTTTTGATGGGGAATAAATTCCCTACAGGCTTACCCCATGTCTAAAGCCCAAGTCATTACCAACATTTTTTCAAAAATCAGCACCTCATAAAAAGTGACGTTCTAGAACCCTGATTTCCTCGTAGACTATTCTCAATATACAAATTTAATGAGAAAATGCAATTTGGTTCTAACCAGAGAAAGATTTTTTGTGATGATTGCCATATAAGGCTTTCAGGAGATGTTAGTAATGAACAGGTCTAAAGCCAGGGGCTTGCGCCCTACGATTTTCAGTCAACCTACTTAAGTCATGTATTGTGAAAAACAAATGCGAGCAGAAATTAACTAAGACCATCTTGCTCTTAATTGAACTTCAACAAGGGATTTTTCGCTCATGTGATAATTGGGCAGTTTTAAGAAATTACCCATATATAAAACTATCCGCTCCTAAATAGATCATCCGATCTATTTAGGAGCGGTCTAGCGGGTCTTCAGGTTACAGTCAGACTGCCGGACGGATCTCCTAGCATGCCTAACAACTTGGTTAAACTTAGTTTTACAAGAAAACTAGGCTAACTTTAGAGAACAGCTCCGGCGCACAGCCGACATACTGCAACCTGATGACCCATGCATTTACTACTTTCTATCATGGGCATCACCTCCTTGTTGCCTAAGCGGTCTTAATTTCAAAAGGGCAGAGCTTTTGGCCCTGGGTTTGTCTTCCTTTATTAAGGATAGCACAGCATAGTGGATAATTACCGATTATAAATTTCTATTTTGCCAAAATTTCAGTTGTGAATACTTTGAAGTGGGAAGTGTCTCGTTGAAGTTCGCTTAAAGGGAGCGACTTCTCTTAGGGAGATCCAAATAAAAAAATACCCAACCTTCAATAACTAGTTGGTGTAGGAGTTGGCGGGTGGAGGTCGTCAAGCGCCCGGAGGGCGCTTGACAAGGTTGGGTATTTTTTTTCTTGTAAGTGCCTTAGCCGTAGGGAGGGACATTTTGAAAACATATGCCCCAAATTCGCTGTACCTCCTACAAACGAGAACTGCTATATCCCCATTCACAATATAAAAAACCCCCGCAGCAAAGCGGGGGAAAGGTCAGCTAAAATATGCTGAAAATCGAACTGCTATTACAAAGCGTTACCACGAGGCAGAACTTCTTCGGGGAAGATAAACTGTTCGTGAGGCTGATCTTGAGGAGCCATCCAAGCGCGGATACCTTCGTTCAGCAAAATGTTCTTGGTATAGAAAGTTTCAAATTCTGGATCTTCTGCTGCCCGCAATTCTTGCGACACGAAGTCGTAAGCTCGCAGGTTGAGTGCCAAACCAACGATACCAACTGCACTCATCCACAATCCAGTGACTGGCACAAACAACATGAAGAAGTGTAACCAGCGCTTGTTAGAGAAAGCAATTCCGAAAATCTGTGACCAGAAACGGTTTGCCGTCACCATCGAGTAAGTTTCTTCAGCTTGTGTCGGATTGAAGGCACGGAAGGTGTTAGATCCTTCTCCATCTTCAAACAAGGTGTTTTCCACTGTCGCACCGTGAATGGCACACAGCAAGGCACCACCTAGGATACCTGCCACTCCCATCATGTGGAAGGGATTCAGTGTCCAGTTGTGGAAACCTTGTAGGAATAGTATGAATCGGAAGATTGCGGCGACACCAAAGCTTGGTGCAAAGAACCAGGATGATTGTCCCAGGGGGTACATCAAGAATACGCTGACGAATACTGCAATCGGTCCGGAAAAGGCGATCGCGTTATATGGACGTATTCCTACCAACCGCGCAATTTCAAATTGTCTCAGCATGAAGCCAATCAATCCAAACGCTCCGTGAAGCGCTACGAATGGCCACAGGCCTCCTAACTGAACCCACCGGGTAAAGTCTCCTTGGGCTTCTGGTCCCCACAACAGCAACAGCGAATGTCCCATGCTGTCTGCTGGTGTCGATACTGCCACTGTGAGGAAGTTACATCCTTCCAAGTAGGATGATGCCAACCCATGGGTGTACCAAGATGTTACGAATGTTGTACCGGTCAGCCAACCGCCCAATGCTAGGAAGGCGCAGGGAAATAGTAATATTCCCGACCAACCTACAAATACAAAGCGATCGCGCTTCAACCAGTCGTCTAGAACGTCAAACCACCCTCTTCTACTGGGCGCACGTCCAACTGCGATGGTCATTTCATCAAATCTCCAAATCTTATAATTACGGGAAAATTACTCTTGTCTCTAAACTAGCACGCTTACTGCCGTCTCAAGACGGAGAGTTAACTGAAGTTGGTTACTTTGTTAACTTTTTTTAACCTTCTCTAATCATATTAGACATAAATTACTCATTTTTCTACATAAATTTTAATTTTAATGAAAATTTAATAGTTAAACTTCAGATTTAGGCGGAGCGGGAGCCATGAGTTAGGGTGCAGGAAGCAGGAGACAAAAGTCATTATTCTCAGCATCCCTGTTCCCCTTAACCTCTCCCTACAGGAATCCACTGGGCAACGCTAAAATTAGACCTACAGTTAAATTTAGTGAATGCCACAATGTTGACTATTGACCTGAGTGTAAAAAACACGGCTTTACCCATTTCAGTACAAATTAAGTCAGAAGAGGAAGCTGAGGCTATTTATCAAGAAATTTTGACAGCGATGCGTTCTGGCAAGACTGACATTCTGGAATTAAAGTCAGAGGGAAAGGTCGAGAAGAAAGTTGCCGTCCGTATCAGCGAAATTTCAGGGGTACAACTATCTCAGAAAGAGGGTACAGTTGCTGGTGGTGGCAGACCTCCTGGTTTCTTTGCTCTCGCTGCAGAGTAAAGAACTGGTGTGCAAATGGCGGAATTGGGCATTGAAATAAAAGATCTAAACTTTAGCTGGCCATCTGGAAAGGAAGTTATAAAATCTTGCTCTCTGGAAGTACCCAAGGGTGAATTTTGGATGCTATTGGGTACAAATGGCAGTGGTAAATCAACATTACTCAAATTGCTAGCAGGGCTATTATCTCCTCAGTCAGGCGAAACACGGGTTTTACCTCCCCTTGGTTTTGTCTTTCAAAATCCCGATCATCAACTCGTCATGCCGACTGTTGGTGCCGATGTGGCTTTTGGATTGGTGGAGGAAAAACTGCCAATAGTTGCTGTGAGAACACGGGTTGCAGAGGCACTGGAAGCCGTCAATTTACTGCCGCTACAGCGACGCCCTATCTATGCTTTGAGTGGTGGACAGAAACAACGGGTAGCGATCGCCGGTGCCTTAGCCCGTCGCTGTGAAGTCTTACTACTAGATGAACCGACTGCTTTGCTCGATCCAGATAGTCAAATAGAATTGGTCGCTAGTGTCCGCCGTCTAGTGAAAACTCGGGGCATCACAGCCCTCTGGGTTACACATCGTCTAGAGGAGTTGAACTACTGCGATGGAGCTTTTTTGCTGGAAAGAGGAATTCTTGTGGATCGAGGTGAGACGCTACGGCTAAAACAACGTTTGATGGAATTGCATGACCATGAGCTAATGGGTAATGAGTAATAGCTAATAGGTAATGGGTAATGGGCTTGACGACTGTTTTTTCAAGCTTTGCTCAATGCCCAATTACTCATTACCTATTCCCATTTCCATTTTTCTTTATTTGTAACATAGTGTTACAAGCAAACCTTGAATTACTATAAAAGTTATGAATGAATCTTGTCAACTCTTGAAAATTGTGATCGAAAACCATGTCGCGTTCTTCACTCACAGCCGTTCTATTAGTAGACGGCTACAATATTATAGGCGCTTGGCCTTGCTTGAAAAAAACTCGTGATAGTGCGGGACTCGAAGCAGCACGTTGGGAACTAGTTGAAGCTTTGATTAGCTATAGTGCATTTCAGGGTTACCACACTCAAGTTGTGTTCGATGCTCATTACCAAAATAGTTGTAGCCACAAAGAAGTTATCACAGAACTTCTTTCAGTTTATTATACAGATTTTGGTCAAACGGCAGACACATATATTGAAAAGTTTTGTGCAACTGCAAGACCTCAAATAGCCCAATCTGTGATTTCGCGAATCATTGTTGCCACATCAGACCGGGCACAGCAGTTGACGGTAAATGGGTACGGGGCTGAATGGATTTCTGCCATCCAATTGTGCTGCGATGTTGAAGCTAGCATTTGTCGGGCAAGGTATAAATACCAGCAAAGGAAACAATCTAAAAGCAGGTTTTTAGCTCATGCCATTAATGACAAGGCACGGCAACGCTTAGCAGAATTGAGATTGGGATTGAAATAAGTTGCTCAATCTCAATTTTAGCACGTAGAGCTTCTCTGTCGTTAGTTCAGAGTAGCTTTAAAGTGTGTCAATTAAGGGTACTTTTATTATAAAGCTTAAGCGTCATAAAAAAAAGTTGAAAATTTTTGCTAAAGTACTTGCCATTTAGATGATTTACGTTTAAGATTAATAATCGTGATCCTCAGTAGCTCAGTGGTAGAGCGATCGACTGTTAATCGATTGGTCGCTGGTTCGAATCCAGCCTGGGGAGTTAAAAAATTTTAGATTTTGTAGGGATGTAAGCAACCCTCGTCTATAGCTTTGGGCTTCACTATAGGAGTCAGCCTGCCATAGTGAAGTCTAATAGTTAATAGCAATTTAAAAAATGTTTGCAACACATGAATCAATCGCAAGGGCGAACAGGGCTGTCTCACCGTTCACCCCTACATGGAGATCTGTCGCATTCTTTTTTTGCTCTTGGTATAACATGATGCCTTGGACACGACCTCCAAGTTCTGTGAAATTTGAGCCAGAGCTTCATACTGCTCTGCCCTCGTAGGAAAGTCGCGTCTTGTCTCGACTAAAATCTAAAAGATGAAATCCGTGAATATTTATGTCAAAAGTTGTCCTCCCGCTCAACTCAACAACTGACTGGGGTAAGCTTTGGCTGCTAGACCCGACTGTAATATTTCTTAATCATGGGTCATTTGGTGCTTGTCCTCGAGCAGTACTAAAAGCCCAACAATGCCTGCGGACGCGGTTAGAAGAAGAACCCCTACGTTTTTTTGGCAGAGAGTGGGAAGGGTTGCTGGACGATGCTAGAAGTAAATTGGCAGCGTTCGTTGGTGCCAATTCTGAAGAATTAGTATTTGTTCCCAATGCGACGACGGGCGTTAATTCGGTGTTGCGTTCCCTCTCGTTCTTACCTGACGACGAAATACTCACGACTAACCACGAGTACAACGCTTGCCGCAATGCACTTGACTTCATTGCCAGTCGCACTGGTGTACGGGTTGTGGTGGCAAAAATTCCTTTCCCCATCACCTCACCACAGCAAGTGGTAGAGGCAGTGTTGGAACAAGTTTCATCAAAGACTCGATTGGCACTTTTGGATCATATTACCAGCCAGACAGGATTAATCTTCCCTCTTCAAATATTGGTGCAGGAGTTGCAAAAACGCGGTGTGGATACACTTGTAGATGGTGCTCATGCGCTGGGAATGATACCCTTAAATTTACGATATATTGGTGCAACTTATTACACTGGAAATTGTCATAAGTGGCTGTGTGCGCCGAAGGGAGCAGGGTTTTTGTACGTGCGCCGAGATAAACAGCCAGAAATTCGGCCATTAACAATTAGCCACGGCGCAAACTCACCACGAACTGATAAAACACGCTTTCAGTTGGAATTTGATTGGATGGGAACCGACGATCCTACAGCTTATATGTGTGTCCCAGAAGCGATCGCCTTCATGGGTTCGCTGTTACCTGGTGGCTGGGCTGAGTTGATGCAACGAAATCATCAGTTAGTGTTGGAGGCAAGGCAACGACTTTGTGAAGTGCTAGGAGTTTCGGTACCATGTCCAGATGAGATGATCGGCTCAATGGCAGTTGTACCACTCCCAGCTGCTTTAGAAAACCGCAATTTTATGTCTATACATGATGAGTTGTTTGATAGGTTTGGGATTGAAGTGCCGATTGTTCCCTGGCAAGAAACACCTCGGCTACTGGTGCGGGTATCGGCTCAGATTTACAATAACTTGGAGCAGTACGAGTATTTAGCAAAAGCGTTGATGGAGTTGGTTGCTGAAAATGTAGATTAGCACTTTTATGATGCTATCTTTGCACAATTAAAAATTAAAAATTAAAAAAGCTTGGATGGTAGATTTAGATACCCGACTTCTTAAAGAAGTCGGGTATCTTGGTTTTGCCACTAATTTTTGACTGCCGTAACATTCCTAAATGAAAATGCGAACACTCTTATACTTCTCATGATGGTTCATGTTCAAAAATGTCTTGTGAAAAAAGTAAATTATACATTACTCCCATGAGCTTGAATTTCACCACTGTCTTCCTGTCGTCTTCTTTAGCAATAGGTTATGGCAGTAGCCTCGAGTAATTTTTATGACACAAATTGTGTGGATTGCTATATATTTAATATTGGTAAATCATGAATAGTATTAATAATTTACTTGGTTATTCAAAAACAAATATCATTAAAAGATTCAGAACAAAATAACTAAAAATCATAACCATTGATAATATTTATTTATAACTTATTCTATGTTGTTAGAGCTAATAAAATGTCACTGTTTAAGCGTTGCCTAGCAGAGTTTATCGGAACTTTTTGGCTAGTGTTTGGTGGTTGTGGCAGTGCAGTATTAGCAGCAGCGTTCACAACAACTGGTGCAAAACTTGCTGAGAATACACGCTACCCTTTAGGCATTGGATTAGTTGGTGTTTCCTTAGCGTTTGGTTTGACAGTATTGACGATGGCTTATGCGATCGGTCACATTTCCGGCTGTCATCTTAACCCTGCAGTTTCCATTGGTCTTTGGGCGGCAAAGCGTTTTCCGGCTTCAGAGCTTTTCGTGTATATTGGCTCTCAGGTATTTGGGGCGATCGTCGCTGCAGGAATTCTCTATTTAGTAGCCTCCGGTAAGCCGGGATTCAGACTGATTGGCTCAAATCCATTCGCAACTAACGGCTTTGGAGCCGATCATTCTCCTGGTGGTTATTCTTTACTCGCTTGTTTCACCGCCGAGTTAGTTCTCAGTTTCATGTTTTTGATGATTATCCTCGGTGCTACTGATCGCCGTGCTCCTATAGGTTTTGCTCCAGTTGCAATCGGTTTGGGTTTAACACTAATTCACTTGATTAGCATTCCTGTTACTAATACATCAGTAAATCCTGCCCGTAGTCTCGGTCCTGCGATGTTTGTTGGAGGTTGGGCAATCCAGCAATTGTGGCTATTCTGGCTAGCACCAATCCTGGGAGCCTTATTGGCAGGAATGCTTTATTATCAAGTATTGGAGACAGAAAAAGCGCAAAGGCATTTCACAGAAATTGAATGATAGGGAAATGTTCAAGCAAATTCGCACGGATCTTCGAGTGTTTATGGCGTACTCAACGCGAGAAGAGCGCTGACCCTTGCCGCAGTATGCGTAGCTCACTACATAATACCCCCGACTTCGTAAGACTTTTTGGGGGTCTGAGTCTTGCAGTTAATTTACCTTGCGACTGATGAAGCTTTACTTACTTTGACTTATTTAAATAAGTATTGAGTCAATTTGAAGGAGTATGAGTCATGCAACTTAAGCCGATCAATCAGCAAGTTGTCGTGCTTGTTGGGGCTTCGAGTGGGATCGGGCGTAATGCCGCTCTCCAATTTGCCCATCGTGGAGCAAAAGTAGTTGTTGCGGCTCGCAGTCAGCCAGGATTAGAGTCTCTCGTGGAGGAGATCCGAAGTTTGGGTGGCCAAGCAACCGCCGTAGTGGCTGATGTGACGGAGTTCGAGCAAGTCAAAGCGATCGCAGATCGAGCAGTTGAGGAATACGGGCGGCTTGATACTTGGGTACACAATGCTGCCGTGGAAATATATGCTCCCTTTGAAGTAACAACGCCGGAGGAATTCAAGCGTATTATTGATGTTAACTTAATGGGTCAAGTACACGGTGCGATGGTGGCACTACCTCATCTGAAGAGTGAAGGACGCGGTGCTTTAATCCACGTCACATCAGTGGAGGCAAAGCGGAGTCTACCGTTGCAAAGTGCTTATGCCGCATCGAAGCACGCTGTCAATGGCTTTTTAGAATCTCTACGAGTTGAACTGATGTCTGAAAAGCTCTCCATCAGCGTGACTGAAATTATGCCTGCGGGAATTAACACGCCTTTGTTTAATAAAGCACGTACTAAGTTAGGTGTGAAGCCGATGCCAACACCTCCAATATATGATCCTAGCCTTGTCGCTAAAGTGATCGTTGAAGCTGCTGAACATCCAAAACGTGAGGTTATTGTCGGTGATGCTGGCAAGTTAATCCTTCTGGCACAGCGAATTTCCCCTGAGTTGGTAGACGCTTATATGCTGCAATCAGGCTTTGACTCACAGCATACAAATGAGCCGAAGTCAGAGAACGCACCTTCTAATCTTTTTGAACCCATTTCTGGTTACGACAAAATCCAAGGTGATTTTGGCGACCAAGCTCGATTTTTCAGCTTTTGAGATCAGGTGTGTAGGAATTGCCGAATCAACTGGAAATTGGTAATTGGCTAACTATATTTTTCTTAGCCATTACCTATTTCCAGCAACAGCTATTAATCCTGTCTGTAGCTTTAAGTATGAAATATTACTGTTAGCAAAGGTAATAAAGCTAACAGAAAGCTATTCCAAGACTGGGTTTGAGTTTCCGGGGTTAGTTCTGGTTGTGCTAATAAAGCATCTATTCTCTGTTCTAAGCGATCTGCACTAGAAGATCCTAATGCCGCACAGCAAATTTCTGAGGATACAGGCTGATTGCTGACGACGTAAAGAAGAGATTCGGCGAGGAGTAGGGGGTCTACCTGTGATGCTGCGTGTGCGTCGGCACGTAATTCGCGCAGGACTAATAGTTCTTGCCACAAAGCATCTGTATTGGGCAACCAAGCTGTGCAGGAACGTACCCAACCCAACCAGAAAAACCAGAATGTATCCCGATAATGATAATGCCCCTGCTCATGCGCTAAAACAGTTTCTAAATGAGCTGGTGAGAGAGTTTGTAGCAATCCTTGGCTGAGGACGAGTTCAGGTTGCCAAAAACCAATTTGACCTGCAAACAATGCGCCTGTGTTTAGCAACCGGACTTGTCTGCCTGCACAATTGACAACAGGACAGTTGCGGGCAGATTTGACAGATAACCATCCTTGCCACGCGTGTTTAATGCACAGAATGTGAAAATAAGCAAGACATCCATATGCCAGTACGTAGCTGAACCAGCCTGTTTGTAACCCGCCCATTTTACCTTGAGGTCCCATGCATAACAAGGATACGACGGTCATGAAAATGAGCAAGGGAGGAAAGAGAAACAAAAATAGCGCTTGTCGCCACCTTACACTCCAAGAACCTTGAAATTCAGTCCATTTGTATCTTGTTGAGTAGGCAACGGCTAAAGTAGCTAAAATCATCATTAAATGCATTATTCTTCCTCCCTTGCTTGCCGTGCGGCTTGAATGCGTTTGGCGATCGCTTGTATTTGCTCACTTGCTGCGTCATCGAGGCTATCTGCAAAAGCAGCAATCACATCGGGGTTGCCAACCGCTAGAAATCGCTGTAATTGTTCGTGTGCTTTGATGACATCTGCCTGCTGCTTTGTTAACAATGGTCGCCAATAGAATGCCCGCCCTTTTGTGTCGCAGGCAAGCCAACCTTTTTCAGTTAAGCGACGCAGGACTGTGGTTACAGAAGTATAAGCTAATTCTCGGTTAGGGTCAGCGAGAATACGATCATGTATATCTTTAACTGTAGCTGAGCCCAGTTCCCAAGCAATATTTAAAATTTCTGCTTCCAAAGGACCTACAGATAACTGTTTAGGACGGTAGTCAGGTAGAGGTGCCATAGCTATTATAGATAGGGTTGGTAGTCTTAAGGACACACAGGACATGGGGAAAAAGGACATCGGAAAAGATTTTTTTTGATCTCAGCACGTCTTCCTCAGTCATAGTGTGACATCCACTGGTTAAAATGAATGTTATCTTGTCGGTAGTATTAAATCAGGTCTCCTCAGCACATGAAGCTATTCGTTTACCATACTCCAGAGTTGACCCCAACAGATGAAGTACCAGAATGCGCGATCGCAGTCGATGTGCTGCGAGCTACCACTACAATGGCGACAGTTTTGGCAGTTGGCGGTGAAGCAGTCCAAGTCTTTAGCGATTTAGACCAACTCTTGCAGAAGAGCGAATCTTGGCCTGTAGAAAAGCGCTTAAGAGCTGGAGAACGCGGTGGTGCGAAAGTTACAGGCTTTGATATGGGGAACTCTCCCTTAGATTGCACTCCAGAACGCGTGCAGGGAAAGCGTTTGTTTATCAGTACTACCAATGGAACCCGTGCCTTACAACGAGTACAAAATGCCAAAGTCGTGCTAGCTGCGGCCTTAATCAACCGTGCTACAGTGGTGGAATATCTTTGGCAACAGCAACCGGAAACAGTGTGGATTGTCGGTTCGGGTTGGGAAGGTAGTTTTTCTCTAGAAGACACGGTTTGTGCGGGTGCGATCGCCTACAGCATAATGCAGAAAGGCAACTTGTCACAAGACGAATTAGCGGGTAATGATGAAGTAATTAGTGCGATCGCACTTTACTCCCAGTGGCAAGACAACTTGTTGGAACTTTTCCACCTGGCAAGTCACGGCAAACGTCTATTAAGACTAGATTGTCTTGAAGACCTAAAATATTGTTCTCAAACCGATATTTTAGATGTCTTGCCCATGCAGCGAGAACCAGGAGTTTTAGTTAACACCGTCATTCCTCTTAGTTAAGATCCCCGACTTCTTAGAGGATGCTGAGGCGCGAATGGTGGGTCTGACCCCACGCCCCAACGATTTTATCGGCTTTTCGAGACGAGACTCGCACAGGCGATCGCGTCTTGAAACAGCAACGAAATAGTTGATTTATCATCGTTGATGAGGGGTATCACCCCTCATTCGCCAGCTGTATCCGTAAAAGTTGTCGGGGATCTCTAACCGCTCCCAAACCGGCTAAATCTCCAGTTGTCCAAGCACTTTGAAAGTTAAAGCCACCTGTGACACCATCTATATCCAAGATTTCTCCAGCAAAGTAAAGTCCTGGAACTAATTTACTTTCCATTGTCTTAAAGTTGACTTCTTTCAAATTGACACCGCCACAAGTGACAAATTCTTCCTTAAAGGCTCCTTTGCCATTGACAAAGTATTGTGCTTGTGAAAGTTCTTGTAGCAACTGATTCATTGTCTTACCAGATAATTCTGCCCAACGGTCTTCTTTGGCGATTCCTACACGGGAAATAATGTATTGCCAGAGACGGTGAGGTAAATTCACACCGCGATGTAATCCTATTGGTTTCCTTCCCCATTCATTCTTAACTGCTAACAAATTCTTTCGTAGTTCTTCATGCTGGTGATCAGGTAGCCAATCAATTGCTAAAGTAGCTTGATAGTTGCTTGAGCGCAATACTCTTGCACCCCACGCAGAGAGTTTTAATACTGCAGGACCACTTAGACCCCAATGGGTAATGAGCAATGGTCCAATTTGTTCTAGCGGAGGTTTTCCGGGTACGCTCAAACGCAAGCGCACGGACTCAACGCTCACACCAGCCAACTCTAACAGCTTAGGTTCGGGAATGTTAAAGGTAAATAATGAGGGGACTGGTGGTTCAATTTTATGTCCCATATCTTGGGCTATTTTATAACCTACAGGATTGCTGCCTGTGGCTAGAAGCAGGCGATCGCATTCCAATGTCTCTCCTGACTTCAACAAGAGCGCAAACTGAGCAGAGGATGATTGAAGCGATCGTGCCGAAACAACAGGTACTCCTGTATGCAGTTCTATGCTGTATGCTTTTACTGCATTCATCAAACAATTTACAATAGTTTCCGAACTGTCTGTAATTGGAAACATCCGTCCATCAGCTTCAGTTTTTAACTCTACTCCTCGATTAGCGAACCAAGCGACTGTATCCCTGGGTTGAAAGCGAGTGAAAGCACCTAGTAGAGCTTTCCCGCCTCTAGGATAATTTTGCACCAGTACAGACGAATCAAAACAAGCGTGAGTGACGTTGCAGCGTCCGCCACCAGAAATACGGACTTTAGCCAGTGGTTGGCGACTGGCTTCGATTATAGTGACTTGAGCGTGGCGATTGGCAATAGCCGCTGTGATTGCACTAAAAAAACCTGCTGCCCCACCTCCAACCACAACAACTTTTAAAGGTCGCAAAGACAAAAAATTCCTATGTTCAAGATCAAATTATTTCTATTCTAGGCTAGTATAGCAGTCCCGAAAATAAAGCTACAATTCGGAATTACTCTTCCGCAGGTAGATTCAGCTTTTTTTCAGCTATGCGCCCAGATGCTTTTAGAAGTAGGACTTATATGCGGGCGTCGCTTTGTGGCTCTGGCTTGTCCATCTCGACACAAAGAATTTTGATTAATGTAGAGACGAGCTTTTGAAGCGTCTCTACACCCAAAGTACACTCATTATTTATTGATACCTCTTAGATAGCTGCACCCTGCAACAAGGTTAATGTCTAAAACTATATTCCTCCCCAAATTTTGAATTTTTTATTCGACTGGTTCAAATTCCTCTTTTCCTGCCGCGCAAACGGGACATACCCAATCATCTGGGATGTCTTCAAAAGGTGTACCTGCTTCTATCCCGCTGTCAGGATCTCCTGCCTCAGGATCGTACTCGTATGCGCAAACGTTACATACATACTTTTTCATTGTGTTCTCCAGTTCTCGATTATTTTCCTTAGTTCAATACTTTACATTGTAAATTTTCGAGGAAAAAGAAAAAAGCCAAATTTTCTTTTTCCGTAAACCTTATTTAAGTGTTGTAATTGGCACACCTAGCCACCCAGCAAAATTCTGCTGTTGTAGAGAGTCAGGATGAGCAACAAGTTTCACTTGATACCTTGTGGGACGAGGTGAACCTAAGGTAACAGAAAAGGTACGGAGTTCGTCTTGATGGAAAACCGTAACTTGGATGGAATTGCTTGATTGGTAATCTTTGAGGCGCTCGCTCAATTGACTTGCTGTCACCTTGAAGCCATTAATTGCCAGTAACTCATCTCCAGGATCGATCCCCACTAATTGTGCAGGTGAATTGGCATCAACAAACTTAATTAATTCCCGTCCATTTTCCGTATTTACCCGGATTCCCAAGTAAGGTTCTTCCTCCGCTTCTGCGACTATCTGCAAACCGAAAGGTTCCAGATAATCATTGAAAGGCAACTCGTCAGTCCCATCAATGTAACGTTTAAAGAAGTCCGATAAATCTATTCCCGCTACAGATTCAATCACTTGTTGCAATTGTTCTGGAGTATAGCCTACTTCTTCAATGCCAAATTTTTGCCACATTGTCTGCATGACGTGATCGAGCGATCGCTTATTGCCATGCAGGGCGCGAATCAGTAAATCTAGCAATAAGGATACCATTTCCCCTTTTAAATAGTAGGAGATTTGGCTATTACCACTATTGGCATCTTGACGATAGAGCTTGATCCAAGCATCAAAACTCGATTCTGAGAGAGATTGTACCTTGCGTCCCGGTGTATTAAGAAACTTACTAATTTCCTTACCCCAGTTATTTAAAAATGATTTAGCATCATAAATTCCTGCCTGTAAAGGAATCAACAAGTCGTAGTAACTTGTTGTTCCCTCACAAAACCATAAAGAGGGAGTGTAGTTTTCGGAGTCGTAATCGAAAACTTCTAACGCTTTGGGACGAATGCGCTTAACGTTCCATAAGTGAAAAAACTCGTGTGCTATAAGTTGCATAAAGCGCTCATACTTATCGCGCTCGCGAAATCCAAAACGCTGATAAATGAGTGAGCAGCAATTTTTATGCTCCAAACCACCGTAAGCTTGAGAGAATAAATGTAGCAGAAACAGATATTGTTCATATGGTAAACCACCGAACAACCGCGCTTCTACTTCAATAATTTTCTTGAGATCGGCAATTATTCTCTGGACTTGAAAATTACCCTGTCCCCAAATTGCCAATTCATGAGGTTTTCCCAAGACCTCAAAGTGATATAATTCGTGGCAACCAATCTCAAAGGGACTGTCTACAAGGGTGTCAAAATCTGAAGCACAAAAAGTGTTGACTTCTCCGGTGACTAATGGTAAAGGCGTAGTCACCTGCCATTCTGGGTATGAGGGTACGATATTGACTTGAATTGGTTGCTTCTCCCAACCAGGTAGTCTCAAAAACAGCCCTGCACCATTAAAATAGCCATGAGTTGTATCCAAGTGATTTGTCCGAACGGATAGCTCATTTGCAAAAATTCTGTAATGCACAATGACTTCTGAAAAACCACTTGTTTCAACCTGCCAGTGATTTTTACTAATTTTCTGCCAAGACAAAGGCTTCTTGCCTGCAAAAGCCGCAAAATCCTGCAAATGCTTGGCGTATTCCCGCACTAGATAGGAACCTGGTGTCCAAACTGGTAGTTTCAGATCCAGTATTGAAGATGGGTAGCTTACAAGGCGCAAAGTAACCTCAAACAAGTGCGTTTCTGGTTGGGGCATTTCCACCTGGTAATGTATGAGCGGTATGCTTTCCAGGATACGGGAATTAAGGCGACGTGCAGTTGCTTCAGTCATCTGTAATTATGTGTTATTAGCCAGTAGACTTCTAGACTACTTGCATAAGTCTGTTTATTTCCTAAGACAAAGGAATTCTGAACGAATTCCTTCCGCCAGGTACTTTTACAAATAAGTCTAATAGTCAATAGTCTACAGTCAATTTGGATTATGAGTAATAGCGAATGGGGAATGAGGTTTATTTATTCCCCATTCTCAATTACCCATTCCCTATCTGCTTGTTAGACTTTGCCTGCTAAATTGAGCAACTGCTTGAAGTTAGCGAGGTGGACTACCTGATTGGTACTGTCAATTTTTACCCAACCTTTCTCATGCAATTTTTCCATAATTTTAGTAGTTTCTTCAACACCAATTTCTGTAACATCTGCTAAATCTTTGAAAGGAATGTTAAAAATTTCTCTTCCATTGGATGATTCCTGCCCGTAGCTTTCGCCCAAATTGACCAAAGTATGGGCAAGTTTTACTGCTGGTGGAGAAGATCTCATTTGTAAACGGACATTAATATGCCGCAAACGCCTTACCATCAGTTGTAACATGCGGTGATGTAAATGCGGGTTTTTAAATAATATTTGAATAAAGCGTTCTCTAGAAATGCTCAGCAACTTTACAGGAGAAAGAGCAATGACATCAGTTGATCGTGGAGATTCATCCAAAATCGCCATTTCGCCAAAAAAATCTCCTCGACCTAAAATTGCTAGGGCAACGGAATCTTTACCTATATTTCGCCGAACTTTAACCCAACCAGAAACGACGAAATAAACTGCGTTTCCCCAAGCATCTTCCATCAAAACGGCTCTTCCAGTTGGGTAGTCGTGTTCAATTGCTACCGAAAGCAGGTATTCCAAAGTTTGTGGATCGGCGGTACTTATTAACGGAAATGTACTAAAAACCTCTATCTGCATGAAATATTAGCAAAAATATGGATTTACGTTTAGAAAGAATGATTGGCTACTAACGTAATCATTCAGCTATTAGTAATTACTATGAAAAGAATTCTATACAATTGTTCATCCTACAACTCTTATTAGCGCCCTAGCTAACGGCTGAATGCTTACCTACTAATTTAAGTTGCTAGCTATATAGTTAGGGCTACTAATAGGTAATGGGTAATTAGGAAAATTATTATGTTTTTCATAATCCTCAATGAGCGATTACGTACTGGTTACTGTTATATTAATTTTTTACACTGCAATCAATGACCGACTATAGTATTAATATTTACACAATTGTCACCGCTTCAAAGCTGGGTTTTTCGGTCTATGCTTCTATTACAACACAACAATTCTTGAAGGGTAATCAGCGGTTTTACTTAAAAAGGGAATTGTGAGAAATACATGGGGAAGCACAGGGAGAACAAGTAGAGAAAAAGATTACTTTTGTCTCCTGTCTCTTGGTATTAGTACAGAGCGGCGGAAATCAAGCAACTATTTATCATCCTCGAAAAGCCGATGAATGAATTGTTTTAATTTTGAATTTCGCGGCTCTGAAGCGCGAGGTTGGTTTCTCTTGGCAGTTCTATCCGGAGAGAAGTCTGAGCCGCAGATCAGAAATACGTCATTCGTGACAGGTTAAAAATAAATAACTTTTGTCAATTCGTAATTATCCTTAAAATTGAACAAAGTTCGAGGTATTCAATTCACATCTGTAGTGATTTTCAGTACCTGAATAAATGATCGGTTTAAATCCACTCGCCATCGCCAGGTGAAAATTGTGTTTTCAACCCAGATTTTTTGCCAGATTTTAAGCACTATTACTTATTGACAAATTGTTCATGACCTTAAACTATCACGTGGAACTACGTTCTGTTTCCCCCGCGCTGAGGAAGGAGCGTGGGCGTGCGTAAGGGTGCCAAGACGAATTTTTAATTCCGCGCAGGGATTCTAGTCCTTCTTCTCTTGATTTGAGGAATCTGAAGTTTCTGAGAGTATTTTAACTTGAAGATCTAATTCGTCTAGTAGTGAGTTCAGGGTAGCAGCAATCTTTAATTGCTTAGAGTTCAAATTACGATTGAAGAGAAATCGTTGTTGTAATTCATGTAACTTGTACCTTAATTGCTGGCAAATTACCGTAGCATCGTTAGAGAGACGCGCTAACTGTTGTTGTTGATAAAACTTTAATGCTGCTCCCCGCAACACTTGTAGTGTTGCCTCTTCGCCATGTATTCCTGGCATGACTCGCAAGCGCAACAACAAATGGTTTTCTTGATACAGGCATTCCTTCTCTATCTGTTTTGGCTCTGTTAGTGTGATCACAGGTAGGGAAGCAAATCGCTTCAATTCATTGAGGACTCCTTGGAAAACAAAGAGAGGCAGTTTTTCTAATACAGACTGTAGCACTCCGTTTTGACTCCAAAGTATCTTGCCGTGGTAAGGTTGTCTTTCCAAATACAACCGACCAATTCCCCCAGCTAAAATGTGTGCTAATAATTCTTCTAGTAATTTTTTGGGTGGTAGTGTTGGCAGCACCTCAACAGCACTAAAATACTCCGGAACTGAGATTTGCAGAATAGGTAAATGCTCGTAGGGTACAGTTGTTTTTTTATTTACAAACAGTGAGGCGACTTTAGCAACTGGTTCAGTGAGAGATGGTAAAGTAGAAGAAACATTTCCCCGCGCTTCCTCTGCTTTATGAGGATTGTCTGTAGTAAAATCTGCTTCATGCCCAGGGGTAACATTTATCAAAGGCTGATGTCCTTGTTTGTCACTTGGCACTGACGTATTCTTATAGTTAAGGTAAGCTGAGAGTATCGTCCGGTGAGATTCGGCTGTTATATTTTGAGTTACTAACAGGCGATTTTCAAAAGAGAAAATTCGATTTACATAATCTAATGCTGCACTGTCTTTTTGATCAACCATCCCCAGCAACAGTTGATTGTTTTCCATTGCTAAAGGTAGAATTTGGTGGTAGAGGCAAGCTTCAAAGGACAAGACACTTTCAATCAGCTTGAAGATTTGTTCCCGATCAATTCCTTGAGCGCACTGAGGAGGTATAGCAAGTAACACTTGCTTACTCATTTCTTCGGTATCGATAGATTTGCCCTCTGAAGACAACATATGTTTGTTTTTTATGTTTCGTTAGGTACTATTTTGCCTTTTAGTTCCTTAATTTTAAATAAATAAACCATGAGCCTTTTGTAAATAAAATGTCTAGAAATTTTACTTAAATTGTGAAATACTTGTGAAGGCAGCTAATAGCTATTAGCTATTAGCCATTAGAACATAATTGACTCACTGTTAAGTTCTTAAAGATTGAGCTAAGAGAAAGATTTTAGTCCATTCACCCATCACTTGATGAGTTTTAAGCTTTAACTGTTGGGCAACTGCTTCTATGGGATCACCTGCTTTTCGCAACTCTAAGATCTGTCGCTGGATCGCAGTCAATTGTTCTAATAAGATGCCGAGTTGGTTTTGCGTAAGTCCCAAGTTATTTTCTCCTAAGGAAATTGACAGCCAACTATCCACTAGTTCTGGTTTACCTTTGAGAGCAAAAACACGCACTGCATGGTAGCTAATTTTTTCTCGCAATCGGTAAACTTCATTAATCGGCTTATTTAATTTTTTAGCGATCGCATCCTGAGACTTGCCTTGTAGATAAAGCCGCAACCATTCCACAGCCTCCAAACCAATATTTTCAAGTAAATAGTGTTCAAACTCCTGCTTGACTTCCTGACGCAGTGCCTGTTGATCTTCACGATCTTGTGCTTCAAGATATTCTGTGACCGCTTGAGAATCAAGCAAATTTACTGGATTGTCATTGTCTTCTGTAAGAACTTCTTCAGAGACTAGCCGAACATTGTCAGTGCTTGGTACTTGTGTTAAGCCACCACGCTGAGTCCGACGCAGATAATTCACAAAGCGATAAACTAGTAGAGGTTGATTGCGTACTGGTCGTAAACAATATTCCTCTACACTGGCGAACAGGAGCGCATTTTGCAACTTTCGATCAGTTGTCAACTCGGAAATAAAAGCCATTTGCTTCTGTACGTAAGTATCGCTTTGCAGCAATTCTTGCACGACTTCTTGTAAGACATCCAACACGCTCCGTTGGCGATCACGACTTAGGGAGATCCAAGTTTGGATCTTGTTACGTAAAGTAACTAAACTCCCTAACCGAGTCATCAGATTACGATAAGCACGTTCTTTGCTCTGTCCCAAATAACGTTTCGCTAAAATCCGATAGCGATATTCCATCGCTTGCTTGGCGATATTCTGTTCATAGAGGTTAAGTATCTCAAACTGTGTTGAGTCGTTTCCTATCAACCAACAAATAATACTTTCTCGGGAAGCTTCGCTTTGTTCAGAACACTCAGCTGAAAGCCTTGATCGCCAATATTGCGCCAGTTTTTCCGCCTCTGAAGTCATGGTGAGATTGCGTTCCTCGAAACCCAGTTTTAAAGTTTGCATCACAACCCCCTTATGTCCCACTCAACTTTTTTACAGGCAGTTGCACCTTAAAGTAATGATGTCCATCATGGCATCTCTGTTTATTACGTTTTAGCTAATGGAACTTATGCAGGGGTTTTTACATTTAAATGCTGACTTTTAATCTCAAAGTGTTATAAATCAGTATGTTTAAGTCTTTTTCTTCATTTATCAACTTTTTAAATTTTTGTAAAGTTATCTTAAATTGTTTGTACTAGGGCAGCGTAGCGGAAATAAAGCCACCATTCAGAATTGCTTATTGTTCTCGTCTTGGAAAGTAAGCGGGTTCGCGGTTTCCATAGCCTGGGAAAGTGCACAGGTTCCCAACCCTCCTATGCCTGCACTCTTTTTCTCCCTCTTCTCAAAAGCGCGCTAGAGACACGAGCGCGAACAGCACTGGCTTCCGTTGAAGTAAGGAGCGTGGGCGTGCTTAACGTTCCAAGACGAATATTTCATTTTTAATTCAGCGCCGGGGTAGTCGTTTTCTCCATAGTCTCTTTTGAGTAGATCCCATATCTAGAGATTTTACCTAAAACAGAGCAAGAAGTTGAAAGCTACCAAGCATGTGAAGTCTATCGGATAGAGTACTTTATCCGGCGAGCTTCACGTACTACATGATAGTAGTACGTGAAGCTCGCCGGGGGAAGCTTTTCCCGACAGACTTTACGACACGGGTGCGAAGCGAGCCCACCAAAACATTCTGTCCGGCAGACTTCGCAGTTTTAACTACCTGCGGTATTTTGTCTTTTCGGTTCTGGCAGAGTATCAAGTAAATCTTCAATCACTCTTGTCATTATCTGATCATTTTCAGCACAATACCATTGTAATTTCTCTAGTCGCCGATCAGAAAATCTGACTCTGACTCCCCCCTCTGGGAGCTTTTTATCCTTAAATTAAACTAATTTTAATCAAAAAATAACTTTCTTTTAATCATAAAGCTTTAAAAAGTGGTATAGGAATCATATTTGATTTCTGAAAAAAACTACGAGATAATACGTAGTGATAT
>CALMVQ010000190.1 GCA_937873135.1 uncultured Scytonema sp. | reverse complement strand
GGTTCACCATTTCAAACAGCCAGAAGCCTTGATTTATAACACTTTTGACTTTTGAATGAGTGACTTTTGAATGAGTGACTTTTGACTTTTAACTTCCGCCTTGCGGTACTAGTCCTAACTAGCAAAGAGACGTTAATCGTTGATACCTAAATGCTAATCAACTGTTCGTGCCAATAGTACAGGACAGGTTGCATTCACTCGAACGTAGTCCGATAAAGAAGAACCTAATAGTTTGTCTATGTCAACTAAACTTTTAGCAATTGAGGGACGGCGATCTGGAGAACCAAGTAATAATAGATCTACATTCCACTTCTCGGCTAAACGACAAATTTCCTCACCAGCTTTACCATTACTGGTAACACAACGCGTTGGGAAACCGTATTTTTTAGCTTCTGAAAACGCTGCTGCTAAAAGAGGATTTTTTTCGGAAGTGATTTCAGAAGGTTCAGATTTGCTGCGTGAATCTATATTGACATTAGCCAAATATAGCTCACCACCTTTAATATCTTGAAGGAGAGACAAAGCTAATTTCAAGCATTGTTTAGCTGCATTGGAGTTGTCCAGTGCGACCATTATCTTCTTGATATTCTTAATATAGATATCATCCTTGACCAGTAACATGGGGCGAGAGGATAATTGGAAAACGTATTGACTGACTGAGTTCGATAATATTGATTGCAGTCGCTTGAGTCCACGAGAACCCATAACGATCAAGTCAGCTTCGATTTCGTCAGCAACCTCACAAACTACACTTTTCGGGTCACCTTGCCGCAAAATTGAAGATACTTTACTTGGGTCCAAGTTCAAATACTGAATAGCATTTGCCAGAATTTTGCCACCTTCTTCCCATTTGGCTGTCATTGCTTCTGCAGCAAACTGATTGGGGACAACGTGTAAAACCGTCACTTTTGCCTCTTGGATGGATGGTATTGCCATTAGAGTTTTAAGCATCTCTTCTGCATGACCTAATCCAGAAACAGCCAGTAAAATTTTTTTGATCATAAAACGCTCAGAGCGTAAGGTGGGCAAAGCAATAAAGTCATTGCATTCAGAGTTCTGATTTCTTCTTCAGAACTTGCTATGTTAAGTAGTCAGACAAAATTAATTACACAAAATTTAACCGGAAACCCTTGTTGGGACTTAATCCTTATGTGTAAACATTTGTGTCCGATTACTTATTCTCTAATGAACTTAATCGTACCTTTTTATTTTTGCCGATAAACTTAAATAATCGTTATTAAATTTAGAAATTGTAATCTATATTAACGGTTTTTAACTAATAATATTAAATGCTCCCTTGATTCCGCAAAGCGGTGACAACCATCCTTACCCCACCAGAAGGAACAATGGTAATTCCACGGCGTACAGGACGAACAGGACGGCGATGCAAGAGCGTTAGTTGAAACCGAGATAAAATTGTTGCTAGAACTAATTTCATTTCATACAATGAAAATGCGGCACCAATACAACCTCTATAACCACCACCGAAAGGTAAATATTCATAAGGTGAAAACTTCTGATTCAGAAACCTTTCCGGTTTAAACTGTTTTGGTTCAGGGTAAGTTTTGGGACAGTGATGTGCTAAATGAATGCAAGGGACTAGAACTGTGTTGGTAGTATACTTCTCACCAGCGATTTCAACTTTATCCTTCACCATTCGCGGAGTCGCAATTAAAGCGATCGGATGAATTCTCAGTATTTCTTGGCAAACGGCAGTCAGGTAGGGTAGTTGAGAGATTGCCTCAGGATTTGGCTTATCCCCCAAAGTATCCAATTCCTCTATCAACTTCTCTCTTACCGACTCATTCCAATGAATCAAATAAAATGCCCACGCCAACACGGCGGCTGTCGTTTCGTAACCCAAAAGCAACAGAGAAACTAATTGATCGCGTAACTCTACATCTGTCATCTGCTGTCCGTTATCATCACGCGCCGATATCAACAAACTTAAAATATCTGTACGGGAAGTATCATTTGACAAACGTCGTTCATGAATTTCTGCATAGATAAGTTGGTCAATTTCTTTTCGTCTACGGAGAAACTGTCCCCAAGGACTCCACGAACCTAAATCTTTTTGTAGTGGCGGAAAGAAAAATAAGCTGGAGTACAAAGGAGTTGTGACATCTTCCAACAAAGAACTCAGCAACTCTTTTAATTTTTGAAAACGATCGCCAGGAGTCAACCCAAATACCACCTGCAAAATAATTTGCAAAGTGATATCTGGCATCACTTGCTGCATGGAAACGGACGTTCCCGCAGTCCACTGGGTGACTTCTTCAGTAATTTGACAAATAACTTCACCATAAGTCGTCATCCGATCGCCATGAAAAGGTAGCATCAATAACTGCCGGTGTCGATTGTGCGATCGCCCCTCTTGCAACACTATTGATTTGTCCCCGAACAACGGTTGAAACACATGAGTCGCCTTCCGAAAATCCAACTCCTTCGCAGGCACGGCAAAACATTCAGCGATCGCTTGCGGACTGCTAAAAAACACTACTGGTGGTGAATTTATCCCCAACACCCTTACCGTAAAACAATCTCCATACTTAGCAGCACAATCCTCCAAAAACTTCGTCGGATTCACAATCAATCGCAGCGTTTCTATCAAAGATACAGTCATAACAACTTCAAATTCTCTCCCCTCTTTCCTCTGCGTCCTTGGCGTCTTGGCGGTTCACTCCATAATCTCACGCAAAGACGCAAAGACGCAAAATATTTCTTAGCGCCTTTGCGTCTGTTCTGCAACAAAACTTAACCAGGAATAGCCTCTAAACTGCGAGAAATCACCGTCCGTTCACCTTTAACTACAATTTGGATCGGACGTTCCGGACCTGAAACCAGACCACGACGTTTTGCACGCAAATCGCGATCGTCAACAAGCGCCAATTCCCACCTAGAAAGGATTTTAGCAAGTGCCACTTTCATTTCAAACAAAGCAAAAGCCATGCCAATGCAACGTCTGGCACCACCGCCAAAAGGCAGATACTCATAGGGAGAGAATTGGCGTTCCAAAAAGCGTTCTGGCTTAAACAGCTTCGGTTCTGGATACAAATCCTCACGGTGGTGAGTTAAATAAATAGAACCAATAACCACCGTACCCGGTTCGATTTCTTGCCCGCATAGCGAGACGTGTGTTCTTGCCACCCGTGGAAAAGTCAATATCCCGACTGGATAAATTCGCAAGGTTTCGCTGCAAACAGCGTCAAGATATGGTAATTTGAAAATCGTGCTGGGGTCTGGATTCTCACCCAAACTGTCAAGTTCTTCTAGCAGCTTTTCTCGGACTGAAGGGAATTTATGTATCCAGTACAATGCCCAAGCAAGGGCAGTTGCTGTCGTTTCGTGACCAGCTGTTAACAGAGTCATTAACTCATCACGCAACTCTTCATCCGTCATTGCCTGACCTGCTTCATCTCTAGCTGCCATCAACAAGCTGAGGATGTCCGTGCGAGAGGGGTCGAGTTGTGATCGCCGTTCCCCAATTTCTGCGTATAATAAATTGTCAACTTGTTGGCGGCGACGCAGAAAGGTTCCCCAAGAAGTCAGGGGACCTAAATCCCGTTGGAGGATGGGAAAGTAAAGAATAATCGTTCTCATTGGCGAACCCGCGTCTTCACCCAGCATAAGACGCAGCAGCTTTTCCAGTTCTTCGGCGCGTGAACCTTCATACAGTCCAAACACAGCTTGCATGATGACTCGCAGGGTAATAGCTTGTGTTATGGAACGGACATTGAATGGTGTCCCCGTTTGCACTTGGCTGAATACATTTTCAGTAATATCATTAATGACCTGTCCGTAGGTTCGCATCCTTTCACCGTGAAACGGAGGCATTAATAACTGGCGTTGACGCTGGTGTGCTTTCCCACTTAGAGTGATGACAGAGTTTTTGCCCAATGATGGTTCAAAAACAGTGTTCCAATCGCTGGGGGCTTCAAATTGTTTTGTATCACTTGCTAAAATCTGCTGGAGTGCCAAGGGGTTGCTGACAAAAACTATAGGCAAATTCAACCGCAGTGTAAAAATATCCCCATAGCGTTTGGCAGAGGCTTCCATATATGACATAGGATTGAAAATCCACTGAAGCATCTGTACGATCATTGGGGTTTGCGGACCATTTGGTAATTGCATAAATTTTGTTTGCTGCTTTTCTTCTTTTTTGCTACTGAAACAAATGGATAATGGAGTATTCAGGTATCCGCACCGAGAGCAATCAGCTACAAACTACACCTATTATTTTACAACTGCCAACAGCTTGGTTGCGCTCACAGGCTGAATGCTGGCACACAAAGCAATTAAGTTTTTTATAGTTTAGATTTAAAGTATTTATCTTTAAGTTGCTAACGAACAATAAATTGTTACAACCTGAAAGTTGTAAAATTTATTATTAAATTGAATAAACATTTACAGTTTCTTCTCATCTTTATTCTTAGGTAATCGGCATGACAGCAATCACCCCCAAGACAACTTCCGCATCTCCAAATTTTTGTGAAGGAATTCAATATTTTGGTGAAGCATTACCAGGTTTTGAGAAGTATGGTGGAACACCTGTCATTGAATCGGGCGAAGTGGCGATCGCCGATCCGACAAATCCACAGACCGTCTTCCAAACTTTACTTGCTGCCGACGCCCTGCGCTACCTGACATTGCAAGTCACTGCCAGTAAAGCTTCCGGACACCCTGGAGGATTTGCCAGTCAAGCAGAAGCTTATGCGGCTCTTGTCATGCTGGGTTACAAAAATATTATTACCGAAGTGGGACACCATGCCCCTGGATTTTATAGTGCCATGTTCTTGGATCGATCGCTAGAAGACATGGGAATTTCCACAGTCCAACAACTGCGCGATCGCTTCCGCGAAAAACACGGATTGTTGGGACACTTGTCCGGCTACATTCCCGGTATTCTCGGACCAGCAGGACCTTTAGGTCAAGGACAACACTTTGCAATGGCCGCTGCCAAGCTGCACAAAGACAAGCTGTTCCCCTTCACTGTTGGCGACGGCGGACTCGGTGAACCATACATTGTCAGTGCAATGGCACATTTCCACACCGCTTATCCCACCGTCAGCAACTTCTTACCAGTACTTGTGTGGAACGGCTATAGCCAGGAACACCACAGCATGGTTTCTCTCAAAACCAACGAACAGATGATCGCTTACTGGCAAGGAAACGGTTTTGAAGAAGTTGTGTTAGTGAATGCCAAAGACTTTGACGACCAAAACCAAGCAGGTGATTACGTTGATAGTACGGCTTTTTCCTTGGAGCAACGACTCGCTTTTACTCAAGCGGTGCTTGAAGGAGTGGATAAAGCAGCGCGATCGGCACTAAGCGGTAAGCTGACTGTCTTCATTATTAAACAACTTAAAGGTGCAGGAGTCCACGCACGCGGAGCAAAATCTCACAACCTCTATCCTAAAGACACCCTAGACGCTCCCCATATTGTAAGTGCGTTGCAAGAACGTGCCTTATCAAAAGAAGCTTGGCAACTCGTGCGCACAAACTGCGAACGCGCAGGTGGTGGGCCTGCAGCGAAGACAGTTGTGACAGAATTTGAATTCCCCTTGCCAGAATTAGGCGAATTACCTTTAGAAGAATATCCCGTGGGTGGCGATCCGAAAGTTTCCACTACGTCGATGGGAAGGTTAGTCGCAAAAGTAGGACAGGTAGATAGCAATTTCCTAGTCACCAACGCCGACGGTAATGAAGCATCTGGTATTGCTAACATCAACCAAGCACTCAAAATTATTCACCCAACAGCCGATGAAGTGTATAACCAAGCACCAAGCGGACAGGTTTACGAACCATTGAGTGAAGACGCTTGTGCAGGTTTAGCTGCTGGTTTAGCCTTAATGGGTGCGAGAACACTGTGGTGTTCCTACGAGTCTTTTGCAATAAATGGATTACCAATTTGGCAAACAGTTACGCAAGCAATGGCAGAATTGCGACGTCCTACTCCCTCGACGGTAACTTTATTCACTGCCGGAGCATTAGAGCAAGGACGCAACGGTTGGACTCACCAACGTCCGGAAATTGAAGCTTATTTTGCAGCCTTGATGCGGAATGGCAATATTTTCCCATTGTTTCCTCCCGATGCCAACAGCATTCAAGTGTGTTATGACTGGGCGTTAACAACAAAGAATAAGGGAATTGTGATTACTGCAAGTAAATCGCCGTTACCCATTCGCACCACTTTTGAACAAACTCGTCAAGGATTGCAAGATGGTGCAATCGTGTTGCAAGATGTCGAATCCAACCAAGGAGGAAGTAAGAAAATTGTCTTTGCCGTCATTGGCGATATGACATTAACACCAGTTTTTGAAGCTGCGGCTTTTTTGGAAACTGAAGGTTTGAGTGTCAAAATTGTTTCTGTCATCAACCCCCGTCGTTTGTATCGTCCTCATGATACTGCTTGGGATATCTGTTCTGAAGCCGATGGCGATTTCTTGGATGATGCAAAATTTGCGGAATTGTTTGGCGGGGATGTGCTAATTGGCGTTACCGGAGGCGCTGCCGCAATGCTAGAACCCATCATGCTACGGAGCACCGCGAAGCGGGATACCTTCGCTTGGCGGCGTGGGGAGACGACAGCAAGTGCAGGTGAGTTGATGGCGTTTAATGGTTTGACAGCCCAAGCGTTGACAAAACGGGCGATGGAGTTAGTGCATTAAGATTGGGAATCAGTAATTAGAAAATTCTAAATTGACAACCGCAGACCTACGCATAAAACGCTGATATATTCGCGTTTTATGCGTAGGTCTGCGGTTTTTATTATTATCTCTAATTTGCTAAATATAGAAATACAAAATAAAAGATAAGAATTATCAGCATAATGATAAATGAAAAAAATAATATTTGTAACTGGTGTAACAAGGATGAGAGAAGGATTTGTATGTATAAGTGGTTTAGATGAAAAGGGTAATTTCGTCCGACCTCAAATTCATTTTGTTCATTTATAGAGGTATTATTATTTAGAGATTCACGAAACCTCTAATGCTGTTTTGGGAGCATCCCAGGAAAAAATAACTGACTACTAAAGTCGCAGCTATATAAACAAAGTCCGTCGGCGCGGACTAATATAGCCTACGTAGGTAAGCTTTGTTCGTATAACCAACCGTGACTTCAGTTGTTAGGGATATCGAGAATCTAGGAATTGAAAGGGTTAAGGAAGCGGCTTTGAGTCAAACATCGCCTCGTATTTTAGGCAAAATAGAGGTAGTGGCATTTTGAGGCAACAACGATGACTTTACAAGGAGAAAATCAACGAGTGCAAATCAGTATGGATTTGTCACCAGAACTGTACGAGACATTGAATAATGTGGCACAACAGCTTAATGGAGATACGGGTGAGGTTCTGCTGAAGGGAATAGTTTTAATGCAGGTAGCAGCAGAAGCGAAGCAGAAAGGCAAGCATTTGTGGATTACAGATGAAAACAAAAATCTAGAGACTGAGATTGTTGGTATTTAGCGGCATGGCAGATTTAGAAGATTTATCCAATCTAATTGCGAATCAAGGTAATAATCCACTGGTTATGTCATCAGTCAACTTGCAGTCTCAAGAAGACGCAGAACTTGAGCGGAAGCTAAGGGAACTCAAATCCACACAAGATTTAAGGAAAGATTGGTTTTTATTTATTTTGAGAGATGTATTAGTTTTTTCAGCCGCGCTCATTTTCATCTTTGCTGTCGGTGGCTACTCTCTATTTACCTTGATCACAGGTAGTCCATCTGAAGATGAAAAGAAGTTTGCTACCTCAGTTCTGGCTTTGATAGTCACAGGGTTGGTAAGTTTTGTCACTGGTAGAGCTACAGCAACCCCTAAGTAGTAAAAGGTGTACAGCCGATGCACATCGGTGGAACGCCTGCTGGAAGCTGCCAGGGAAAGCACCAGCCTATGAGCCGATTAGAAGCTAGCGCTCGGCACGAGCGAGGCGTTTTTGTTGTCAGTTTCTGTCTAGGAAAAATGTAGCGGATGCCTATGACTCATGGCTGTCTTTTTATGATTTCGTGGCTAAATATGCGCGAAGCACTTCTGCAACAGTCCAAGCTTGGGCAATACACCCTCTCGGAGTCATCGGGGCATCACCATCAAAAATTTCACTGAGACTACCAAGCCCATGGGCAGTCAGGTGGTTTGCCATTGGTTCAAGAAAGCTCCGAACCTTAACTGGATTTTGAAACACACGCAAATGTGCCAAGACAAATGGACCTAATAACCAACCCCAAGTTGTTCCTTGGTGATAAGCACCGTCTCGAGTCCGTTGATCTCCACCATAGTGTCCTTGGTATTGAGGATCATTGGGAGCAAGCGATCGCAACCCATGTGAAGTTAGGAGTGTTCGTCCACAAACCTCTACGACGGCCTTTTGCTGTTCAGGGGTCAATGGACTTTCTGGCAACGATACTGCTAGTATCTGATTAGGTCGTAGCGATGCGTCATCACCGTTGGGTCCATCTAAAACGTCATAGCAATAGCCACTCGATTTGTTCCAGAATCGCGGAAAATGGTCAGATAAACGATTAGCAAGCGTCTCATACTCTTCATATGGCTTACCAATCTGACGAGCAAACTTCACCATTGTTCGCAAAGCATTATACCACAGAGCATTAATTTCTATAGGTTTGCCAATCCGAGGCGTGACCACCCAATCGCCTACTTTAGCATCCATCCAGGTAAGTTGTACACCCGCTTCTCCAGCGTAAACTAACCCATCTGCTGAGTCAACGTGAATATTGTAACGAGTGCCACGAACGTGCCAGTTGACAATATCTGCCAGAACTGGAAAGAGTTCTTGAATAAGCGCCTCTTCTTTAGTTGCTGCATAATAAAGCCGTACTGCTTCAAAATACCACAGTACTGCATCTACCGTATTGTATTCTGGCGCGTCTCCGGCATCAGGGAAGCGATTGGGCAACATTCCCTGATCTACATACTTGGCAAAGGTTTGCAGAATTAAGCGTGCGATTTCTGGGCGACCTGTAGAGAGGGTGAGACCTGGTAGACTAATCATAGTGTCGCGTCCCCAATCGCTAAACCAGTGGTAACCTGCAATCACAGTCTTACCATTTTGTTCATTGGGCAATGAACGGTTGACAATGAATTGGTCAGCAGCTAGTACCAAATGATTCACCCACTCTGGTGTTTCTTGAGCAGCAGAGGAGCGACTGTTTTTCCAAACTCTTGTTAAATTTTGCTCATAAGTGCGGCGAATTTCTAGCGCTCCTGCACCATCTAAGTTAGGGTTTCTTTCAGTACTGGCGACAAAAGTGAAGGATTCACTCTCTTGTAGCGTTACTTCAAACGTTGCTGCATGAAAATGATCTTCCTTGTCGCTTAGTCCTCGGTAACGTTCTGCTGCTAAGTCAAATCCATAGTACCACTTACCGACAGGTGAAGCTTTACCATGATTAGACAGAAGATACAATGGTACAGCATTTGTCAAAGCAGTTACACGTATCCCCTGCTCCACAGAATCAATAGTCATTTGCCAACTCCCGGCTTGAGTACTACCGTGATAATCGCGGTAATTCACCAATGCCTTGAGTGTGAGTAACATCGGTTTGCTTGCACGACGTAGATCATAACGTACATACGTCGTGTTGGCTTCTGGCTGCATCCACACCCGCTTTTCTAGCAGAGCATCAGCACAGGCAAATGTCCAGACAGGAATAGTTCCCTCCAATTGAAAGCGTTCAATGTGACTCAGTCCTTCAGCATCGATACTTCCACCCGCCCAACGATTAGTGTAAAGGGGATAAGAGTGTTCATCGTATGAAGCCGTTTCATCTAGCTTTGTCAGTAAAAGGGTTCGATCCACTGGCGGCTTGAGGGCTGCTACTAAGAGTCCGTGATAGCGCCGCGTCAACAGATTTGCTACAGTGCCCGAAGCGTAACCACCGATCCCGTTCGTTACCAACCACTCTCGCGACGAAGCTGTATCCAGGTTGCTACAAATTTCTCGTCCAAAGTTAATACTCATGAAACATTACAAGATTTTGAAGGCGGATGTTATCTTTATAACCGTTCGCGATCGCCAAGTATCAGGAGTTTACTTAATGCGACTATCTTGTTTGTAAGGGACTCGAACGTTTTTGAAAATACAACGGTAATCGGGAGAATGAAAAAGTTTGCAAGTCAGTAGCGATCGCTCACCCATAGATATGAGTTGAAAGATGCCAACAGCAGCCACTGCTCCCAATGGTGGAGCAATGCAGTAAAGCCACTGGTACTGCCAAAGCGGTGTAACTAAAGCGGGGGCAATACTGCGTGCCGTATTCAAACTGGTGCCAGAGATTGGGGCTCCCAACCAAACCATTGTTGCCACAAGCAACCATACCATAAGTGGTGTCCAGCGCATTAGCCTCTGACTGCTTAAAAACATAAAGATAGACAGCACCAGCAGACATGTCATCACCACTTCAGCTAGAAACACGTACCAGATAGCATAACCATGTCCGGGTAAAGTTATGCAATTGTTGATACTAGCTGCGTAGCGTCCCCACACAACCTTTATTAACAAACAACCGATAATTGCGCCAAGAAATTGTGCGATGACATACCCAACTAAATCTAGCTTATGCATCTTGCCCTGTAGCCAGAAAGCCAATGATAAACAAGGGTTGAGGTGAGAGCCACTCAGTTTACCCAAAGGTGAAATTGAAAAAAGTGCTCCACTTCCAGCAAATATCAGCCCATTAATTAGCAATCGAATGCTAGGAGTGGGGACTAGGTGTTCCATTGGTAAACCCTTACCAAAATTGAAGGTAATTATACTAAATCCCACAAAGATATTGAATGTAGTTCCTAGCATTTCCGCAGCATATTCTTGCCAGTGCAATTGCCTCCAGGCTGTGAAAAAATGCATTGTTGTTTTCCAACCAGCTAATTAGAGCATGTTACATAGGGTACACCAAAATAATAAAATTTGTTGCGAAATGCGTAACGCTCTGGTTCTGGGCAATGCTTTCGTGCATCGGCTATGGAAACTACTATATGCTATCAGAAAATGAATTTTTTCAGTCATCCAGGCCCAAAGGTGATATACGTAGCATCAAGCCAAGTGCTTGCGGTGGGTTAGAATGTCTGTCGGAAAGCCGCAATTCGTGCGATCGCTCTTCCGATAGTTGAGGCTCAGTTGGTAGAGTGCTACGAGCGCACTGTAGAGGTTACGAGTTCGAGTCTTGTATTCTTTATCACACTCTAATGCATAGCCGTTTGACACTCTCCTGCCTGAAGGCACAGACGCTATGTGTCTTCCTTATAAGGGGTTTTCAGCCTAATTTCTTATAAATTTTCTCGCTTGATTTATAATTACTCGTTTGCTTGAGTTCACGAAGCAATTTTATTTGTGTCAGCGCTGCTTGCCCACCTTTCTGCCAATCCTTTAAGAATTTCTTCAACTTCACTGTGGCTAGCAAATAAGATTCGAGCGCGCCATGAAGTTTCACCTTCACGAATCTTCAACCAGAAACCATCTTGGAACTCTTTTGGCATCTGAGCTAGTAAATCAAAAAATTCTCCTGCCTCCAAGTCTACTTTACCAGTGCGAAACCGACTGAGCCGACTTTCGTGGATTCCAGTCCAAAGGCTAACCTGCTTGGCTGAATAGTCAAAAGCCAACAATAATTGATTAAAAATTTCTTTGTGCTGGATCATAGCAACATATCTTTACTAAGATATTGTCAATTTAGCAACTTTATTTTATATAATTGCTATATCGGCAATTTAAGTTGTTGACAGGATTAACTAATTAATGAATGAAACAATATAAGCATTTAGATCATAGCACTTTTCACCTTTACCGCCTTACTTGTATTGGCGATTGCGAGCTTGATTGTTTTGAACCTTGTACTCACTCTAATAAGTGAGCCTCCAACCGGATGCGTGCGGGAAGTTAGGCAGCCAGCAATAAAGGGGGGAAACCCGCTCTAAGAGTGACTGTCCCCACGCTCTGTACCAGATGCTAGAGGATATGGCGTTGCACGATTTTCTACTTATTCGAGATCAGCATCTGGGGACTTGAAACCCAAATTTTCCCAGTATCTGGGTATTGATTCTGTTATTTGTGAATGCCTATAATCATGAGTCTCAATTTAGCTTCGACACTAAAGAGCGATCGCCATTTACAAAGTTATTTTAGTATCGGCGAAGAACGCTGGCAAAGCGAACAAACGACAATACCGGATGCATTAATATCACTTCCTAACCTTCAAATTGATCCAGAATTCAGCAACCTCATTCCCCCTCTATCACATGAAGAAAAATCACAACTGGAAGCAAACTTAAAAGAATGTGGCTGTATTGACTCTCTGGTAGTGTGGCAGGGTACGCGCATATTGCTGGATGGACACAATCGCTATTCTATATGTACCCAGCTGCAAATTCCCTACAAAATAGTAGAAATTGAGATTCCAAACAGAGAAGCAGCTATCTGCTGGATTGCCAATCACCAACTCGGAAGGCGTAACATTACACCAGAAACTATAAGTTATCTGCGAGGTAAGCGCTATCTACATTTGAAAGGCAATCGTGAGGATAACCTAAAGCAGAATCTACCGAACGGAAAAAGTTTCCTATTGGTGGAAGAAGAGGAGGGGCAACTACCGAACGGAAAAAGTTTCCTATCGGTGGAAGAAGAGGAGGGGCAACTACCGAACGGAAAAAGTTTCCTATCGGTGGAAGAAGAGGAGGAGCAACTACCGAACGGAAAAAGTTTCCTATCGGTGGAAGAAGAGGAGGAGCAACTA